>JBPPMC010000032.1:0-6280 GCA_051305835.1 Sphingobium sp.
CTGGTCGCAACCAAGGCATTGCCGGTCGGCACCATCCTGGACGCCCAGAGCTTCCGCTTCCAGCCATGGCCCAAGGATCTGATCGAAAAGGCCTATTATGTTCAGGGCCAGATGGAACCGGGCAAGCTGGCGGGCAGCGTCGTTCGCAACGCCATTACCGCTGGCCAGCCACTGACACAAGGCGCCGTCATCAATCCGGGCGATCGCGGCTTTCTGGCCGCCGCCCTTTCGCCGGGCATGCGCGCCATCACGGTGCCGGTCCAGCTGGTGAACTCCGTCGCGGGCTTCATCTTTCCGGGGGATCGCGTCGACATGATTTTGACGCAGTCCGTTCCCGGCGGCGGCGATGGCTCTCCGCTTAAAGTTTCCGAAACGATCGTGCGCGACCTTCGCGTGCTGGCGACGGACCAGCGCACCGATGCCATGGGCGAGGACGGCAAACCCGTTATCCAAGCCTATTCCAATGTCACGCTGGAGGTAACGCCGCGCATTGCCGAGAAGATCGCGGTGTCGCAGACGCTGGGCTCATTGTCGCTCGCGTTGCGCTCAATCGCCGATCAGGCCTCCGATCTGGATGCCGCCATTGCCACAAGCGACGTGGACTTGCCCGATGGCAAGGACGCCGGAGCCGAAAAGCGCGTGCTGGCGAAGATCGCCTCCGCACCGACGGACCGACGCCCGACCTTTGCCACTGGCGCCGACGTATCGCGTTATCAAAGATCCAGCGTCCCGGGCAAGCCGGTCGCAGAAGCACCGCCACCGCCCGTCACCGGACCATCCGTCAGAATATCACGCGGAACAGATGTGACTTTGGTGCCGGTCGGGGGGAAGTAAGATGACTTTGACCAAGTTCCTTGCGTGGAAATCGGCCGCGTCCGTGCTGGCCATGGGGATCGCCATCGGTGCCGGCCTGCTTCCGACGGCAACGCTGAACGCGGCGCCCGCTGGCAGCACGAGCGCAGATGGCGGCCTGATCCTGTCGGTGGGCGCAAGCCGCGCCGTCAATGTTCAGGGCAAGATCGCGGACGTTGTGGTCGTGAACCCCGCCGTGGCCGATGTGTTCGTACGCTCCGACAGTCAGGTCTATATCTTGGCGAAGGGTCCGGGCGAAACCAATGTCTCGGTCATCAACAGGGCGGGACAGGTTCTCTACTCCACGATCGTTCGCGTTGGGAACAACCTGACCACCGTCGACCAGATGCTGAAACTCGCCATGCCGGACGCCGATGTTCAGGTGTCGACGATGAACGGCATGATCCTGCTGACCGGCACGATCAAAGCCCCCGAAGACGCTGCCGAGGCCGAACGTCTGGCACAAGCCTTCGTAGGCAAGGACGTGACGGTCGTGAGCCGCCTGCGCACGGCGACGCCGTTACAGGTGAACCTACAGGTGCGGATTGCGGAAGTGAGCCGGAACTTGCTTCATCAGGTGGGAACGAACATTGCTGGCTTGGGCACAGGTTCCGGTAGCTTCAGCGGCTTCATTGGCAGATCAAACCGGAACTTCGGCAATTTAGGTAATTTTGTCGGCCCAGTTGGCCCAGATATCAGTCGCCAGTTCACCTTCAATCAGCCCGCAGCCGGAAGTGGCACGACCAGCATCGGCTTCTTAGCAAAACTGTTCGGAATGGATGTCGCAGGCGCACTTGATCTTGCTGAAACCGCTGGCCTTGCCACTTCGCTTGCTCAACCTAATTTGACCTCGCTCTCTGGCGAAACGGCGAGTTTTCTAGCTGGCGGGGAATATCCCTATTCCGTGAGTAATGGTCTTCAGGGTAACACCATTGAGTTCAAGCAATATGGCGTGCAGCTTGCCTTCACGCCGACAGTGTTGGCCGATGGTCGCATTTCGTTGCGGGTTCGCCCTACGGTGTCCAGCCTCGACTTCTCGATCAACTCATCCGTTCCCGCGCTGAAGAGCCGTTCGGTTGAAACGACCGTAGAACTGGGGACGGGACAGGCCTTCATGATCGCGGGCCTGCTTAGCAACGATACGGCGAACAACGTTGATAAGGTGCCCGGCTTTGGAGACATCCCAATATTGGGCAGTCTGTTCAAATCGCGTAAGTTTCAGCGCAATGAGACCGAACTCGTGGTTGTAATCACGCCCTATCTCGTGAAGCCGGTCAATGCGAGCGACATTCACTTGCCGACGGATGGGTTCCGCAGCGCGACCGAAGCGCAAGGGCTGTTCCTGCAGCAAGGATCGGACGGCATCAGCGGTGCGCGCGGCAAGGGGCCGACCATCGCGCCCGGTGGCGACGTTCGCAACGCGTCGCCAGTTGCCCGCGCGACGACCACGCAAAAACCTGCAAGCGGCTCGTCGGGCAATGGCACGCCTGCGCCCGGCTTCAGCTTCTGATGGGAAGGACCGTACAGATGACACGGAAATCTACACGCTGGAGCCTGAGCCGCACGCTGATGCAGTCCGCGATCGGCATCGTGCTTGCGGGCGTATCCCTGATCCCGATCGCAGCGGAGGCACGCCCGCGCGGCGAATTTAATCGCAGCATGGAATCCACGCATCAGCCGGTCGTGAGCTACACCAGCTATGCCTATGACATTCAGGTGGGCGGCCAAGGCGGATTATCCCCCAGCGAAGCCAAGCGGCTGGAAGGCTGGCTGGCGTCGATCGGGATTGCCTATGGAGATCGCATCTCGGTCGCTTCGGACGCAGCCTATTACGGGCCAAGCGTTCGGGATGGCATTGCCAATGTCGTCGCGCGCCACGGCCTCCTGATCGAAGAAGACGACGCGGTTGCAGCGGGCGCTGCGCCGGAAGGCGCCGTTCGCCTTGTCGTGCGCCGTGCCTCGGCGCGCGTCCCCGGCTGTCCCGACTGGAGCGACAAGCAGGAAACCAACGGCATGGGCAACACGTCGCGCAATTATGGGTGCGCGGTGAACGGCAACCTCGCCGCGATGGTCGCCAATCCGGAAGATCTGGTACGCGGACAGGCAGGCTCCAGCGACTTGCGCACCGCCACCTCCGACCGCGCCATCAAGACCTATCGTGAGAAAGCGCCGACTGGCTCTGGCGATCTCAAGACAATCACCGCAGGGGGTAACTGAGCATGAACGCACCCTGGAAGGGCGCTGGCGTAGCGCGCGATCCGTTCCACGCCTTCGTTTGCGACGACCACAGCTTCGACGTGGTGCGCAGCGTCGCCATCGAAATGGGATGGGCGCCGGAAAAGGTGCACAAGGGCGGCCTGCGCAATGGCGTGCAGACGCTGTCCGTCAGCGCCAGTCCGCAAATCCTGTTCGTCGATCTCTCCGAAAGCGGCGATCCGCTGAACGACATCAATGGCCTCGCGGAAGTGTGCGAACCCGGTACGGTCGTGATCGCCGCAGGTCAGGTGAACGATGTGCGCCTGTACCGCGACCTCGTCGCCAGCGGCATTCAGGATTATTTGCTTAAACCCCTGAACGCCGATCATGTGCGCGACACAATTGCGCAGGCGCAGGCCGTGTTCATGGCCCCGCGTGTCGACATCTCTACGGAGCGCCCTCACCTTTCCGCTGCCATTATCGGCACGCGCGGCGGTGCGGGGGCATCGACCGTGGCCACTTCGATCGCATGGCTGTTGAGCGAAAAGAGCAAGCGCACCACGGCGCTGCTCGACCTTGACGTGCATTTCGGCACGGGCGCGCTGGCCATGGATCTGGAGCCGGGTCGCGGCTTGACGGATGCGATCGAGAACCCCGGCCGTATCGATGGGCTTTTCATCGAGCGTGCCATGGTGCGCGCCAATGACCGGCTTGCGATCCTGTCTGCCGAAGCACCGATAAACCAGCCGCTGATGACCGACGGCGGCGCTTTCCATCAGTTGATGGAGGAATTTCGCACCGCCTTCGAATGCAGCGTCGTCGATCTGCCGCGCGCCATGCTGATCGCGCATCCGCATCTGGCGAATGACGCCAACGTCGCCATCGTCGTGACCGAAATGACGCTGGCGGCCGCGCGGGATTCGATCCGTATCCTCTCCTGGCTGAAGAGCCATGCACCGCAGACGCGCATCATCGTCGCGGCCAATCGCGTTCATGCCGCAGCGCTGGAAATCAGCCGCAAGGATTTCGAGCAATCGATCGAGCATAAGGTCGATGTGATCGTGCCCTTCGATGCGCGCCTGGCGGCACAGGCGGCGAAGCTGGGCAAGACGCTCGCCGAAGTCGCCAAGGGCAGCAAGACCGGCGCGGGCCTCACCCAGCTCATGGACCTGGCCTTGGGCGCGATCGAGGATGTAGCCAACGGCGGCAAGGGTAAGACCAAGCCCAAGGGCGGATCGCTGATGGGCAAGTTTACGGACTTCAAGTCGATCATGCCCGGCAAGAAGGACAAGAAGGCGGCCATCGAAAGCTGAGCCGCCGAAAGCTGAGCCGCTTGAAGATGCTACCCTTCGGCCCGTTGGTGAGAAACCGGTGTCGAGCAAGGACGGGACGAACGTGAGATGAATGGCCAGTTGATCCTGCTGATCCTGATGGGGCTGAGCGTTGTCGGGCTGACCGTGTTCGCGTTTGCGGGACCGTCAGCCGACAAGGCGCGTCACCGGCGTCTTGCGCTGATCCGCGGGCGCCACAGCGACTCTGCGGACGCCATCCTGGAAGCGCGGATGCGCAAGGCGATCTCCAATCGCACCAATGAAGAGATGAAGCTGCTGGTTTCGCTGATCCCAGATCCGGAGAAGCTCACCAAGCGCATTCGCATGACCGGCAAGAAGTGGACGCTGGGTCAATATATGACGGCGTGTGCCGGTATCTTTCTGGTGCTCACTCTGGTCATGCTACTGCGCGGAAATGCACCGCTCACATCTATTCTCGTCAGCCTTGCCGCCGGTCTTGGCCTGCCGCACAAATATGTCAGCCGCCTGATTTCAAAGCGGATCGACAAATTCACGAAGCATTTCCCCGATGCGCTGGACCTGTTGGTGCGCGGCCTACGATCGGGCCTGCCGATCAGCGAAACGCTTAATATCGTCGCGAGCGAAATTCCCGGTCCCGTTGGTGAAGAATTCAAACTGATCAGCGAGCGCATGAAAATCGGCCAGACCATGGATCAGGCCTTGCAGGAAACCGCCGACCGTCTGGGCACTGCCGAATTTCAGTTCTTCGTCATCACGCTGGCAATCCAGCGCGAAACGGGCGGTAACCTGGCAGAGACCCTGTCCAACCTGTCGACCGTGCTGCGCCAGCGCGCGCAGATGAAGCTGAAGATCCGCGCCATGTCTTCGGAATCAAAGGCGTCCGCCTACATCATCGGCTCCCTGCCATTCATCGTATTTGGCATGATTTCCTACATCAACTACAAATATATGGCGCCCTTCTTCAATGGAGATCCGGAAGGGTTGTTCGGCCTCAGCCTGATGCAGCTTATCGGCATTGGCGGCATGGGATGGATGGGCATCGGCGTGTTCATCATGGCCCAGATGATCAACTTCGAAATTTAAGGGAGGCACGTCGACATGCAAGCACCGACCGGCGCCACTCTGATGGGCATGGACGCGACCGATCTGGGCACGCTTATGGCCGCCCTTGCCACATTCGCCACCATGTACGCGCTCTATGCGATCATGACCGTGCGCGATCCGATGACGAAGCGCGTCAAGGTGCTGAACGAGCGTCGCGAGCAGTTGAAGGCAGGCATTGTGGCTTCGACAGCCAAACGCCGCGCGAAGCTGGTTCAGAAAAACCAGACCACCGATCGCATGCGGTCCTTCCTGTCCAGCTTCAAGGTTCTGCAGGAAGACCAGCTTAAAGAGGCGCAGGTCAAATTGGCGCAGGCTGGCATCCGGTCGAAGGACCTGGCCGTAACGGTCATCTTCGGTCGGATGATCATACCGATCGTCGTCGGCCTGCTGGTCGGCCTCTGGCTATATGTGCTGGGTGGTCAGCCCGAATGGAGCCCGTTCAAGCGCTTCGGCTGTTTCGCGGTCCTGCTCATTCTGGCGTACAAGGCGCCCGATCTGTTCCTCAACAACAAGATTGCGAAGCGCTCCACCGAAATTCGGAAAGGCCTTCCCGATGCCCTCGACTTGCTCGTCATCTGCGCGGAGGCGGGCCTCACGGTCGATGCGGCATTCAACCGTGTCGCCAAGGAACTGGGCAAGGCCTATCCCGAACTTGGCGACGAGTTTCAGCTTACGGCTATCGAGCTGAGCTTTCTGACCGAGCGTCGCATGGCGTTTGAGAACCTTGCCAACCGCGTGAAGCTGGATGCGGTCAAAGGCGTGGTCACGACGATGATCCAGACGGAGAAATACGGCACTCCGCTGGCATCCGCCCT
>JBPPMC010000215.1:0-4327 GCA_051305835.1 Sphingobium sp.
TGATCGGAGCTTCGTCAGCAATTTGCCGGCCAGTCCCGATGACCGAGCGATCGTGAGTGCAATGATAAGCCTCGGACGCAACCTTGCTATCGAAGTAGTAGCCGAGGGGATAGAAACAATCGAACAGGCAAGCCTTCTGCGTGAACTGGGATGTCACACCGGGCAAGGTTTTCTGTTCAGCCGCGCAGTTCAGGTGACCGAGGTAGCCAGCCTTCCTCGTTGGCATTCGATCAGCGGAGAGCCACTCATTCTACGCCGATGCGCTCCATAGAAAGCGAAGCGAACATGTTCAGTGTCCTATATGCCAGTCGAAGTACCATATCGCCAAGCGAAGCCAATGGCGCTGTTGAAGCGCTCGTGAGCGTCAGTAGATCACGCAATGAAAAGGCGTCGGTGACCGGATGCCTGATCTTCGGCGCGGGAAGGTTCGCTCAGATACTCGAAGGCGAACAAGCGGCCGTAGAGGACATTATGCTCAGTATCTCGCGCGATCCCCGCCATGCCGACGTCACAATCCTTGAACAGGGTGGAGTCCTGGGCCGCCGGTTCGTCGGCTGGGCGCTCGGCTATGCCGGGCCCTCTTTATTCGTTCAGCGCACAATCACTAGGCCTGTATCCGAGGCTCTCCGTGGGTCCGAACGGGGCATCTTGGACCTGATCCACATCATGACCCGATTCCACGAGCAGCAAACAGCGGCCTCGTCATAGGTCGCAGTCATTTATACGATCGTTCGATCGCGCATGGGAAATCTGAAGTGATTGACGTAATTGAGGAGTTTACCGGTATGCCCGGGAAGGGATCAACTTTCGGGCCGAGGACCCAGGCTGCGAACGATCACCAACTTACTGACGAGGCGGGACGCCTTGCGGCTTTGGAGCGATACCAAATTCTCGACACTGCGCGCGAGGCAGAATTCGACAAGATTACAGCATTAGTCCGCGACATTTTCGAAGTGCCGATCTGCGCGGTTTCGCTGGTGGACCGCGAGCGCCAATGGTTCAAGTCTATTCAGGGTCTGGAAGCAATCGAAACCCCGCGGAACGTTGCATTTTGCGCTTACACCATCCTCAAGCGCGCTCCTTTGGTCGTACCCGACGCCGAGGTGGACCCGCGCTTTGCATCAAATCCTCTAGTGACAGGAGATCCGGGGATAAGGAGCTACGCAGGAGTGCCAATATGCACGCCCTGCGGCTACAACCTGGGATCGCTTTGTGTAATCGATACGCAGCCCCGGATCTTTAGTAATGCGCAGGTCAGCATTCTCAACAAGTTCGCGGGGCTGGTGATGGAAGAGATTGAGCTCCGAACGCTTGCCCATCGCGACTCGCTTACTGGCGCAGCCACTCGACGCTTCTTTGCCAAAGAGGGCGGAAGGGTGATGGCGCGACTAGAGCGCAATGGTAGGTCGGCTGCTCTCATCCTTTTTGATCTGGATCATTTCAAGAAAATCAACGACAGTTTTGGCCACCCAGCGGGCGACGAAGTTTTAAAGGGCATCGCTGACTGCTGCCGGGCCGCGCTGAGGCCGACCGATGTCTTGGGAAGGCTTGGCGGCGAAGAGTTTGGCATCCTACTCAGTGAAACCAGCATGAAAGACGCCATGGCAATTGCGGAGCGGCTGCGAGGAGAATTTGCGCGCCTGACATTTAATTGGGCACCAGACGTGAGAATTACAGCGAGCTTTGGCATTTCAGAAATGACTGCTGGCCCGTCGCTCGATCACTACATGCGCGTCACAGACGCAGCTTTGTTCAAAGCCAAGCGCAACGGGCGTAACCAGATTGTCAGCAGTGACAGAGTCATGAGCCGCGCAGCGGCGGCTTAAAGCAGCTGCATCAACCACATATGCTTCCGCCGGCTGCGCATTTTGCGGACAATACGGTAGCGCGCGCTTACCGCGTTTTAAATTCGTAGATCCTAACAGCCCGATGATGAAGTCGCTTTTGGCGGCGAGAGCCTCAGCCGAGCTCGGTTGAAATGGCGATGAGCAACGCGCCGTTCTCGTTGCCGACACGGGCAACGAACGCGAAAAGCAGTATGTTCTCGGCCTGAAAGACGAACAATGCGGCCTGGGCGGCGCCTGCAGCCTCTCTGGGGGTGCCACATCCAAACAGAGCCCGCATCAGGATGCCGAGATTGAAACCCGCGACGTGGATCAGGTAGCGTTTGTGGAGGTTCTCGCGCCCACGCAGCCATGCGCGGCGCATACCGCCACGATCCAGAACGTGGGCGAAGCTGCGTTCGACCATCTCGCCGCGTTTGCGCATTGCCCTGCGCCCAACATCTGATTTCAGACGAGACCGGTTGGCATACACCGCCTTTTGCGCTGCCTCGTCACCGTGCCAGCGCAAGATGCCGTTGGCCGGTTTGGGTTCGGATACCGTCAGGTGTCCGGCGAACCCGTCGCTCTCCACGATCGCATGGCAGACCTGCATTTCGAGCAGGCGATCATCTTTCATTTGCCCCTCTCCGCGCCCAGGGGTGCCGCTGCGGCGAGCATTGCCATTTTTACCATCTGCGGCGCAAAAGCGAAGCGGATCGGAGCCCTTCGCGTGGTCGCCTATACCTCTGATACCATTGTCGTTGCACCCGCTTGAAGGCGCGCACGTCGTCACTGCACCTATGCGGGGTGGCGCGAGATGGCGAGCCAGGCCCATCGTCAAGCACAGTCGTTTGAAAATACAGCGCAGGAGATTCTCACCAGCACCCACACGAACCGTAGCGCCTTTGGGACATCGAGCGAACGCACGTCCGGCTTTGATTCTAGCAGCGGGACGGCCGCCAACACATCGATTGAACAGAGCGATCGGCGGTCATCATCGAGCAGCCAAGGCATTGATGATCGGTCGTCAACCGGGCAGAGCTTGAGCGTTACAAACGGGCACGATCGGTCGGCGCAAACCCTCGACACCGTAACCGGCGGGTTGTCAGCCGGTCTCGGCGGAGGTGGATCCGGGGGTGGCGGTCGAGCCGGCGCTCCAGGTTCCGTCGCAAGGCTACTCGGCCGACTCCCAGGAGTCAGTGGGAGCGTGCAGAAAAGTGGGCAGCAGCAGGACTCGCTCCGGCACGGAACCTCGGACAGTCGTTCGAGCGATAGCTCCAACACGCAGTCGAGCAGCATCCGTGATGAGCACGGCGTTTCCTCGTCCGCTTCCACGTCGGATGGCACATACGCCCGCTCTGGCGAGTTCAGCCGGGCTTCAACGTCCTCGTCGTCCTCTCAGGGCATCGAGGACTCTCTGGCCCGCGCGAAGTCCTACTCTGAGGCGGCACGGAAGATGGAGGAGCTGTCGCAATCGCTCTCCAGGGATGCAAGCTATGCGGAGACGCACGGCATGCAGCTCAGCGAAAACATGAGCCAGGATCTCTCGCAATGGTATCGCGCGCAGCAAGCCCTGCATCCGAACATGGATGTGCCAGAGCTCTGGTCGACTGTTCTGTCAGATCATCAGCGGGAGGTGCGGGCAGCGATGATCTCGCAGTGGGCGCAGGCGAAGCGCGACGACATCCGCCAGGAGATCAGCGCGAACCTCCGGGAACCCGACCTAGTCGACGTCAGTCGCACCAGCGTTGGCGGCGAAGGTGATGTGCGAGCGGCATATCGGCCTCACGAAGTCGACGCCATTCGTGGTGGCCAAGGAAAGGGCGACCCGGGGGCGGCTGCAGCAATCATTGCCGGCGGAAGAGTTGCGGTCAGCGAGGATAAGGCGGTCGCTGAAGCTGGACGAGCAAGCCGCATTCAAGGCTCGATCGACGTCCAGCAAGAGGTCGGCGAGTCCCATAACAAGGGCTTTTTCCTGGATCCAAAGTTGCGGAAATGACCCCGTCAGATCAGCAGGAAATAGGCGGCGGCCCCGAACGCTATAGCGTAAGCAATCGCGTAGCCGATCATCCCGGCGCGCGTGGGATTTCCAGCGGTGTCGGTCGAAAGCTCGATTGGAGCCGTTTCATCGTCGACATACTGAATAACCGGGCCGCCAGGATTGTCCTGCGTGAAAGCGTACAAGGTGTGATCAAGCTTGCTCATGCCGATCTCCGAACCGCTTTCACATACCAAATTTCGGCGCTTGGCTCAAGCGGGCTGGGTCTGTTGGAGGCGCCTTTGGCCGCCAAGCTTCTCATTCGCCTGTCCGAAGTATGTATGCACGCTTCGGACACCATATGCTTAGATGCGCCGGCCAGCGACGCAATAATTTGTTCCTGCCATTTAGAGAAGTCCCTATCTCTGCCATATAGAAATGTCACAGGTTGAGGAACAGCAGGGGCTGCGTGGAGCCCTCCCCATAGCGCAGCGCAGGCCCTGCTGATGCGCTGACCTTGGGGCAG
>JBPPMC010000216.1:0-4287 GCA_051305835.1 Sphingobium sp.
TGATCGGAGCTTCGTCAGCAATTTGCCGGCCAGTCCCGATGACCGAGCGATCGTGAGTGCAATGATAAGCCTCGGACGCAACCTTGCTATCGAAGTAGTAGCCGAGGGGATAGAAACAATCGAACAGGCAACCCTTCTGCGTGATCTGGGATGCCACACCGGACAGGGCTTTCTGTTCAGCCGTGCAGTGCAGGTGGCGGAGGTGGCCAGCCTTCCTCGTTGGCATTCCGTCGGCGGTGGCGAGCCACTCATCCTACGCCGATGCGCACCATAGAAAGCTAAGTGAACATGTTCAGTCTCTTATATGCCAGTCGAAGTACGATTGCGCCAAGCGAAGCCGATGCCGCTGTTGAAGCGCTCGTGAGGGTCAGTCGATTGCGCAACGAAAAGGCGGCGGTGACGGGATGCCTGATTTTCGGCGCGGGAAGGTTCGCCCAAATACTCGAAGGCGAACAAGCTGCCGTAGAGGACATTATGCTCAGTATCTCGCGCGATCCCCGCCATACCGACGTCACGATTCTTGAACAGGGGGAAGTGCTTGACCGCCGGTTCGTCGGCTGGTCGCTCGGCTATGCCGGACCCTCTCTGTTCGTTCAGCGCACAATCACTAGACCTGTATCGGAAGCTCTCCGTGGGTCCGAACGGGGCATCTTGGACCTGATCCACATCATGACCGCGCTTCACGAGCAGCAAGCAATGACCTCGTCATAGGTCGCTGTCATTTGCACCATGTTCCGATCGCGCTTTGAAAATCTTGATCTGATTAACGTAATGGAGGAGTTTACTGGTATGCCCGTGAAGGGAGCAACTTTCGGGCCGGGAACGCAGGCTGCGAATGATCATCAACTTACTGACGAGGCGGGTAGACTTGCGGCTTTGGAGCGATACCAAATTCTCGACACTGGGCGCGAGTCAGAATTCGACAAGATTACAGCATTAGTGCGTGATATTTTCGAAGTGCCGATCTGCGCGGTCTCGCTGTTGGACCGGGAGCGCCAATGGTTCAAATCTATTCAGGGTCTTGAAGCAATCGAAACCCCGCGCGACGTTGCATTTTGCGCTTACACCATCCTCAAGCGCGCTCCTATGGTCGTAGCCGACGCCGAGCTGGACCCGCGCTTTGCATCAAATCCTCTTGTGACAGGAGATCCGGGGATAAGGAGCTACGCAGGGGTGCCAATATGCACGCCCTGCGGTTACAACTTGGGATCGCTTTGTGTAATCGATACGCAGCCCCGAACCTTTAGTAATGCGCAGGTCAGCATCCTCAACAAGTTCGCGGGGTTGGTGATGGAAGAGATAGAGCTCCGCACGCTTGCCCATCGCGACTCGCTTACTGGCGCAGCCACTCGACGCTTCTTTGCCAAAGAGGGCGAAAGGGTGATGGCGCGACTGGAGCGCAATGGTAGGCCGGCCGCGCTCATCCTTTTTGATCTGGATCATTTCAAGAAAATCAACGACAATTTTGGCCACCCAGCGGGTGACGAAGTCCTAAAGGGCATCGCCGACTGCTGCCGGGCCGCGCTGAGGCCGACCGATGTCTTGGGAAGGCTTGGCGGCGAAGAGTTTGGCATCCTAATCGGCGAAACCAGCATGAAAGACGCCATGGCAATTGCAGAGCGGTTGCGAGGAGAATTTGCGCGCCTAACATTTAATTGGGCACCAGACGTGAGAATTACAGCCAGCTTTGGCATTTCAGAGATAACTGCTGGTACGTCGCTCGATCACTACATGCGCGTCACAGACGCAGCTTTGTTCAAAGCCAAGCGCCACGGGCGTAACCAGATTGTCAGCAGTGACACAGTCATGAGCCGCGCAGCGGCGGCTTAAAGCAGCTGCAGCAACCACATATGCGTCGGCCGGCTGCGCATTTTTGCGGACAATACGGTAGCGCGCGCTTACCGCGTTTTAAGTTCGTAGATCCTAAGGAGTGTTTGCACCTCGGCGCAACGTCCCCAGCGCCGGTGCACTTTCGATCGCCCCGACGCCCACCCCCGTGAGCGTCGGGGAAATCCACCAGGATCGCTTAAGGCGACCTGGCGCCTATTGGCGCGCAGCATCGCGCGAACATGCCGATTGCGGCGATAATTTATCCCACATTCTAGTGGCTGTTGATCGTAGGGGAGCGCGTCAGTGATAAAAACACTGCAGATCGGATATAGATCGCGCGAGACGCGCTACCCGGTAATGATTCCGGCGCGAATGCGCGCGTGCTCGTCCTGGACAGAGGTGGTAATCCATAATTTGTCGGCCCATGGCGCGCTTGTTGCGTGCGACGATCCTCCAGAGCGCGGCACTTACGTTGACATCAGGCGCGGTCGACAGTCGATCGTTGGACGGGTAGTTTGGAAAAAAAATCGCTTCTTCGGCATTCGGGCCCAGGGATCTATTGACGTAGCGGCGATTTCAGATGAGCCCCGCCTATCGCGCAAGCCTGAAATGGCGAGGAGCGCAAGCGCCTTTCCCGACCGTCGGGCCCATAATCGAATGAGCCTAGATGCTGAGGTAGCGCGCCAGTTGGAGAAAAGCCGTCGCTGGTCGTCGGCATTTCAGACCGGCCTCCTTGCAGCCGCAGGGTTCTTCGCTGCAGGATGCGCCGCAATCGAGGTGTACGACGCTCTCGCGGCACCTGTTTCCGCATTAGAAGATCATCTGTAAGAGACTAAAACACGGGCTACTTCGACGAGCCGGCTTGCATGATCCACGATAACCTCTCCATAGTGGGCTTGTGACTATCCCGAGCAAGGGGCACTCGTTCCACTACTTCGCAACTGATGCGATAGATTTGATGCATGTGCTGGGCGACGCATCAACGAAGCTTGCGAGGCAGCCGGCTATGTTAGACTGCAACGATCTTCATGCCGGCATGACTTTCACGATGCTTCGGGGCGTGGAACCATTGTTGACAGGTGTAATGGAGCGTAAACTGCTGGTCGAGCGGGCCGCAGAACTCATGAAAGCTGAGCGCTATGTGGGAGCCAGTTGATCTGCCCCCCGCTGAGTGGCCCAGAGACTATGATAGTCTGGACCACGAAAGGGATGATGAATGCCAAGCAAGAAGCACAAGCCGGAAGAGATTATCGGCAAGTTACGTGAAGTTGAGATCGTATTGGCGCAGGGGGCATCGACTGCCGAAGCCTGTCGCCGGATCGCGGTTAGCGAGCAGACTTATTACCGTTGGCGCAAGGAATATGGCGGTCTGAAGACCGACCAGGCGCGGCGAATGAAGGATCTGGAGAAGGAGAATCTGCGGCTTCGCCGGGCGATCTCCGACCTGACGCTGGATAAGCTGATATTGCAGGAGGCCGCACGGGGAAACTTCTGAGCCCCGCGCGGCGGCGACGCTGTATTGATCATGTGCGACGAGAGCTTCTGGTGTCCGAGCGACGGATCTGCCGGGTGCTGGGACAGCATCGATCGACACAGCGCAAGGTTCCGCGCGGGGCAGATGACGAACAGGCGCTGACCAAGGACATCATTGCACTGGCAAAGCAATATGGTCGCTACGGCTATCGGCGGGTGACGGCATTGCTGTGCCATGCGGGTTGGACGGTGAACCATAAACGGGTCGAGCGTATCTGGCGGCGTGAGGGGCTCAAGGTCCCGCAGCGGCAGCCAAAGCGCGGGCGTCTGTGGCTTAACGACGGATCATGCATCCGCCTGCGGCCTGAATATCCAGGGCATGTTTGGGCCTACGACTTCGTCGAAGGTCGGACGCATGATGGCCGCAAGTTCCGCATCCTGACCATCATCGACGAGGCCAGCAGGGAATGCCTGGCGCTCATCGTCGCACGTCAGCTGCGACATGAAGATGTGCTGGCCGCCTTGGCGGACCTGTTCATCACGCGTGGCCCGCCAGCCAATATACGGTCAGACAATGGCAGTGAATTTATCGCGACTGCCGTCCAGAAATGGCTGGGCCAGATCGGGGTGAAGGCGCTCTACATCGCACCGGGATCACCGTGGGAGAATGGCTATAATGAAAGCTTTAACGGGTCGCTTCGCGACGAACTGCTCAATGGCGAGATCTTCTACAGCCTCGCCGAGGCCAAAGTGCTGATCGAAGCGTGGCGGCGACACTACAATACCGTGCGCCCGCACAGCCGCCTTGGCTATCGACCACCGGCACCGGAAACCGCTTCACCGCCATATCCGGCCTCCGGTTCCGCTTCGCTCCACCTCCGACCGGATATGGCGGTGGTGAGCATAATCCACTAACAAACCCACCGGTCCACTCGGTGGGGGCAGATCACGAGGATGACCCCAAAAATGGTCCGCTTGCGGACG
>JBPPMC010000248.1:0-22987 GCA_051305835.1 Sphingobium sp.
CGATATCTTCTTCCAGATGGATGCCGCCGCGCTGCTATCCCCCGCCTCCGCCCCACGCGATGCCGCGCATGCCGCAGCGGGGCTGCCATCCCTAGCCACCTTGATCGAGGAAGCCAAGGCGCTGGGCGTGACGCTGATCGCCTGCCAGAGTGGCCTGACACTCGCCGCCATCGACGCCGCATCCCTCGACCCGGGTATCGCCATCGGCGGGACCGTCGCTTTCCTGCAGGGCGTCACCGACGAAGACCGCCTCCTGTTCGTCTAGACAGGCGGTGCAAAGCCACTATAGCGAACCGCAAATATCCAGCACAGCGGGGATTTCCGGGCATGACTGTCACCATCACCCAAGCCGACCTGATCGAGAGCGTCGCCGACGCGCTCCAGTTCATCAGCTACTATCACCCGATGGACTATATCCGCGCACTGGGCGAAGCCTATGAGGCGGAACAATCCCCCGCCGCCAAGGATGCCATCGCGCAGATCCTGACGAACAGCCGCATGTGCGCCGAGGGGCATCGCCCGATCTGTCAGGACACCGGCATCATCAATGTGTTCGTGAAGTGGGCCATGGACTGCCGCCTGGACGATACCACCAAGTCATTGCAGGAGATCATCGACGAGGGCGTGCGCCGCGCCTATCTCCACCCGGAAAACAAGCTGCGCGCGTCGGTCCTCGCCGACCCCGCCTTCACCCGCCGCAATACCAAGGACAACACGCCCTGCGTACTGCATGTCGAAATGGTGCCCGGATCGAAGGTCTCTGTCGATGTCGCGGCGAAGGGCGGCGGCAGCGAAAACAAGTCCAAGTTCAAGATGATGAACCCGAGCGACTCGATCGTCGACTGGGTGCTGGAAATGATCCCGCAAATGGGCGCAGGCTGGTGCCCGCCGGGGATGCTCGGCATCGGCATCGGCGGCACGGCGGAACATTGCGTGCTGCTCGCGAAGAAGGCGCTGATGGACCCCATTGACATGGGACCATTGAAAGCACGCGGGCCTCAGAACGATATCGAGGCGCTGCGCATCGAGATTTTCGACAAGGTGAACGCACTCGGCATCGGCGCGCAGGGTCTGGGTGGCCTCTCCACCATTCTTGACGTCAAGATCATGGACGCGCCGTGCCACGCCGCGGGCAAGCCGGTCGCGATGATCCCCAACTGCGCCGCCACGCGCCACGCGCATTTCACGCTGGACGGCAGCGGCCCGGCCTATCTCGAACAGCCCAGATTGAGCGAATGGCCCGACGTGAACTGGACGCCGGACAAGGCCGCGATCCGTGTCGATCTCGACACGCTGACCTCGGAGGTCGTGCAAAGCTGGAAGCATGGCGACCGCCTGCTGCTGAATGGCAAGATGCTGACGGGCCGCGACGCCGCGCACAAGCGTATCAAGGACATGCTGGACGCGGGCGAACCGCTGCCCGTCGAGTTCAAGGGCCGCGTCATCTATTATGTCGGCCCGGTCGATCCCGTGGGCGAGGAAGTGGTCGGTCCTGCCGGTCCCACCACCGCGACCCGCATGGACAAATTCACGCGCATGATGCTGGAGGAAGGCCTGCTCGCCATGGTCGGGAAAGCGGAGCGCGGCCCGATGGCCATCGAAGCGATCCGCGACCACAAAAGCGCCTATCTGATGGCTGTCGGCGGCGCGGCCTATCTGGTGGCGAAGGCGATCAAGGGATCGAAGGTCGTCGGCTTCCAGGATCTGGGTATGGAAGCGATCTACGAATTCGAAGTGCAGGACATGCCGGTGACCGTTGCCGTCGATAGCGAAGGCCAGTCCGTCCATCACCTCGCACCGCTGGTATGGCGAGAGAAAATCGCGCGGGAGAGGTTGCTTGAGAAGGCGTAATCGCCGCGCGTCGATGCAATCCGAAAACTGAGCCGCTACGATAGTCAGCCGATCGTCGGACCGAACCCAGTTGATTGTAAAAGCGTTGAAAAAAGCGAACTCCCGGTGCAATTCTCCAACATTGATCGCATGTGCTAATCCAAATTTAACTATAGCCGGTTACCCCCCTGTTCATGGAACCTGCTGGCCTCACCACCGACATTCACTACACGATCAAGCGGGCAGCAAAGCTGTCCGGTGATCTGGGCATCCGCACGCTAGATCTGCAAGCGGACATCGCAGAGCTTGCCGATCGTGTCACCGCGCAGGCGCGAACGATCGAATCGATCGGCACCGAAGCCGTTCAACTGGCCGGAGACGGGACTGATGTCTCGCTCGCAGCCAATGATGCCGAACGGCAGGCGAATGCCGCCCGCACAGTCATCGATGACTCGACCAAGCAGCTAAGCGAAGCCACCGCCAACGTGGTCGACATGATCGAACAGGTGAGCCGCATCCACGACAGCCTTGGTGGCTTTACGGAAGCGCTGACCACGGTCGCACACGTTACTGGCGTCATCAGCGGCATTGCGAGCCAGACCAATCTGCTCGCCCTCAATGCGACGATCGAGGCCGCACGCGCCGGGGATGCCGGACGCGGCTTTGCCGTCGTCGCCAGCGAAGTGAAGAAGCTGGCGCAGGAAACCGCCGCCGCAACGCACACCATCGAAGTCTCCATCCGCACCCTGACCGGCGAAGCGGACGGCATGTTGAACCGAATCAGCAACGGCGTCGAGAAAGCCAAGTCCGCCCACAAGGGCACGCGCGACATCGAAGCGCTGGTTGGCCGGCTCGGCACGCTGATGCACGGCCTTTCGGAAAACAGCGTCTCAGTGGCTACGCGCATTGGATCGATGGTTGATTCTGTCAGCGAGATCCATGTCGGTCTTGACGCGCTCGCAGCGACATCGACGGACAATGCGGACGGGCTTCAGCGTCTCTCCGGCCGCGTCAGCAACGTCAGCGACGATACGAATACCCTGCTGCAATATCTTGCCGAAAGCGGCGTCGATATTCCCGATTCGCCCTATATTCGCTTCGGCCTGAACGCTGCGGCGGGTATCGCGGCGGCAGTGGAGCGCGATATCTCGGAAGGGCGCCTGAGCGAAGCCGACGCCTTTAGCGATCAATATACGCAGGTGGGACGCGCAGAACCGAAGATCTTCACGCACCCCATTCAACCGTGGATCACTGCCGCAGCGCGACCGTTCCAGGAAAAAGCGCGGGATCTCCCCGGCTTTTTCGGCATGTCCTGCTCCGACCGTACAGCGTGGGGCGGCGTCGCCATGCCCGAACGATCCATGGCGCAGCGGCCCAATGATCCGGCATGGAACGCGGAACATGCGCGCGCGGGTCAAGTGTTCGACGAACCGGTTACGCGCGCACAGGTGCGCACTACCACACCCTTCTGCATCAAGGCTTACCGACGCCCGGTCGCCGGCGGCGGAGTGATGCTTCTCAAGCAGATCATTGCCTCCATCCACATCCGCGGACGGCATTGGGGCATATTGCAGGTCGCCTACGCCGATCAGACCTGACGCACTGGATTTCCCCGTTTGGTCCCGAGTTTCATAGTCCGGGGCGATCGTTCGCGCGCGATGAGGCTCGACAGCCCACGATAAAGAACATATAGGGAACTAATGGCATGGCTCGATACGCGACAGAAACTGGGAATTCTTGCTGACGCCGCGAAATATGATGCGTCATGCGCCTCGTCGGGAACAGCGAAGCGCAGTAGCACCAGCGGGCCGAACGGCGGCATAGGATCAACCGAAGGCATGGGCATTTGTCATGCCTACGCCCCGGATGGCCGCTGCATATCGCTGTTGAAGATATTGCTGACCAATAGCTGTGTGTTCGACTGCCACTATTGCATTAATCGAAAGAGCAGCAATGTTCGGCGTGCGCGCTTCACGCCCGAGGAAGTCGTCAACCTCACCCTATCCTTCTACCGTCGCAATTATATTGAGGGGCTGTTCCTCTCCTCCGGCATCATCAAGTCGCCGGATTATACGATGGAGCAGGTCGTGGAAGTCGCTCGCAGCCTGCGCGAGGATCATAACTTTCGTGGCTATATCCATCTCAAGACTATTCCGGATGCCGACCCTGAACTGATCCGGCAAGCGGGTCTGCATGCGGATCGCATCTCGATCAACGTCGAATTGCCGACGCGCGCGGGCCTGACCCGCCTTGCGCCGGAAAAGGACAGCGATCGCATCGAAGGCGCAATGGGGTCGATGCAGACGGAGATGATCGACAACAAGGACGCCCGCAAGCGCTACAAGAACGCGCCGCACTTCGCGCCTGCCGGCCAATCCACCCAGATGATTGTCGGCGCGGATGACGCAAATGACAAGGCGATCATCACGCGCGCCAGCAGCCTGTATGGGAACTTCGGGCTTCGGCGCGTCTATTACAGTGCCTTTTCTCCCATCCCCTCGGCCAGTGCCGTGCTTCCACTCCAGCGTCCGCCGCTGATCCGAGAGCATCGCCTATATCAGTCAGACTGGTTGATGCGTTTCTACGGCTATTCGGCACGCGAAGTGGGCGATGCGGCGGATGAAATGACCGGCAATCTTCCGCTCGACATCGATCCAAAACTGGCCTGGGCGCTCAAACATCGGGACAATTTTCCGGTGGACGTCAATCGCGGCCCTCGCGAAATGCTGTTGCGCGTACCCGGTCTGGGCGTGAAAGCAGTCGACGCAATATTGCGGACGCGACGCTTTCGAACTTTGCGGTTGGACGACGTGGGAAGGTTGACGGCTTCGATCGTCAAAGTGCGTCCTTTTCTGATCGCGTCCGATTGGAGACCTACGGTTCTAGGAGATCGCGCGGATTTGCGGTCGCTGATTGCACCAAAGCCCAAACAGCTCGACCTTTTCGCGGCATGATTGACGAAAATCATGAACTTTTCACCTCCGCTCACATCTTTTCTATTGATTCCGGATTCGTCCCATGAAACTTTGAAGCCAGTCGCAATCAGCAGGGGTATTTGCGTTGGCATCCATGTTTCCGGCTCAGTCAGTCGCAGATACGCAGGCTACAGATCATGCGCGGAAGGTGAGCAGCCACGTGGCCGCCGCCCTGGTGATATTCGCGGTGCTGCAAATTGCCGTCGTCGCCAAAATGGGCGGCTCGCTCCTGATGCATTTCGGCATATTCATTGCGATAGGCGGCTTCTCCATCGCAGCGCGCAGCCTGGAGCATCGCTGGGCCAATATGCCGGACTGGGCACAAGGCCGCAGTCGGCTGGACAAGGAGATGCGCGGAGATTTGACCATGCTGTGGATTGCATCGCTCATCGCGCCCTTTCTCTGGATCCCGGTGGCGATCGTCAGCAACGCACTTTTCGGCTGAACTTTTTACGCTGGTGGGTGGTTTCTTCTGCTTCAAGGCAGGAGAATTCCGACATGGCGACCGCTCAAATCTATGACGCCCTCAAGCAGGATCACGATCAGCATCGCCTGCTGCTCGACAAGCTGACCGATGCCAAGGGCGAGAATGAGCGCCGCGCCAAACTGTTTGATCAGTTCAAGATCGAAGTGACGGCCCACGCCGCTGCGGAAGAGGAAACACTTTACGCGACAATGCTGGCTCGTCCTGATTTGCGCGAAGATGCTCAGCACAGCGTTTCAGAGCATAAGGAAATCGAGGATTATCTCGAAGAACTGGAGAAGCTGGAACAAGGCTCCTCCGATTGGGAAGAAGCGTTCGCCACGATGAAGAAGCGCTACCTCCACCACATTGAGGAGGAGGAAGAGGAAATGTTCCCGGATGCTGCCGAAGAACTGACGACCTCGGAGGAAAAGGCGCTTGGTGAGCGGTTCGCGGAGCGCAAGCCCGCCGAAATTGAACGGGCACAGTCACAAGCAGACTAGCAGCAGCAAACATGTACAGCGTCAGCGTGTCCGCCGAGGACGACTTCGAAGGCTGGCGCGATGCGGCCCGGGCATTGGCGACGGCGGAAGTTGCTCCGGCGGACATAATCTGGACGGTGGGAGCTAATGAGGGAGAGTTGTTCGGTGGAACCGCTCTCCCCACTTCCAATGGCCAGACTGCATTTGGGGTGCCCAAAGCCTTCATCGAGCTGGCGCAATCCGCCATTTTGCATAGTGATCCGCAGCGATTTGCGCTGCTCTACGCGCTCCTTCTCCGCGTCCGCGTGCAACCCGACATCATGCAGGACAAAGCCGATCCGCTGTTGCGCCGCATCGACATGCTTGCCAAGGCGGTGCGGCGTGATATTCACAAGATGCGCGCATTCGTGCGCTTCCGCGAGATAGAAGCATCCCATGATGCAGCGGCGCGCTTCGTGGCCTGGTTCGAACCCGAGCACCACATCGTGCGCGCCAATGCGGGATTCTTCATCCGACGTTTTGCCAACATGCACTGGTCGATCCTGACGCCGGAAGTCAGCATCCACTGGGACGGCGAAATGTTGCAAGAGGGTCCGGGCGGAGAGCGCGGCGACGCCCCCAATGGCGATCCGGTAGAGGACGTCTGGAAAAGCTATTATGCCGCGATCTTCAATCCAGCCCGGCTGAAGGTCGGAGCGATGCTGTCCGAAATGCCGAAGAGATATTGGCGAAATTTGCCGGAGGCTTCCATGATCCCAGACTTGATCGCAGGCGCGCAATCGAGAGAGGCGGCAATGATTGCGGCCAGTCCTATCTCGTCGCCACCTCCGCGCCGCTCCGGCAACAATGCTCAAGGAGCGTGGGCAGCATTGCGGAATGAGGCGATGGGTTGCACCCGGTGCCATCTGCATTTGCTGGGAACACAGACCGTGTTCGGCGAGGGGCCGATCGATGCGCAATTGATGATCGTGGGCGAGCAGCCCGGCGATCAGGAGGATCTTGCGGGTCGCCCTTTCGTCGGTCCGGCGGGAAAGGTGCTGGACGCCGCGCTGGAACAGGCCGGGATCGATCGTTCCCACGTGTACCTCACCAATGCCGTAAAGCATTTCAAGCATGAACTGCGTGGCAAGCGGCGTATTCATCAGACACCGCAGACCCCCGAAATACAGGCATGTCGCTGGTGGCTGGCGCAGGAGACTGAACTGGTACGCCCGCAAATCACACTGGTGCTCGGGGCCACCGCCGCGCGCGCGGTACTCGGCAAAACCGTGACCATCGGCAAGGTGCGCGGGGCAGCGATCGCTCTTGAGACGGGTGGGGAGGCGTGGGTTACCGTTCACCCAAGCTATCTTTTGCGCATCCCTGACGCCGCGAAGGCGGCGGAAGAGCGCGAAAGGTTCATCGAAGATTTGCGCGGCGTGCGCGAGCGTCTCGACGCCTAAACCAATCCCAGTCTTGCCAACTCGCTCAGCAATGCAGGCGGCATCGTCTCAGCACCTTCCGCGCCCTGCCCGATATCGGCGGGAGCATCCGCCCCTTCCAGATAGCGCCAGCCCTGATGCGCGCGCTTGGGCCGCGCCTCCACGGCGATCAGTCGTGGCTCCAGCCTGATCCAGTGCCGTCCCTCCGGCGTCGGCTCAAACCCCAGGATCGGGCTGCGGCCCACGATGACATGCGTATGAATCCAGTAGAGCGACCCGCCCGTCATCTCCGCGACGCGCTTGGGCAAATATCGCGTCGTCAGCCGCGCCTCACCCCGATCATCATGCGACTCCAGCCAGCCACGCAAAGTCTCGGGGCTTTCGCTCATGAAAGCAATCTTCGTCATGTGGAGAGGCATTACCGGCAGATGGGCCTTCTAACCGGAAGGCGCAAGACGCTACAGCCCCCAGACCGTCGCGAGGCCCAGGAACGAGAAGAACCCCATGATGTCCGTCAGCGTCGTCACGAACACTGCCGACGACACCGCTGGATCGATGTCCAACCTGTCGAGCGTCAGCGGGATCAAAATGCCCGCAAGTCCGGCGACCAGATTATTGATCAGCATCGCCGAAGCAATGACGATTCCCAAATCCACATTGCTGTAGATCAGGCTCGTCGCGATGCCGATCAACGTCCCCAGCACTGCGCCATTCGCCAGCGCGATACGGAATTCACGCAGCACGTTGCGCCGCGTGTTCGAACTGGTCAACTGATTGGTGGCCAGCGCCCGCACGGCCACCGCCATGGTCTGCGTGCCAGCATTGCCGCCCATGCCCGACACGATCGGCATCAGCACCGCCAGCACGACATAGCGCGAGATCGTCTCCTGAAAGAAGCCGACGACCGATGCCGCCAATATCGCCGTACCCAGGTTGACGATCAGCCACGACAGGCGCGTGCGCACCGCCATAAGGATAGGCTGGTTGATGTCGCCATCGCCCGCGCCGGACAGCCGCAGGATATCTTCGCCCGCTTCCTCCTGCACGATGTGCAGGATGTCATCGACGGTGATCATGCCGACCAGCCGCCCACTGCCATCCACTACCGCCGCCGAGATCAGCGCATATTTCTGGAACCGGAGCGCGACTTCTTCCTGGTCCATGTCGACCGGGATCAGCGTCTGCTCGCGCTTCATCAGGTCGGCCATCGGAATATTGCGCGGGCAGGTCAGTATCCAGCTCAACTGGCAGGTGCCGATCGGCTTATGCGCCGGATCGACGATGAACACTTCCCAGAAATCACTGGTGAGATCGCCATGGTCGCGCAGGTAATCGATCACCTGGCCGACCATCATATGCTCCGGCACCGCAACCAGATCGCGCTGCATCAGGCGTCCGGCGGATTCCTCAGGATAGGATAGCGCGCTTTCGATCGCCGCCCGGTCTTCCGGGTCCATGGCATTGAGGACAGCCTGCTGATCGGCCGCCTCCATGTCCTCGATGATCGCAACGGCATCGTCAGTATCGAGTTCGCGTGCAAATTCCGCGACCTGCTCGGGCCGCAGCACGTCGATCAGATCGTCACGCACATAATCGTTAAGTTCGGAGAGAACTTCGGCGCCAACCAGGTCACCTAGCGCCGCAGCCACATCGGCGCGGCGGTCGGACGGAGTAAGCTCCAGAAGGTCGGCAATGTCTGCCGGATGCAGCGGCGAGACTAACTCTCGTGCTTTCTCCGCATTGCCATCCTCGACGGCGTCAAGAACGGCCGTGACGAAACCGGGCTTTAGCCGGTCGTCCTCGTCATGCTGGGATTCAACTTCCGCGGCGATCTCCGGCCCGGAAGCATTGCGCTCCAAAACTTCGCGATCGACGGTTTCGACTGCGCCCTGGTCGCTCATCGCCGCCTCCTTCGGTTTCGGTGTCTTCGCTCATGCGCAGTCTTTCGCTGATGCACAATATAATTGCAAGGACAGCGAGCGGTTCCAACGCTGCCCTTCCATCATGCCGCCAAAGTCTTATATGGGCCGGAATTCAAATGGCATGAAAAGGATGCACGATGGCCGACGAAACCCTTACTCTCACACTCGATACCGGCGATGTCGTCATCAAGCTGCGTCCTGATCTGGCCCCTGGCCATGTCGAGCGTATCACGACGCTGGCCAAGGAAGGCTTTTACGACGGCGTGGTGTTTCACCGCGTGATCCCCGGCTTCATGGCGCAGGGCGGCGACCCGACCGGCACTGGCATGGGCGGATCCAAGCTGCCCGACATCAAGGCGGAATTCAGCAAGGAAAAGCATGTCCGTGGCGTCTGCTCCATGGCGCGCTCGTCCAATCCCAACAGCGCGAATAGCCAGTTCTTCATCTGCTTCGACGACGCTGGCTTCCTCGACGGTCAGTACACTGTCTGGGGCGAAGTGACCGAAGGCATGGATAATGTCGACGCGCTGCCAAAGGGCGAGCCACCACGCACTCCCGGCAAAATCGTCAAGGCAACCGTAGCGTAATCATACTCTCTACCGTCATGCCGGACTTGATCCGGGATCCCGCTTCCTTCGTCAACGAGGAAGCTGGACCCCGGATCAAGCCCGGGGTAACGGGCATAGGCGCTAGATTATTTCGCGTCCTGCACCACGGGCACTTCTTCCGGCAACAACCAAGCCCCGATCGCATAAATATGCCACCGCCGCTGCTCGGCAGTCGATCCCGGCACATCGTTCGTCCGCCGCAGCGTCACCGCGCGCAAGGCGTAATAGGGCTTTCCAGTGGCCTTCACGCGCGCATAGACCTGCACCGGCACCGTCACGAAGGACGATCCCGCCGCACCCTCCATATCCAGCGGGGCGCCGATATTGGCGTGCACTTCACTGAAGGCGGCGAAATGCTGGGCGAATGCCTTGGGATCCTCGTCGCCATGGACGGTGCCGTCGCGCCAAAGATCCTGCGCCTCATCGAAACGCTTTTGCTCCAGCAACGCGAAATAGCCTTGGACGATCTGCGCCGCGCCTTGCGGGCTGCCGGGATCGATTTTTCCCTCCGACATCGGCTCCTTCGGCACCGGCAAACCACCCGGAGTGCCCGGTGCTGGCGGATTGAGCGGCTCCATCACCGAACGCGCCTGCGCCTCGACAACCTCCTCTACGGTGGCTGCGTTGTCGCCATTGGCTACATCATTCAGCGCTGCCCGCTCGCCCGATCCGCACGCGGCCAATCCCGCGAGCATCAACAGAGCGACGGAACGCGACCAGCGACCTGCCATTATGGCTGCTGCGGCCGGCGCTCGACGCCACGGCTTCGGGATGGGCCACCATTGGAGCGCGGAGCGGCATCCCTACGCTCTATCCGAGGCACACCTGCCCTACCTTCGGCTCGCCCGCGATCACGGAATGCCGGACGATCCGGCCGCGCTACGGCACCCGGCGCTACGCCATTGGCCTGCCGTTCGGCGCGCCAGTTGCGACGTCCTTCGCCGCCACGTGGGCCGCGACCATCGGGTCCACGATCCACGCTGCGGTCCGGGTTCCGGCTGCGGTCGCCACCGCGCCAGCGCCCATTGTCGCCATTGCGATTACCATCCGGCCTGCGGGCCTGATCTCGCGCGCGATATTGCTGGCGGCGGGCTTCCCAATAGCTGCGCTGCCCGTCATTCCAGCGATGGCGACGCCCGCCCCGGTCGAACACATAATATCCGGTGCCGGGATAATAGAAGTCATTGTACCAACCGCCGCCATAGCCGCCGTAGCCCGGACCGCCATATCCAGCGGGGCCATAATAATCCCCGGCATAATAGCCCGCACCAGCGGACATGCCACCATAGCCATAGCCGTCGTCATAGGCGCAGCCGCCCAGAGTGAGGGCAGATAACAGACCGACAAACATCAAGCGGGAAGCCACGGGCTTTCTCCTTTGGAAACATCCTATGGAGGTTTAACGCGCGGCGGTTGAATTGGTTGTGAACGGCGAAGATGGGAGCTTTGCGCCTAGCCGCTGTTGCGCAAGGCTGTCGCGATCGCGTTGATCGACAATTCAATGCCTTCCTTGATCCGATCATCCTCCTCCCCCGCCCGGTGCCGTTTCAGCAACTCGATCTGCAGGAGGTTGAGCGGCTCGATATAGGGGAGCCGCAGCCGAATCGATGTCTCCAGCGCGGGATTCTTCTCCAGCAGCCGCGATTGCCCGGTCAGCGCCAACAACTCGTCATGCGTCTTGCTCCAACCGTCTGCGATCCGCCCGAAGATGCTGTCCGCCGCCGCCTGATCGCTGACCAGCGGCAGGTAACGCCGCGCGATACCCAGGTCGGATTTGGCCAGCACCATCTCCAGATTGGCCATGGCAGAGCGGAAGAACGGCCATGCCTGCGCCATGTCGGCCAGCAGAGCCTTGTCCTCGAAATCCGCCAGCGCATTGCCCACGCCATACCAGCCCGGCAGCATCACCCGCGCCTGCGCCCAACTGAATACCCAGGGAATGGCGCGCAGATCCTCGATCCGTGTACTCTTCGTGCGGCTCGCCGGGCGCGACCCGATTTTCAGGCCGGAGATTTCCTGGATCGGCGTCAGTTCGCGGAAAAATTCCTTGAAGCCGTCGGTGCCATAGACCAGCGCGCGATAGGCGGTGAAGGAACCATGCGACAACCGGTCCATCGCCGTGGTGAACCGCCCCGCATCGCGTTCCGACAGGCCTTCCGGTTCCAGGCTGGCGAGCAGCGTCGCGCTCGTCATCGCCTCCAGATTGACGGCGGCAACGTCGCGCGTGCCGAATTTCGCCGCGATGATTTCACCTTGTTCGGTGACGCGGATGCGGCCCTGCACTGTGCCCGGCGGCTGCGCCCTGATCGCCGCGAAGGATGATCCGCCACCCCGCCCCACCGCGCCGCCGCGTCCGTGAAAAAGCTGCATCGCAGTCCCGGCCTGCGCAAACACTGGTTCCAGTGCCTTGGACGCCTGATGCAGTCCCCAAGTGGAGGTGAGATAGCCGCCATCCTTGTTGCTGTCCGAATAGCCGATCATCACTTCCTGATGGCCGCGCCGCGTCACGATGCTAGCGATCTCGGGCAGGCCGAAATAGGATGTCATGATGGCAGGTGCGGCTTCCAGATCGGCGATGGTTTCGAACAGCGGCACGGACATGATGGTCGCCTGCGGGGGTGCCCCATCGACGCCTGCCTGCCACAACCCCGCTTCTTTCAGGAGGATGTTGACTTCCAGCATGTCCGAAACGCTTTCGGCCTTGCTGATGATATAATGGGTGATGCACTGCGGACCGTAAGTCCTAAGCGCTTCCGCCGCCGCATGGACGATGGCCAGTTCGGACGCCGTTTCCTCGCTATAGGCGGCAAAGCGCGACCCCAAGGGGCGATTGCTCGCCAGCTCCCGCCGCAGCAGGGCAATCCGCGCCATTTCATCGAGCGCAGCATAATCCGCTTCCACACCGGCCTGCTTCAGCAGTTCCGCGACGACCCGCTCATGCACGTCGCTGTTCTGCCGCATGTCCAGCGTCGCAAGGTGGAAGCCGAATGTCTCCACCGCCCTGATGAGCCGCCCGAGTGCACCGCCGGTAGCCAGTACTCCACCCGCCTCGCTGGCCAGCCCCTGTGCGATCAGCACGAGGTCGCGGCGCAGGGCCGCCGGATCTTCATAAGGCTCGGCGGCCAGCGTCGATGGCCGCGCTGGCTGCTTGCCTGTGAGCGCCACATACGTCGCGCACAGCCGGGAGTAGATGCCCGTCAGCGCGCGGCGATACGGCTCATCCTTGCGGCTGGGCGATATGTCGCCGCTTTTCTCGGCGAGATCGAGGACCGCTTGCGGCACATCTGCCAATTCAGTCGAAATCGACAGTTCCGCGCCCAGCGCATGAAGCGCGTCCAGATAGAAGGTAATCGCCGCCTCACAGGCGCGCGACAGGGCAAATTTGAGCTGTTCGGCCTGCACATAGGGATTGCCGTCGCGATCCCCGCCTATCCAGCTACCGACACGCAGGAAACTCTGTGGCCGCGCACCCAGCACGCGCTCCCACCGGGCATAGAGCGCGGGCAGCACAGGCAGGAACGTGTCACGGAAATAGGCGAGCACATTCTCGATTTCGTCCTGCACATAGAGCCGTTCGCGGCGTAGCGGTCGCGTCTGCCATAGCAGCGCAATCTGCCGCGCAATCGCTTCCTCGATCTGCTCGCCATTGTCGGTGTCGGTCTTTCCGCTGTCCATCAGCAGCATCAGATCGGCAATCCGGTTCTTATGATCTATCATGCTCTTGCGCCGGACTTCGGTGGGGTGCGCCGTCATCACCGGCACGATCAGCGCTTTGTCCAGCAGCGCCAGAACGGCCTCCTTCGATATGCCATGCGCCTCCAGCGCGGCAACGGCGGACGCCATATCCGCGCCCGGCTCCAAGGCGACGCCCTGACGATCCTCGGCCAAGTTCGCGAGCATCGAAAACAGCATGAAACCGCGAGCGAAAGCGAGCGTATCGTCCAGGCTGAGCGCATCGAGGCCCGTATCGACCAGATCGGCCCCGGCCACGCCACGTGCGCGATCTACGGATGCGGAGCGGATATATTCCGTCTGTCGATAGAGCTTTTCGCCGCCATATCCCTTTATGACGTCGCCCAGGAGGCGACCCAGAAAGCGAATATCGGGATTTTGCGTGATGGGGGGGATACTGGCCATGCGGCGATGCTGCAACGCAACAGACTGGGGGTCAAGCAGCATTGATCGCACTACGCAAACTCTGCTTATCGCATTGCCCCCTTGCTTGCGCAGCGCCGTTCGGGCCATGGCGTCCCTGTGACGGCGGGAATCGAAATCGGGACGGACAGCGCAGGCCAGAGCGTTCGCATGGACGTGGAGGAACTGCTCGCCACGCGTCTTCTGGTGCAGGGCAACTCCGGCTCCGGTAAATCGCATCTCCTGCGGCGGCTGTTGGAGGAAAGCGCGCGGCTGGTGCAGCAAGTGGTGATTGATCCGGAGGGTGATTTCGTCACTCTGGCGGATCATTTCGACCATGTGGTGATCGATGCAGGCGCCTACAGCGAGCGGGAAATCGCCGCGCTGGGCGCGCGCATCCGTGAGCATCGCGCGTCGGTAGTACTCAATCTCGAATCGCTCGAAGTCGATGCGCAGATGAAATGCGCGGCGCTGTTCCTGAACGCGATGTTCGATGCGCCCCGCGATCACTGGTATCCTGCGCTCGTGGTGGTGGACGAGGCGCAGATGTTCGCGCCTGCCGCGGCCGGTGACGTGTCGGAAGATGCGCGGCGGGTGTCCCTGGCAGCCATGACCAACCTGATGTGTCGCGGGCGCAAACGCGGCCTTGCGGGCGTCATCGCGACCCAGCGACTCGCCAAGCTCGCCAAGAATGTCGCTGCCGAAGCCAGCAATTTCCTGATGGGGCGCACATTCCTCGACATCGACATGGCGCGGGCCGCCGATCTTCTTGGCATGGAACGTCGGCAGGCCGAACAGATTCGCGATCTGGAGCGGGGACGCTTCCTCGCTTTGGGACCGGCCATCAGCCGCCGTCCGATCTCGGTCAAGATTGGCGCGGTGCAGACCAGCACACGCAGTGGCACCCATGGCCTGATGCCGCTGCCGCAAGCGACCACGGGCGGCAATTTTCAGGCGATGCTGTTTGCCGAGATGGAGAATGACGCACCGCCACCCCGTCCTGAACCAAAGCCCAAGCCTGTTGCGGCGGAGGATCTTATCCGCAGTATTTCCGGTCCCGATTTGTCGACACCCGCCGCTGACCGCCCGGAGGATACGCAGCCCGATCAGGACGTGGCCGATACTGCGGTGATCGCCGTTCTGCAAGAAATGGTGGCTGATCCGGGTAGTGCTTTTCAGTCCATGGCGGTGTTGTATCAAGACTTCACCGTCCGCTGCCGGATGCACCGGTTGACCAAGGTGCCGCTCGATCTTCCTGTCTTTCGCCGCCGCTTCGCCATGGCGCAGGCAGGGATGCTCGACATGTCGGATCCGCGTTGGGAACTACCGCTATCCGCCGCCAGCCGACTGCCGGAGGATATGCTCGCGCCGTTCCTGCTGATTGCGCACGCCGCGCTTACCGGCCAACCATGCCCCGATGACGAGGCGCTGGCTCGCGCCTATGGCACCAGCTCACAGGGCCGCGTGCGGCGGCTGATCGAATATATGGAGAAGCAGGGCGTCATCGTCGCACGCACCGATTTCGGAGGTCGCCGTTCCATCGGCGTGCCGGAATTGGGCCTGAGCACAGCGGCGGCAGAGGGATAGCAGACGAAGAAAAGGCGGCCCTATAGACCGCCTTTCCTACCCGATATAGCCACGTGATATTAAGGGGGCTGCTCTCTCCATCCGTCATCCTGAACTCGTTTCAGGATCCATTTCGCCCGTCGCGGCCAGTTACGGGCCGGTGGATGGACGCTGAAACAAGTTCAGCATGACGAGTTTTCAAGCGAAAGCGTTCGGCTCTAATGCCATCAAATCACGCGCCCTGCGGAGCCGGATCGCCGAACGGACCCTTGCGGCGACGCGTCTTGGGGATCGCAGTGCCGGCGACGGGAATGCTCGACGGACGGATCGTAGTGCCGTCGTCTCGCGTGATCTCGCCCTTGTCCAGCAAGGTCTTGATCTCGTCGCCAGAGAGCGTTTCATATTCGAGCATCGCATTGGCCAGCAAATGAAGCTGATCCTCATGCTCCACCAGCAACTCCTTGGCCCGGTTATAGCCCTGCTCGACCAGCGCGCGAATTTCCTTGTCGATCAGCTTGGCGGTCTCATCCGACATATGGACGCGCGCGCTTTGCGAATAGCCCAGGAAGGTCTCGCCCTGCTGCTCTTCATATTGCAGTGGCCCCAGCTTTTCGGACATGCCCCATTGCGTGACCATGTCGCGGGCCAGCTTGGTGGCATATTGAATGTCGCTCGAAGCGCCGGACGACACCTTGTCATGACCGAAGATCACTTCCTCGGCAACGCGCCCGCCCATGGCAACAGCCATGTTCGCGTGCATCTTGTCGCGATGATAGCTGTAGCTGTCACGCTCTGGTAAACGCATCACCATGCCCAGCGCGCGGCCGCGCGGAATGATCGTCGCCTTATGGATCGGATCCGATGCCGCTTCATGGACCGAGACGATGGCGTGGCCCGCTTCATGATAGGCAGTCATTTTCTTTTCGTCGTCAGTCATGACCATGGAGCGGCGTTCCGCGCCCATCATGACCTTGTCCTTGGCCATTTCAAACTCGTCCATCGCGACGAGACGCTTGCCGCGACGCGCCGCCATCAGCGCTGCCTCATTGACGAGATTCGCCAAGTCGGCACCGGAGAAACCGGGCGTACCACGCGCAATCGTCCGTGCATTGACGTCAGGCGCCAGCGGCACCTTCTTCATGTGCACGGCGAGGATCTTCTCGCGACCTTCGATATCCGGCCGGGGCACCACGACCTGACGGTCGAAACGGCCCGGACGCAACAGCGCGGGATCGAGCACGTCAGGACGATTAGTCGCAGCGACGATAATGATACCCTCATTTGCCTCGAAACCGTCCATCTCGACCAGCAACTGGTTTAACGTCTGCTCGCGCTCGTCATTGCCGTTGCCGAGGCCTGCGCCACGATGACGGCCAACCGCGTCGATTTCGTCGATGAACACGATGCAGGGCGCGTTCTTCGTCGCCTGTTCGAACATGTCGCGCACGCGGCTTGCACCGACGCCCACGAACATTTCGACGAAGTCGGAACCCGAAATGGTGAAGAATGGAACGCCAGCTTCACCCGCGATAGCGCGGGCCAGCAGCGTCTTACCTGTGCCTGGCGAGCCGACCAGCAGCGCGCCTTTGGGAATCTTGCCACCGAGTCGCGCGAATTTCGTCGGGTCTTTCAGGAACTCGACAATCTCTTCCAGCTCTTCGCGCGCTTCATCGATGCCCGCAACATCCTGAAATGTGACACGGCCATGCTTCTCGGTCAGCAACTTTGCCTTCGATTTGCCGAAGCCCATCGCGCCGCCCGCGCCGCCGCCCTTCTGCATCTGCCGCAGGACGAAGAAGGCGATGCCCAGGATCAACAGGAACGGAAGCGACTGATAGATCAGGATCATCCAGATGCTGGGCTGCTCTTCCTGCTGCCCGCTATATTTGACGCCATAGTCATCCAGCAGACCCGCAAGGCCAGGATCGGCCACAGGCACCGTCGAGAATTTCTGATCGTTGGTGAGCGTGCCGGTGATCCGGTCGGGCGCTACCGCCACTTCCTTGACCTGCCCGTCCTGCACCTTTTGCCGGAATTCGGAATAGGCAATGCCCGTGCCTGCGGTGGTTGCAGTACGGCTGTCGAACATCGACACAAACAACAACAGGGCGACGATAACGCCAGCCCATATCATCGCGCTCTTTATCCAGGGGTTGCCCTGCGGTTCCTTGTCGTCGTTCATGCCATCTCGCTTTCCTGAAGGCCAAGATAGGGCGCGGGGATCAAATGGCAATATGAGTCGCCACATGAGTTACCTGAACGCCAACCAGCAACGAAAGATTTAGAGTATAAGCCGTTTCTGTATGGTGAACGCCGCGGTAGCAAAATGGCTTTGCGGCATAACGGTGATCGACCATGACGAAACACTCGCAGAGATGAATCAACGGACCAAAGGAGCGGCGTCCGCATGCAACTGGCCGACACCCTGAGCGTTGCAGGCCCGATGCTCGTCCACATCCCCATCGCCATCGGCGTGCAGTGCGCCTGCTGGCTCATCGGCCATCTGCTCGGCGCGCCGAGCAAAGCGGCGATCTGGATCGGCTGCTTTGCCGGGTCAGCCGTCTGCATCATGCGGGAAATCACGCAGCGCGAGTATCAGTGGATCGAGGCCTTTGGTCATGGCCTCCGCCGGAACATGGCCGGGTATGAAGGCATGAAGTTCTGGGAATGGAACCAGCATTCGATCGTCGAGACTATTGCAGCGATTGGTGCTGCAATGCTCGTCGCGGTCGTCGTGACGCGCTGGACCTGATCCTTTTCAAGAAGGGCTGACATCAACCACTACCGTCGCCCCGGGCTTGACCCGGGGTGACGCAGCGCTCTAACGCCGCCGCGGTGGCGCACGCCTCAGCGTCCAGCTTTCCCCACCGCGCAACAGCCAATCCCCCAGCATCGTCTTCCGTCCGGCCTCAAGCTGCACCAACGCAGCATCCAAGGCCTCGCCTCTTGGCGCGGGCTCCTCGGGCGCGGCGATCCTCAGCATATGCAGCACCAGCCGCCGCTGCACTTCGCGTGGGAACTTCGTGGCCGTAAGCCGCCACCCACCATCCCATTCCTCGACATGCCGGGCCGTGAGATCGCCTACAACCCACTGCAAGGCCTCTTCCGCCTCGGCCAGTGCCGCCGCACTATGCGCCGCTGCCACCGGATCCAGCCAGTCCGCTCCCGCCAGTGCCTTCCGCAATGCCGCGCGGTCGAAGCGGTCATCGGCATTGCTGGGATCATGCACGAACGGGATACCCCGTCCCTCCGCCAGCGCCTCAAGCTCCTCCTTCCGCCAACCAAGCAGAGGCCGGAGGATCACGCCACTCCTCGCCCGAACCCCGGCAAGACCCGAGACGCCGGACCCGCGATTGAGCCGCATCAATACCGTCTCAAGCTGGTCATCCGCATGATGCGCCGTGAGCAGCCAGTCGAGGCTCTGCGCCTGTCGCCAGGTTTCGAGCAGCATGTAGCGCACATTGCGGGCCGCAGATTGAAGGTTGCCGGTGATCGGCGAGTCCGGCCGCAGGATGCGATGCGCGATCCCCCGACCCTCGCAATATGCCGCCACCATGGCCGCTTCGTCGGCAGAGGCCGCGCGCAAACCATGGTCGATCGTTGCGGCTTCGACTTGTCCCGGAAACGCTGCTTGGGCCAGCCAGAGTAGCGCCATACTGTCCGGTCCGCCCGAAACGGCAACGCCCAGACGCCCAGACGCTACCGATCCGGTCAGGCGTTCAACGGCTCCCCTGAATCGCGCAGGGCCGTCAGTCACCACCCATCACGCTGTGCATTTGGCGCGGTCGCGGCCCTTGGTCATCATGCTGCGCTGTGCGGCGTTCAGCGTCGCGCCATAGTCCTGCTCAAGCTGCGTATAGACTTTGCAGGCATCGGCGGGCTTCTTTAGCTGGATCAATGCGTCGCCAAGCCAGGCGAGGCTGTCGGCGGCGCGGTCACCCTTCGGCCGCTTCTGGTAGTTCTCATACAATGCAACAGCCGCCAGCGCGGGCTTGCCATCGTCAAGATAGGCGCGGCCCAGCAGGTTCGCGGTCCGGCTCGCCGTGGGCGCGGTGCCATATTTTTCTAGCGCCGACTTCAATTGCGCCTGTGCTTCGGGGAAGAACTTCGCCTCCCAAAGCCTGTATCCATAGGTATAGGCGTCCAGCGCAGCATCCCCTGTTTCGGGCAACTGGACAGCCGAGACTGCTGCCTTACGTTCTTCCGATGCCGCAGGCGTGGGCGCAGCCGCAGGCCTTGGCGAAGCCGATCCTCCGCCTTGCGTCGGCGCAGCCACCGGCGGCGCGGTGTCGAGCGGCGCGGACTTAGCATCGGCTTCCGCCTTATACTTGGCGAACGCGTCTTCCAGCTGCTTGATCTTGTAGCTGTTCTGCTCCGACTGCCCGGTCAGCGTCGCGAGTTGGCTCTCCAACGCATCCACCCGCGCGATCAAATCCGCGACGGGCGTGGAAGCCGGCGTCCCCGGCGTGACCACCGGCGCAGGCTCGCGCGTGATATCCGGCTCGATCGGGGTGCCGCCCGGAAAGACCTTGCGCTGAACGGCCTTCATTTCCTTTTCCAGCTTGTCGACGCGCTGCTGCACGGGCGCAGTGGACTGTGCATAGGCGGCGGGGGCGGAGGCAATGATGGCGGCCGAAATGGAGGCGGTAACAAACAAACGACGCATGGATGATCCCCAGGCAATGAACATGCCGTCAACCATAAGGGCTTTGCGGCAGGGGTAAAGCGCCGGTTACTGCTGAACCGGCGCAGCGGCTCCGGATGACGGCGCAGCGCCGTTCGCGTTCGCCGGGACAGCAGGCGCCTCAGGCGCAGGGCGGGCAAGTAATGCCGCCGCGCTGATCGGCACGTCCGATATCGTCCGTTCGGGCGAACCGAGCGGAGCAATGGCGCGTCCGCCCACAGTCACGGCGATGGCATTGGGACGTCCCGTCAGGATCATCGGGTTATTCGCGTCCGCCGGGACCGTATAGGTCTCGCCCTTCGCCATCTGCTTTTCGAACAGACGCTCGCCGGTCCCATCATAGATGCGCAGCCACACCTGATCCGTCGCCGTCAGCACGACTGGTCCCTGCGCCGGCGGCGTTGCGGGGCGAGCGGCAGGCCCGCCCGCTGCTGGCTTTTCCACGTGGGGATCGACCTGTGCGGTGATTTGCTCATCGGTCGGCGGCGTGAACATCTGCGAGCGCCAGATGCCATATCCCACTGCCAACAGCAGCGCGATGGCGGCCGCGGTCCATGCCAGCGCACGGGAAGGCACACGCGCCGGGTCATGCGGCTCGAACATCTCATAGCGCGGCGCATTCACGACGTCGGCGCTGGCAAGCTCCCGCCGCACACCCGCCGCGATCGCCACTTCATCCTGGCCAATGGCGCGCGCATAGGCCCGCGCGAAGCCGATCGCATAGGGCACGCCGGGCAATGCCGCGTAATCATTTTCCTCGATCAGCGACAATTGCCGCAACGGTATCCGCGTACGGGTCGCCACCTCCTGAAGGGAAAGTTTCTGCGTTTCGCGCGCACGGCGCAGAACATCACCAGGGCGTTCCATGTCCAGCGCGCCTTGTTCCGTCTCATTCATTTCCGTAATGCCCCTCTGGCGGGGGCCGCAAAAGCGACCTTGCGCTGCCTTTGTCTCATTGGCGCGCCGCCGATGTCAACGCCAAGTCCAAGGAAATGCGACCAGATTCGGAACCAGCCAGCGCCACCTAGTTAAGATCTACTTGCCGCTCTTCGGCCCATTGCTTGAGCGCCGCGCGGGCATTGGGCGTTCCGTCAGTCAGCAATCGGGCCATTTCCTCGCGTAGTGGCAGAAGGTCCAGGCTCCGGATCATCGCTTTCACCGGGCCAATGGAGGCGGGCGTTATCGACAGACGGCGAATACCCAGCGCCAGCAGAGCCATGGCTTCCAATGTCCGCCCGCCCATTTCGCCACAGACACCGAGCGGGACTTTGTGCTCTTCGCAGGCCTTCACGATGCGCGAGAGGAAACGCAGGATCGCGATGCTGAGCCAGTCGTAGCGCTCCGCGAGCTTGGGATGCGCGCGGTCGGCGGCGAAAAGAAACTGCGTCAGGTCATTGGTGCCAATCGACAGAAAGTCGAGGCGCGGCAACAGCAGGTCGAGCACTTCGGCCAGCGCGGGCACCTCCAGCATAGCCCCATAGCGTACGATATTGGGCACGGCCTTGCGCTGCTTCACCAGCCAGTCGCGCTGCTTTTCGATCAGCGCCCTGGCCTCGTCAAATTCCCATGGCTCCGAAATCAGCGGGAACATGACGTACAGCGTCTTGCCCGCCGCCGCCTCCAGCAATGCCCGCGCCTGCGCCTTCATCAGCCCGTCGCGCTCCAGCGCCAGCCGCAACGCACGCCAGCCCATTGCCGGGTTTTCTTCGGTCTCCCCGTCCTGCCGCATATAGGGCAGCGCCTTGTCGCCGCCGATGTCGACCGTCCGGAAGATGACGGGGCGATCCCCGGCCACGTCCAGCACGTCCTTGTAGAGCCGCTGCTGCCGCTCGCGTTGCGGCATGGTTGCGGAAACCAAGAACTGAAACTCGGTGCGGAACAGCCCGATGCCGTCCGCGCCCGTCACGTCCAGCGCAGACGCATCGTCACGCAGCCCGGCATTGACCATCAACTCGATGCGTTGACCATCCTTGGTCACGGGCGGCAAATCACGCGCGGCGGCAAAGGCAGCCCGGCGCTTCTGCGTCAGGTTGAGCTTGTTTTCGAAGGCTTCGTCCATATCGGGGCTGGGGCGCACGAAGACGCGGTTTTCGATGACGTCCATCAAAATCGCATCGCCCTCGTTCACCTGATGCCGAATGTCGCGCACCCGGCCCAAAACCGGCACCCCCATCGCCCGCGCGACGATGATGACATGCGCCGTCAGCGATCCTTCCTCCAGGATCACACCCTTCAGCCGACGCCGATCATATTCCAGCAGTTCCGCCGGACCAAGATTGCGCGCAATCAGGATCGCATCCTGCCGCAGCCCCATCTGTGCCGCGGTGCCCAATTGTCCGGACACGATCCGGAGCAGACGGTTGGCGAGATCCTCCAGATCGTGCATCCGGTCCTGCAACAACGGATCCTGAATCTGCCGCATCCGCATCCGGGTGCGCTGCTGCACACGCTCGATAGCGGCCTCAGCCGTCAGGCCGCTGTCTATGGCTTCGTTGATCCGCCGCGTCCAACCCTCGTCATAGGCGAACATCTTGTAGGTTTCGAGAACCTCCTGATGTTCGCCATCGACGCCGAATTCCGATGCGCCGGTCATCCGCTCGATCTGTTCGCGCATCTTGGCGAAGGCGGAAATGACGCGCTGACGCTCCGCCTCGACATCGTCGGCGACGGTATGTTCGATGTGGATGCGCGGCTGATGAAACACTGCATGGCCCCGCGCCATGCCCATCACCAGTTGCAGCCCGGACAACATAGTGGACCCGGTGCCCGCTACCCGATCGTCGGTCCGGCTGTCGTCCACCAGTTCGGCATTCGCAATCAGTTCGGACAAAACCATGGCCACCGTCTGCAACGCTTCGATTTCGACTTCTTCATAGCGGCGCGGATCGACATGCTGCACGCA
>JBPPMC010000295.1:0-11547 GCA_051305835.1 Sphingobium sp.
GTATTTCATTAACCGGCTGCTCGGTCTGCAGATGCAGTTATCGTACATTAAAAGAGATACGACAGGTGAGGACCTTGGGCAACAATTCAACGAGTTTCGCGGGCAACTCACGCTGGTAGTCCAGCGCTGAGCTCAGGCTTTACGGGCAGTCTCGCCTGCGAAACATCCAACTACTGAAAAGCGGGTTACATCATGGAAATTTCAAAGCAGATGACTGACTATGACGGCCAGTTATCCGACTTGCTGCAAACGGTGCGGGATGTCGTAAGGCGACGCTGGCTGACGCTGGCGCTGGTCGCTGCCGCGGTGCTTGCGCTCGGCATCGTCCTCATGTTCATGATGACTCCCAAATATGCGACGACTGCGCGCATCCGTGTCGATCCCGCTCAGAGCGTGGTGCAGAATAGCGGAACGAGCAGCGCCAACCTCAATCCCGAAGCGATTGAGACGGAAGTCGCGGTTCTCAACTCGCTGGATCTGGCGCGTGATGTGGTTCGCCGTTTGAAGCTGGTCAATGACCCGGAGTTCAGCGCTGGCATAGCCAACCGGCCCGATGCCGCCACGCTAAGCCAAGGTGATCGTGAAACGATGGTCGCACAGGCGCTTCTGGCCAATCTTGGCGTAGAGCGCGACAAGCTGACTTACCTTATCGCCGTCAGCTTCACGTCCAAAGATCCCGTCAAATCGGCCCGGATCGCCAACTCCTTTGCCGAGGCTTATCTCGATACGCGCGTAGGCAGCAACGCTGGCGCAGCGGCTCAGCAGTCTGAACAACTCAAGCGCCAAGCCGCCCAGTTGGGCGAGGAAGTCCGGGCGGCTGATGCCGCCGTGGCCTCCTACCGCGCCCGTGCAGGTCTGACGACCGGCGGCGTAGGTGGCGCCGGTGGTACGATCGTCGATCAGCAAGTCGCCCCGCTTTCCAACCAGCTTGCAACGGCCGAATCCGAAGCTGCCGCCGCTCGCGCTACCCTTGCAGCGGCACAAGGTCAGATTGCGCGTGGCGGTCTGGATGCCGTCTCCGAAGTGCGTAGCTCCAACGTGGTTGCGGAACTCCGCCGCCAGCGTGCCGAAGTGCTGCGCTCGGTCGGTGAAGTGCAGGCCCGCTATGGTGAGAAGCATCCGGAATATCTTCGCGTGCGCGATCAGCTTTCGTCGATCGACACGCAGATCAAGGACGAAGCTGAACGCGTGATCGGATCGCTGCGTGCCAACGCAACGGCTGCCGATGCGCGCGCAGCCAGCCTTCGCGGGTCGATGGGGCAATTGGAAGCAGAGCGCGCCGTAAACACGCAGGCATCGGTCATGGCCGAGAGCCTTGAGCGAGACGCCGTAGCCAAGCGTGCCGCATTCGATCGCGCGTCGCAACTGGCGCTCGAAAGCACGCAGGCTGCACAGAACAAGATCTCGCAGGCTGTTATCGTCGACCGTGCGCAGCCTCCCGCAAAGCCCACATCGCCCAACAAGCCGCTGATCTTGGCGCTGGCACTGGTTGCAGCGCTGGCCGCAGGGTCAGGCACCATTGCGGTGCAGGAAATGCTGGTTACGGGCATGCAAACGGTCGAGGAACTGGAGAGCCAGCTTGGCATTCCCGTCCTCGCCGCGATCCCCAAGGTGCCCAAGTCGGTCAACCCTGCCGATCTGCTGCTGGAAAAGCCGACATCGCTGTTCGCCGAATCGCTTCGCATTGCCCGTGCCGGCATATTGGGCGTGCGCACAAGCTCGCCGCCCAAGGTGATTGCCTTCACGTCCGCGCTGCCAAGCGAAGGCAAGACGACAACCTCCTTGTCGTTCGCCCGCACCTTGGCGTCGAACAATTCGCGGACGCTGCTGCTGGAGTGCGACGTGCGTCGTGCGGCGATGCGGGCGTTGGTGTCCAATCCGCCTGTCGGTCCGGGCATCGTCGAAATCCTGCACGGGGAAGCGACGCCTGAACAGGCGATCGTACCTGGCGACGTGCCTGGGCTGGATCATCTGCTGGTTCGCGCCCCGTATTTCAGCTCCGAGGATCTGTTCGGCGCGGACACCATGAAGAACCTGCTGACGCAATTGCGGACGCGCTACGATCATATCGTACTCGACTTGCCGCCACTGGTGGGTCTGGCCGATGGGCGCTTCCTGTCGGTGCTGGCTGATGCGACGGTGCTTATCGTGCGGTGGAACGCTACGCCTGCTGCGGCCGTCGTTTCGGCGCTGGGCTGGCTGAAGTCGGACGGCGCCAATCCGGTCGGTGCGATCTACACCATGGTGGATTCGTCTGCGGAAGCGATTGGCGGGCTGTATTACTCCAAGAAATACTCGGCCTATTACCAGCAGGCGAACTAAACGCTTTGTCGCCCGGTGTCCGGGCGGCAAGGATCCGGGCATAAGCCGCGCCTTTTCCAAGGATCGGGCGCGGCTTATTTCCGTTGTCGCCATAGCGCTACTTGCTCTGGGAGCCTTGGTCTCTGCGTCCCTCTGGTTTCGCGAACGGGCGATTGCTGCTGCCGATGCCGATCTGCGGACACAGGAACTAGCGATCGTGCGGGGGGATATAGTCGCATCTCCGTCAGTGGCCGCCGTCGACGCGTCGTCTACGCCCAGATTGCTGCTCAGCGACGCCCTCTATCGCGCCCGTTCCCTGCAAACGGCTGAAGGCGTGGACCGCGACGCAAAACTTGCGGAACTCTCACGGCAGGCCGACTCCGTAATCAAAGCGCGACCACGTTGGGGACAGGCGTGGGTAGTGAAAGCCTATATCGAGTCCCTGACGGATGGCGCCGAACACCGGCAGGCTTCCTTGGTTGCTTTATCCCGCTCCTATGCAGACGCGCCGTTTCTGCGCGACGCGTCCACGTGGCGCGTCCTGTATGGTCTTGCGCATTGGGACGAACTCGACGCCTTCGTGCGCCAGCGCGTGATTGAGGAAGCGACATGGCTCGTGCGCGTCGACCATGGCATGCAGGCAACGATATTTTCAGCAGCGCGGGATACCGCAGCCTATCAGCCGTTGATCCTGCGCTGGCGTGATCTTCGCCTCACGGACGGCAATTATCTGGCGCCCGGCGTCGCCAATCCCGCGCTACGGCCGTAAAGACGTTTTTCCTGCCGTAGCGGGCACGCCACGGCCCCAAAGCAAGCCTGTCAGAAACAGCACCAGAACAATCGTGGACGTAACGTCCAGCACGATATCGATCATCGCGCACGCCAGAGCGAGGGCTATGGCGAGCGCCACAGACCAGCGCCGCGTAGACCAGGGCACGACCGCATAATGAAGCGCTACTGCGCGAGCCACTCGCCACGCCATTGCGCTCATCATCAGCAGATAGGGGATGCCGCCCGCCAGCAGGAGCTGAAGCACGATACTGTGCGGCGAATTGACGATCCACGCCCCTTCGGCAAATCGGATCGACGGCATGGCGAACAAATTGATGCCCTGGAATCCACCAAGACCATAGCCGTAGAGAGGTGAGAGCATCACCACATCCCAATATTGTGCCCATAATGACAGGCGCGCGCTCCATTCGCCCGAAGTGCTGCCCAGCCGCTGCTGAAGCAGTTCCGCTTGTCCGATAACGACGATCAGGATCAGGACGGGGGCTGCGTAGAACGCCCAGCGCCTCCAGTCGATCGCCCCTTTGCCGAATGTGCGGAAGGCCAGCACGGCCAGCATGAATGCCGTCAGCAGGATTGGTGCCCGGGACGCGGTGGAGATCAGCGCAACCATCGCGATCAGCCATGCGGCGCCATGGCAGAGCAGGCTCACGGTCACACTGCGCTCGCGCGGTGTCCCGGATAGACTTTGAACCAGTTGCAATATCCGCCCGGTGGCGAGCAGCGTCATCATTCCCGCCACCACTGCCGTCACATTGGCATTGCCGATCGTGCCGGCAAAGCGTCCCTGACGGGACAGCGACCAATAATCGAGAGCCTCCTGCCCGCCAAAGTTGCGAACGATGAGGCCGATCAACAGTATGCCGCAGATGGAGAACAGCAGCGCGTTCATCATGTGGCGTTCGTCCGACCGGTGCAGCGCCATCAGTGCACCGATCAGGAATGCGTAAAGTCCCGCCAGCCAGCCCGCAAAGGCAGGCGCGAACATATCCGGAGCGAATGCCACCGGACGATCGGCAAGGGGGATGATCGGGATGCCAAACTGCACGATCAAAAGCCAAAGCGCGGCCGCTCCGACCAATATCAGCAGCGGCTTCATCCGCGTCCAGAACGAAAGCGGAGGGGGTCGCAACATGAGGACGGCTATCAGCGTCAGTGCATTGACCAGGGAACAGGCCGTCCAGCCCTCGGCATTATCGAAGCCGCGAAACAGCATGCCCGAAACCATTGCGAGCGGGACAGCCACCGGCAAAAGCGAGCGAAGAAGCGCGTTGTCGAAAAATGGTTTGGGCGTGTCGCGGATGATCGCACCTGCCGCGCCCTCAAGCATCGTCATTCTTCAGTCCACGGCGCTGCAACTGCTTTCCGCCTGCGCTGCTTGGCCCGTCGTACAGGCAGATGGTTCGCCATAGATCCAGCCTGATCCCTTATATCCAATATAGAGGCGACCGAACACATCCTTGTCCGCTTCCATCACCGTCACCTGATCCAGCCGTCCCAAGGGAAACTCAACCAACCTTTGCCAGTGCGCCGCATCGTCGATCGAGCGCCACAGGCCATATTTCCCGCCAACGCGGCCCGAAAGATAGATCGCCGGATAAGCCTTGCCATGAGCCGCCTTTCCGAATGCTATGTCATCAACCCGGTTAACATGCCGTAACATTTGCCAATTTTTTCCGCCATCGGTCGACCGTCGCAAAGCGGTATCGCCGTCACCAGTTACGCCGCTGGTGAAGAAAAGATGCCCGGCATGACCCGGCACGACCCGCAGCTTCGCAGCGTAGCGGCTGGCTGGCGCGACTTCACCGGTGAAGCGCCTCTTCCAGCTTTTGCCGCCATCGCGCGTGACCCACAGTCCGGCCGATGCCGGGCTGCTGCCATCCCCGCTATGCACCAGATAGAATGTGCCGGGCAGCACGCGGTCAGCCGCCAGCGTCTTGCGCTGCATCCACTTCTGGCCAAAGGATCCGGTCAGTAGTCCCTTTTCACCGGGCAATATGACGCGCTGCCACGTCTTGCCCCGATCCAGCGTGTAGTAGGGCGAGCGGTTATAGGCAGGCTCCCAGATGATGTTGTCGATGGAATCCGCGGCGACGGCAATGGTTCCGAAGGACATCCGCCACGGGTCGCTCGCTTTCGCGCCGGGTGGCTGCGGCATGCTCGCAAATTTCGTCCAGCTTTTGCCGCCATCCATACTGTATCCCGCCAATACTGCGTCGCCATCTTCCGAACAGCAATCACGCGTGTCCGATGCGTTCGTGACGTAGAAGCCGGGGTGGGCAGGGGTCCAGGCCACTTGCGGCGCAGCGATGATGACGCGTTCCTTGGGGCCATAGGTGGTCGAATAGGCATTCAGGTCGGGCTTCACATGGATGCCGAAATCGAACCCGGCAAACAGTGGCGATTGTTTGGGCGCCTGAACGATATCAGTCGTCACGATTTCCTCGACACCGCGCGCCAGCCCCTGCCAGTTCGCCTGCGCACAGCCTTTCCTAAGGTCAGCGAAAAACGGACCCTGACCCTGTGCCAGCCACAGCCGATCGGGCACTGCTTCGTCGAACCGGATCGGTCCCGACGCAAAGTAATTCTGGTTCGCGACCCGCAGCCATGGAACGTCGCCTTTGCCTGCCGACACAGTGCGGCCCATGGCCTGCCAGCGACGACCATTGTCCCCCGAGCACCAGCTTTGCCCGGCCTCGCTTATCACCACCACGCGGCCATCCTGCGGGCTGGTGGCCACGCCTCCGAAGCCCGCCTTCCCGATGGCTCCCGCGACATTGAGGTTCGTCCAGCCGCCCTGCGCGTAACGCCAGACAGTCTGCGCTTCGTGATCGGTGGCGATAAAGCTGCCGTCGCGGGTGAAGCTCGCCTGCGTGAGACTGACTGGGCCGTCCTTCTGGCGATTGCTTAAGGGGGCGAAGGTTACGCCGCCATCGCTCGACACAAACACGCCATGCCCCGCCGACGCCGCCCAGATGCGGCCATCTTTCGGCGCGAACCAGATCATGATGCCGGGGGATTGCTGTCCAGCGGCGGGGCGCAAATCGGCGGCCTGGGGAACGGACGCGACGCCTGCCCACGTCCGCCCCGCATCGCGCGATTGCCACAGTCCCTGTTCCGCAGTCCCGAAAAACAGATGGTCGGGATCGGCGGGATTCACGGCGATGAAAGGCCCGTGGAAGCGAAATTCGGAGTTCGGATCGAACCGGAACGTTGGTGCGCCTGCGTCCGGTGCCTGCCAGTGCTTGCCGCCGTCAGACGAGCGATACACCGCGCCCTTGATCGCCATGTAGAGGCGCTGTGGATCGGATGGTGCGACGACGATTTCATACACGCCCTCTGCCATGCCGTCCTGCATGCGCGCCGCAGTGGGCATGGCGTCGGCTGTCACCAACTGCACCCACCGATCTTTTGCGCTATCCCAGCGATACGCACCATATACATCAGTGCGGATCAGGCGCGTCTGGCCACTGCTGTCGCTCGACAACCCGGTGATGAATCCGCCGCCGCCCACCGCAACGGGACGCCAGAGATAGTGCTCGCCCTCGATCGGCCCCGCCGCATGTTCAACCATTGGAGGCGAAGCCGGCGCGGCGTTCCTGGTCGGCAAGGCGGACACAGCCATGAGCGACAATGCCAGCATCGTGATGGAAAGCGGCAGGGCGATGGCTGCTTTCATCGAGAGCCGATCCGGCCAACGGTGAGAGGGGGTGACGCGATCATTCGGCGCTACCCTAAACCATCCAGAGCGCGTAACCCATGGCAAATATCCGCGATTATCGTGGAGTTGCGAAAGAGAATGCTGCTCCAAATGCGGGTAGTTGACAGGATCAGTTCATCGGAACGATCATAGGTTATTATCGTTTCGCGATGGCCCGGATTTCCGGGCGAACCGGGGAGTAATTCAGATGCAAACCAGCGGAACGGACGCATTACTGCGCCCGCAGGACAATTGCTGGCGCATCGAACACGCAAAACGCTTTTCCCTGATTGTCGATGCCGACGACTATTTCGCCGCCGCGCGTGAGGCGATGATGGCGGCCAAGCGGCGTATCATGCTGATCGGGTGGGATTTCGATGCGCGTATCTCCCTATGCCATCCGGGGCATCAGGACGAGGCACCCAACAAGCTGGACGATTTCATAGTCTGGCTGGTTGATCGTACTCCGGAGCTGGAAGTCTATATTCTCCGCTGGGACGTGGGGATGGTGAAGGCGCTTTTTCGCGGCAACACGCTGTTCACCTTGCTGCGGTGGAAGGCGCATGAGCGGATCACGGCGCGGATGGACAGCGTGCATCCCTTCGCCGCGTCGCATCACCAGAAGATCGTGTCGATCGACGACAGCGTCGCCTTCTGTGGCGGGATCGACATGACCAGTGAGCGTTGGGATACACGCGACCATGCCGACGATAATCCGGACCGCGTCCTGCCGGGAACGAACACTCCGTATAAGCCCTGGCACGACGCCACCAGCCTGTTCGATGGGCGGGCCGCTGCTGCGATCGGCGAATTGACTCGCGACCGATGGGAAGCGGCCTGTGGGCAAAAGCTGGAGCCGCTGAACGAGAGCGCACCGCAATGGCCTCCCTCACTCGCGCCGATGCTGGAAGAGGTCGATGTCGCGATAGCCCGTAGTTATCCAGAAATGAAGAATCGCCCGGCGATCGTCGAGATCGAAAGGCTCTACGAAACACTGATCGCCAGCGCCAAGACGCTGATCTACGCCGAAAGCCAGTATTTCGCGTCGCGGCGGATCGCCATCGCCATCGGCAAGAGATTGCAGGAAGCGGATGGGCCGGAGATTGTCATCATCAATCCGACGACGGCGGATGGCTGGCTGGAGCCGATCGCCATGAACACGGCGCGGGCGCGCCTGGTGACGGCACTGCAGCGCATGGACAAGCACGGACGCCTGCGCATCTATCACCCGCAGACGGCGGACGGCACGCCGATCTATGTCCATGCCAAAGTGACGGTGATCGACAATCACGTGCTGCGGGTCGGCTCTTCCAACTTCAACAATCGCTCATTGCGTCTGGACACGGAGTGCGATGTGGCAGTGTGTGTCGACGACGAGGACCGGACCGCGACGGTGGCAAGCCTTCGCGACAGCCTCGTGGCCGAGCATCTGGGCGTCGACCGGCAGCAGGTTACGGATGAATATGCGGCGAGCGGATCAATGATCGCGGTTATCGAGAAGCTACGCGGGGCAGGGCGCTCGCTGATCCCGTATGAGATACCCGACCTCAACGAAGTCGAGACATGGCTGGCTGACAACGAAGTGCTGGACCCTGAAGGCCCGGAGGCGATCTTCGAAACATTCACGGGCGAGAGCCGCGGCAAGCGCGGGCTATTCCGCGGCTGGCATATGATCCGACAGTTCAGGTTGCGCCGACGCCGGTAATCTGCGGCGGAGCGAAGCGGCGAATAGTTTTCTTTCACGCGCCTCTCTTATCCGGGCCTGACCTGTGCTAATGGCGCGGCCATGCTGAATGTGAACAACGTCACGGTGCGCCTGGGTGGGCGCGTCATCCTTGATCGAGCGACTGCGATGTTGCCGCCGCGCAGCCGTGTCGGCCTGATCGGCCGCAATGGCGCGGGCAAGTCCACGCTGATGAAGGCGATGATCGGGCAGATCGACCCGGACGAAGGCGAAATCGACAGCCCACGCGGTACGCGCGTCGGCTATTTACGGCAGGACGCGCCCAGCGGCACGCAGACCCCATTCGAAACCGTCCTTGCCGCAGACATGGAGCGCGACGCGCTGCTCATCGAAAGCGAAACCTGCGAAGATCCCGACCGCCTGGGTGACATATTCGAGCGGCTGAATGCGATCGATGCCTACACCGCGCCCGCGCGTGCGGCGCGCATCCTCGTCGGCCTCGGCTTCGACGAGGAAATGCAGGGCCGTCCGCTCGACAGTTTCTCGGGCGGCTGGAAGATGCGCGTGGCGCTCGCGGCGCTGCTATTCTCGCAGCCCGACCTCCTGCTGCTCGACGAGCCGTCGAACCATCTCGATCTGGAAGCGACGCTCTGGCTGGAGAATTTCCTTAAGACATACGCCGCGACGATCATCGTCATCAGCCATGAACGCGACCTTCTGAACAATGTCGTGGATCACATCCTGCATCTGGAAGGCGGCAAGATCACGCTCTATCCGGGCGGCTACGACGCGTTCGAGCGGCAGCGCGCCGAACGCCTTGCGCAATTGCAGGCGGCAAAGGAAAAGCAGGACGCCCAGCGCGCGAAGTTGCAGGACTATGTCGCCCGCAACAGCGCCCGCGCCAGCACTGCCAAGCAGGCGCAGTCCCGTCAGAAAGCGCTCGCAAGGATGCAGCCCATTGCCGCTGCCCTCGAAGATCCCAGCCTGTCCTTCGCTTTCCCCAGTCCGCCCGAACTGCGCCCGCCACTGGTCACGCTCGACATGGCCTCGGTCGGTTATGACGACACGCCGATCCTGCGCCGCGTCAATCTGCGCATCGACCCCGATGATCGCATTGCGCTGCTGGGCCGCAACGGCAATGGCAAGACGACGCTCGCCCGCCTGATCGCCGCGCAGCTTCCCGCGATGGAAGGTGAGATGACCAGCAGCAACAAGATGAAGGTTGGATACTTTACCCAGTATCAAGTGGAAGAACTCGACACGACCGACACGCCGCTGGAGCATATGGCCCGCCAGATGAAGGGCGCCACGCCCGGAGCGGTCCGGGCGCAACTTGGCCGGTTCGGCTTCTCCGGTGACCGTGCGATCCAGAAGGTCGGCAGCCTTTCCGGCGGCGAACGCGCGCGTCTCGCGCTGGCGCTGATCACGCGCGAAGCCCCGAACATGCTTATCCTCGACGAACCGACGAACCACTTGGACGTCGATTCCCGCGAGGCGCTGGTACAGGCATTGAACGAATATCAGGGCGCGGTCGTCGTGGTCAGCCATGACCGCCACATGATCGAACTGGTCGCCGATCGCCTCGTGCTGGTCGATGGCGGCACCGCCAAGGAATATGGCGGCACGCTGGAAGATTATACCGACTTCATCCTCGGCAAGAGCGGTGGCGTATCCGACAGCGGCGAGAAGATGTCGAAGGGTGACCGCAAAGCGCAGAAGCAAGCGCAAGCGCAGGCCCGCGAACAGGGCAAAGCCCTCCGCGAAGCCGTGACCAAGGCCGAAAAGGCGCTGTCCGCACTAACCGCCCACCGCGCCCGCATAGAACGCGCCATGTTCGACCCCTCAACCGCCGGGCCGGAAGAAGCCAAACTCACCATGGGCGAACTCATGCGCAAACGCGGTGAGATAGAGAAGCAGATGGAAACGGCGGAGGCGGAATGGCTGGCGGCGAGTGAAGCGCTGGAAGCTGTGGGGGTTTAGGGGCGTCTAAAGCTACGGTGTGTCATCTTCCGAGGTAATCCTCAATCTTGCGTCGGCCTCTTCAAATCGCTGAGTTTGACTTTCTCTCCAAAGGCAGGATTTCGCGCGAAATAGTTACGAGGATCACCCACTGCAGTAGCATTCTCCAAGGTTTTCCTACGGGCTTCATCCGCCGCAATTTCATGCCGAATCTTCAAGCAACGCCTTAAAATTGCAGGGATAGAACTGGCTCTTGCAATTACAGCTAGAGATGCGGCAACAACAATGGCCTGCCCCAGACGGGGCAATACGTCAGTTGTCAGATGAGGAATCCTCAGGAGAAATGCTGGAGGCGGAATACTCAGCATAAACAGCGCGCCGAGTACCAAGCCCACCGTGCCGAGCAAATAGAACAAGGCGTTCATTGCGCTGCGAAGTTCGACGTGTAGTTGATTAACGGATTGCACAGAACGTCCGCCGGGAGTCAGCGTCGCGAGGATCAGCGATACGGATGGCAGGACACTGGCAGAAACGAGACCCAATACTGTTGCCAACATCTTAGCTGGCTCGCCATGAAGCGTCGCGGGCGTCAGAACGCCGCCGCCAACTAAGCCGACTAAAATTATAGCAAATTCTATGCGTCGAACCTGCAATCGATTTTTCCTTTGGCGGCCCAATCCCTCAAAGCGTTCACAATTTGTTCCATAGCAGAAACGGGGTCGATGAGCGAGGTGCTGTCTACTGTTTCGACGCTTCTTTGTATAGAGAGCTTGACAATGCCCCCCTTCTCACTCCCGTCGCCACGCAAACCGAGATCGACCGGATCGATATTTCGCAAAGCCTCATTGATAGTTGCGCGGGAAATCGCCTTTTTCTTGCGGCGCTCTTTGATGAAGACTTTGAACACGCCTTCCATCCAGCCCCCGTGTGGAATTTCCGCACCAAGGCTTTCAATTGCAGCCTCGTTCCATCCCAACATTCTAAGAGCCTGTCTTGAATCTCATGCGTAACGAGCGATGCGCCTGATGAGAACGCTGGCTGCGGCAGCATAGAGAAGAGCAGTTGCGGATTTGATGGTTCGCTCGAAGTCCTTGGCCAAGCGGCGATTTCGGTT
>JBPPMC010000297.1:0-4532 GCA_051305835.1 Sphingobium sp.
CGCTGTTTGGTACAACGAAGGCGCAAAATCGAGATAATCTAGAAATCTGGCCACCGTTGCTGCCCCGTGTTTGTTGGCCGAACCGTGCTCATAAATATGCAAATTAAGATGGTTGCGAGCTCCCGCAACCACCGGCATGGAACTGGTCTCGGACAAAACGCCGCCCTTCGGGGCGGCGTTGTCGTTTGTGGCGTAGGCCACGAGATCCGCCACGTTCGCGACCACTTCCGCCTCAGGACCATTGGCGCCATCGGGATATATCGTCACGCTCTCGATCAGCTGGCCCATCAACTCCGCAGCTTCCGTGCAGATAACGGTCTCGTTCAGCGTTTCGCGTAGCGCGCCGATTTTCTGGCTGAACTTCTGCACCAGTGCCGGGTGAGGCAGGATCTGAGCTGCCGGCTTTGCCGGTGCTGCACGCGCAAGGAGGGTTTCCAGCTCTGCCTTTTCCGTTTCACGGTCTGACAGCATCTTCATCACCATCGGACTGACAAGCCCAGTCAGCAGATTGGCAGACAGGTTCTCCAGTTCTTTCTCGATCACCGCAAGACGGTTCTTCCCGACCTGATCGCGATCGACCTGGGTGCCCGTGATCTTCGCCACCTCCCGGTTGAACGTCTCGGTGAAAATCTTTGCATGTTCCTCGGTGAAGAGATGATGCTGCAGTACGGCCATGGCGGCCTGCTCCAGCGCGCCTTTGCGCACTGACAGTTTGTTGCCGCAGGTGCCGCGTTCCTTCTCTCCAGCACAGCGGTAATAATCCTTCCCGCTGATCGTGTAATTGGAGCCGCAGCTGCTGCATTTTATCAGGCCGGACAGTAGATGCTTCTTACGCGGCTTGCCCGCAGGCGATTGCGGCTTGTCGCTCTGCTCCTGTTTCGGTTCACCGGAGATCGACCGCCGCTCCATCTCGGCTCGTACCGCGTCCCAGAGTTCCTCGTCGATGATACGCAGGTCCGGCAGTGCAACTTCGATCCACTCTGATCTGTCACGCAGGCGATAGCGCCGTTCACGCATCTCGCTATCGGGATTACGCCGCCATTGCCGGCGACCCCAGACCAATCGCCCGACATAGAGTGGATTGTTCAGAATTCCGGTAAGGGCCTTGGGGTTTCCACGAATCGTCGAAGCATTCCATTGCCCGCCGCGCGGACCGGGAATGCCCTCTTCGTTCAGCGCCGTGGCGATCGAGATGGACGAGAACCCATTTGCGAAATCTTGAAAAATTCTCCTGAGGACTTTGGCCTTGGCCGGGTCGATTTCGAGATGGCCTGCCATCGGTTCCCCATTGGCGTGGAGCACGAACTTCTTCTTATACGCATATGCCCGCCCACCTGCGAAGCGTCCCGCCGCAACAGCGGCCGCCATACCCCGCAAAGTCTTCCCGATCAGTCCCTTCAGGAAGATCGTACCGATCAAAGCCGCTACGCCGAATTTGACCTCATCGACGTGATGCTCGGTGGCGGTGTAGAGTTCGACATTGTGATAGCCCAGCTTCTTTGCAAGCCAGGCTACGTCCTCCGCATCGCGGGCGATGCGTTCAAGTGCTTCGCATACCACGATATCGGCTCCGTCATTCGCGACCATGGCGAGCAATTTCTTGAGGCCTGGACGACCGCGCTTGTAGCCGGATTCCGCCGGGTCATGGAATGTGGCGACAACGGTACCGCCTAGACTCTCGACCAGCTTGTCACAGGACGCGGTCTGGTCCTCGCTCGACTTGGGATTTTGCATGGACGTCGAATGGCGACCATAGAGGATGATGCGGGGTGCTGTCTTCTTTAGCATGACACTATTCTCCCGTTCTCGATGTACTCGAACGAATCCCATGGCCGCCGCCGAACGACCTAGGGATTGAGGATTCGATCATGTCTGGTGGTCCTCGGTCCGAGGAAATTGGACACAGGATGAATCAGCCGCGACGCTTTGGCAATGCTCTGCCGCAGCCGCACGTGCCATAAGGCGGATAAGCCGTTGCAGGGTCTTCTGAAATTCTGCACCCGACGGGCATGCCATGACCGTGGCGGCGGCGGAGGGAACCGTCTTCGCCTTTTGGGGCCTCAAGACCGTGGTGCTTTTCCGCCCAGTCATGCAGGCGTTATGGGATTGTTTATCCCTGCTACTGCAAAAACGGCACATGGAAGACCGTGGTGATATTTTTCTCCAGGCTTTGGTTCCGGAAGATATCGGGCCGAGGATACTGCTGGCCAGGATACGGGCCGGGCTAACACAGGAAGAACTGGCGAAGCTGAGTGGTGTCGCGCGGCGCACGATCATCGCAATCGAACCAGTCATTCGCGTTAAAGGTGGTGAGGGGCGCGTCGTACGAAGGGAGCTTCGAACACCCCATGCCTCCACCCTGCGCAAGCTGGCGAGAATATTGCTTAAGGATGAGCCAGATCCCAGCATTAACGATCTGGTGCTGACCTGGCCAGCGGCGTCAATCGCTCCCTTCGGCTTCGGCGAACTCTCCGCTGTCCGGCGTATCGAGAAGAAGTTGACGCAGCAACAGGTCGCCGAAAAGGTAGGCGTGAATGTCGTATCGATATCGCGCTTTGAACGGAATCTCTTCGTCCGAAAATTCTACTATGTTGAGGAAGAGCCAGACCGCAAGCCGAGGCTACGCTTGAAGGATAGGAAGCTGGCCAAAGCCCTTGGGTTCAAGACCGTTGCCGCACATGAGGCCTGGCTGCGGGCGAAGCAGATCGAATTTGCTTGAGTGCCATTCAACAGCTCAACTGGCGATCTTGTTTTCGGAGACCAGTGTCACGAAGGACCTGCGTAAACTCTGCTGAGGCCGTCATGTTGGGAACCGCACTGCGGATCGGAACACCGATTTGACTCGACCCAGCATTGAGGGCTGACTCGATCCGGCAGCCTCGCGCCATTCTCGGTCGCTACGGACAGATCTGCTGATTCCTGAAACCGGACGCTCGAACAGGGTCCGCCATTCCATCGTCGAAGTGTGTTCGGGCTTCAAGCCCTTATTTTAGGGGCCAATACACTCGCATACCTTACCAGCAGCGCATTCAGTCAGGCACTCTACCCGACGATCATATAACAGTTAGAAGGCTTCCCTTGACTGGCAGCCCGTTATAGCGAGGTTGCATAGCCATGGATTTGTGGGGGGATCGCGTTGACTATCGAGATTGATCGTTTGGTTCAAAATTTAGACCCAGCTCGCACCCTGCTCTTCTTCGGCGCGGGCTCCGCCATTCCCTCTGGCTCACCAAGTGCGACCGACCTAGCGAATGCTATCGCGATCAAATTCGGAGTGGACGCGACGGGCTTTAACCTTGCTGAAGTTTCCGAACTCGCTGAACTTAACGCCGACCGCGCGCAGCTGATAAAACTCGTCCGCAGTCAGTTTCCCAAGCCGAATCCTACGGGAGGCCTGCTCAATATTCCAATTTACCCTTGGAAAGGTATCTACACCACGAATTATGATGAGTTGCTTGAACGGGCGTATCATGTTCGCAACGTTACATGTACGACAATTACTACAAACTATGATTTCTCGAAGGTATCTGGGCCGACCGCTCAGCCTATATATATAAAATTCATGGGACTATAGCGCACGATGTGAGTGATGGTCACAAAAGTCGCATGATCCTAACTCAAGGCGATTACGACAAGGCAATAGAATATAGAGACTTTCTATTTACTAGATTAGCGTCGGATATGGCAGGCGCTGATTTGGTAATCGTAGGATATTCATTGTCCGATTCAGATATAAAGTCAGTTGTTGATCAGGTACTGGCTATACAATCGAAAATGGGCGGGGCAGGTGGACAGGTTTATCTTATTCTTTACACGAGAGACGAAAATCGCGCTAAATTATTTGAAGCCCGGGGTGTTCGAGTAGCATTTGGCGGTATTGATCAATTTTCCGAGGCTTTAGCTCGACGCGGGCCCGAAACAAGCTTGGTGTTCTCGACTTCGAATGATCCGATCCAGCAATCGAAGATACTAAGCGCAACCACAATTGACGTTAAACATTCGATTAGTGCTTTTAAATCCAACGCGAGCGCCATGTTCAACGGGTGGCCTGCAACCTATGCCGATATCTCTAACGAGCTGACATTTCCCAGGTCCGTCACGAATACAATATGTAGTGCTTTCAAGTCCCAAACATTGCAGTTTTCGACTATAGTAGGGTCGAGCGGAGTCGGAAAGACCACGGCAAGTCGGCAAGTTTCCATTCAGCTAGAAACTGAAGGTTGGCTATGTTGGGAACATAAAAGCGATTTCGACGTGCCTGTTGGGGAGTGGATAGAGGCGGCTACAAAGTTAGAGTCGGATGAAATTGACGGCCTATTGTTGATTGATGACGCGCATTTCCATGTGCCTTCTATCAACAAGCTGGTTGATAGCTTGGCCTCGAAAAATCTGAAACGACTTAGAGCCTGTCTTGAATCTCATGCGTAACGAGCGATGCGCCTGATGAGAACGCTGGCTGCGGCAGCATAGAGAAGAGCAGTTGCGGATTTGATGGTTCGCTCGAAGTCCTTGGCCAAGCGGCGATTTCGGTT
>JBPPMC010000358.1:0-15965 GCA_051305835.1 Sphingobium sp.
CCAAGTGGGCGTTCGAAGCGCTCCACGAGAGTCTCTCCAAGGAAGTCGCGCAGTTCGGCATCAAGGTTACACTCCTGGAGCCAGGTGCGTATGCGACAGACTTTGCGAGCCAGTCCTCGCTGAAGCTCGCCACGGGCATCGATGCCTATGCGGACACGCGAGCACAGGTGTTTGCCGGCGGCGCAACCGCGAAATTCGGCGATCCTGCCGCGACATCGGCGTCGCTGTTCAAAGTCGTGGATTCGCAGCAGCCGCCGCTGCGCTTCTTTGTCGGCACGGAAGGTCTGCCCGTCGCGCGCGCGGCCTATGCGGAGCGCCTTGCCATCTGGGAAGCCTGGGAAGACGTGTCGAATGCAGCCCAGGGCGAGGTCAGGAAACAAACTCTCGACCTGTGATACAGCGCCCACTGTCCAGGGTTGGCTCATGGCTGGGTGGCTCCTAGGTCAGTGCGATCACCGGATCAACTACAGCTGCCTCAAGAGGGCCGTTACCGGGGGTGCGGGTTTTATCGCGAAGCAACCCTTCCGCGCCCTCCGTCATGAACCGCTCCCGCCAGCGCTAAACCCATGTCTTCGATTTACCGGTCGCGACCACCCGGCAACGGCTGCAAAGCGGCGTTTTCCATTCCGTTGTAGATCTGCAGGCTGCCATCAACCGCTTCATCAAGGAGCATAACGAGCAGCCACGCCCCTTCGACGTCGAGTTGATGGGCGGCGGCATGGTCCACGTCTTTCCGAACTTTCATCCCTGGAACGAGTTCGGCCGCATCCAATACCGTTTCCGCCCGTTCGGTCGTGATCCTGAAAAATGTATCATGATGTGATGCTTCTTGCCTGGCCTGAAGGCGTGGACCGTCCGCCACCGGCCAAGGTCCACTGGCTAAAGCCCGGCGAGGATACGAGCGCAGCGCCCGAGTTGGGCCAAGTCGCGGGCATTTTCCCGCAAGATGGGCCTGGAAGAGGACGACTGACGGGATCGGTAAAGCGCACATACCATCTGCACTTGCAACGAGGTCTATGAAGAGTTCGACGAGGGCTGCGTGAAGGTAACTTGCGCCGAAGACAGGAGCGGATTTTCGCGTACGCAGATGCGATTAGAGGCAGAGCAACTGGCTTGGCCATGGGCCAATCAGGCAGGGCCGCCGGTTCGGCGACGCAAGGCATCTTTCACGCTTAGCGTTAGTATAACTAACGTATCAAAACTGATTGACACATAAAGGTAGCAGGTATAGCTATCTGCCTCATGATCTCGTCACTACGATGACGTGACTAAGTAAATGGGCGAGAGGATGATAGGATCTGCGATGTTCAATGCGCAGCCTTGTAGGCGTCCCTTGCGGTGATGATTGTTGCTATGATCTGATGGGTTGTGTCGCGTGGATGTGGCGCGGCAACTGGACGTTGGGAGCTCTAGAATGAGCGGTGAATTCCCAAGTGTCGTCAGGTCAGCGGTGAACTGGTGAGAAGCTCGGCACGAACCGGGGCGGCGCCTTTGGCGCAGTGGCTTCCGGTGACAGGATCTATGTGACTCGCGGCCTGTGAGACCGCGCGCTCAATAAACACGAGGGGACGATATCGATGAGGAACAGTCTTAGCATTGTATGCACCGGGGCGATGCTCGCATATACTACACCGGTACTTGCGCAGGCGGGCACTCCCGCCACCGCCGGGATGCCCCAAAAGGCGACAACTCCCGTCGCGGGCGAAGCGGTTACCGCCAAGGCCGAAATGGGTGACATCATCGTCACCGCCCAGCGCCGTTCCGAGCGCTTGCGCGACGTGCCGCTGACGATCACTGCGCAGACGGGAGCGGACCTCGCCCGCGCCGGAATCTCCAGCACCAAGGAACTCGGCATCGCAGTTCCCGGCCTAGTGTTCACCACCCAAGGTGCCTGGGCGCAACCGAACATTCGCGGCATCTCGACCTCCAACAGCACCACAGGTGCCGAATCGCCAATCGCTTTGTACGTCGACGGCGTCTATTATTCGAACCAAATCGGTTCGGTGTTCGACATGCCCGACGTGGAACGCCTTGAGGTGCTGAAGGGGCCGCAGGGAACGCTCTTCGGCCGCAACGCTACCGGCGGAGCGATCTCCATCCATACGCTCGATCCCAGCCTGAGCGAAGCGACGGGCAAGCTGACGGTGATGGACGGCGTTTTCTTCGGCGATGACGTGAAGACCGCGAACGAGATCACGGTCAAAGGTTTCGTGAGTGTACCGATCAGCGATACATTGGCCTTTAGTGCTGCGGGCTATTACGACTATATCAACGGCTACTTGACCAATGACCGCACCGGCGGCCGCGCCGGAAAGCGCGAAGCCTATATGATGCGCTCAAAGCTATTGTTCGAGCCGACGGACTCGATCAAGTTCCTTCTCACCGGCTTCTATGGCCGTGACGAGGATTTCATAAATTCGAACTTGCAGCCGCTGAACGGCGTCACTTCCGTCAACGGTCAGATACGGTCGGTGCCAGGTGACCTTACGAGCCCGCTGGTCCGCGCTTTCCCGAACGGGGTCGTACCGACGCAGCCGTGGCACATTGCAAGCGAGCTCAAGGGTGGATCAAGCATTCTCACCCATACCGGCGGCGTGAACCTGAAGGCTGATTTCACCTTCGACGGCGCCGGCACGCTCTCGTCGCTGACGAGCTATCTTTATGTGAAGGCAGAGCCGACGGTAGACGTTGATGCGGCTTTCGGCGGCATTTCGGCGCCCCAGCTCGGTTCGCTCCCGTGCCTCACGCTCTTCTCGTGCGTCAACTTCGGGGTGCTCAACAAGAACAGGTCTTTCCAGCAGGAAGTGACCTTCGCCTCGGAGAAGTTCGGCCGGTTCAGCTTCGTTGGCGGCGTCTTTTACTACAAGGACCGCGCCACGAAGGGCGAGAATATCAACTTTCCGCTCGGCCCCAATGGCGAACGCGATCTGAGCCCGTTCGGCAATCCGCCGGGACCCGTCTATGACGGTGGCCTGCTCACGACGACTGCGAAGGCGGTGTTCGGCGAGGCGAATTACGATTTGACCGACGCCTTGCACGTCATCGCCGGCATTCGCTACAGCGATGAAAAGAAGCGGCAGACGAACTATATCGGTTTGGAGCAGACGCCGCTTCCGGGCGCCGCAGACGGGTGGTCCGACTGGACCCCGCGCTTTTCACTGCGTTACGATCTAAGCTCCAGCGCGAATATTTACGCAACCTACAGCAAGGGCTTCAAGAGTGGTATACTCAATTCCGTCGGCTTCACAGTCGCAGCCGCCGACCCCGAGACCCTGACCGCCTACGAGATCGGCACGAAAATTGGCTCGTCCGATTTCAGCCTCAATCTGTCGGGCTTTTACTATGACTATAAGAAGCTTCAAGTTCAGTTTTTCGATGGCGTGACCTCCAGCCTGCAGAACGCTGCCAATGCGCGGATCTACGGCTTCGAGGCGGACGCAAACGTGCGCGTGACGCCCGAGCTGCAGCTCCGGTTAGCGGGATCGTGGGTGCCTTACGCCAAGTATAAGAGCTTCACCGGCGGCGTGGCGAACGACTTCTACCCGCAAAACGACCCCACGCTAAATCCAAACGGCTTCGGCCCGGTGGGGCCGGGCGGGCTGCGCCCCGTGGTGGGAATCGACGCGTCCGGCCAACGCATCCTGAAAACGCCGCGGTTCACCGGCAATGCCACGCTCACCTACACCGCGGAAACTGGCATGGGGAAGATCGAAGCCAACGGTACTATCTATTACTCCAGCAGCTTTGACTGGGAGCTGCTGAAGCGGGTCCGGACCAACGGATATGTGACGGTCAGCGGGCGCGTCGGGCTGACGCCGACGAACAGCCGGTTTCAATTCTCCATTTTCGGGAAGAACCTGTTCAACGAGCATCATTTCGGTGGTGCAGTTGTCAGCTCCTTCGCGGACACGGTTCTTCGCACGCCGCCGCGGCAACTGGGACTCAGCATCGACTATGCTTTTTGACCGACGTCGGCCGGGCACATGTCCCGGCCGATCCGTGCCTACATCGCCCGATCGGGCGACGGGGCATCACTCAATGATGGAGCCAGCATGAACGCAAACGCCCCAGACGCCGCGACGCTGATAGAAATATATCGCCGGGTGGCGCTCATCCGTCGCAACGATGACCGCACTATTAAGGTGCTCCGGTCGGGCCGCCTGGCGATGCCTTATTATTCGCCACGCGGACAGGAGGTGATCCCGGCGGCGCTGGCGGTAGAGTTGCGCGACGACGATTATCTGTGCACGATCTATCGCGGCATTCACGATATGCTCGCCAAGGGCATGCCCCTGAACGACCTGTGGGCAGAGGTCGCGGGCAAGGTGACCGGCACCTGCAAGGGTAAGGGCGGGCCGATGCACCTGACTTATCCGGCCAAGGGCATCATGGTGACGACCGGCATCGTTGGCGCCTCGACCCTGATTGCCAACGGACTTGCCTGGGCAGCGCAACTGGACGGCAGTGATCGCGTGGCCGTGGCGACCTTTGGAGACGGTGCGTCGAATATCGGCGCCTTCCACGAGGCGCTGAACCTGGCGGCGGTATGGAAGCTGCCGGTGATCTTCGTTTGCCAGAACAATAGCTATGGAGAGCACACGCCCTACGAGATGACCACCGCCGTGGCGCGGATCTCGGATCGGGCGAGCGCCTATGGGATGCCCGGCATTCACGTCGATGGTAACGATCCGGTCGCGATGAACCGCGCCGCCGCCGAGGCGGTGGCGCGCGCACGCACCGGTGGTGGACCAACCTTGATCGAGGGAATGACCTTCCGTTTCATGGGCCACGTCTATGGCGACAACGATTCCTATATGAACAAGGAACGCAAGCAGGAGGCGATAGCGGCCGACCCCGTGCCGCGCTTCCGCGCGAAACTGATCGCCGACGGCATGGCCGACGAGGCGACGCTCGCTCGTATCGAGGAGGACATTGAAGCCCGGTTGGACGCCGCCGTGGAATATGCTCTGGCAAGCGAGTTTCCGCCGATAAGCGAACTTAGACGCGATGTTTACGAAGGGGAATTGGCTGTATGACCACGGCAGGCAGTCAAACGACGACAATGGTCAAGGCGCTCAACCGGGCACTTGCTGACGCGCTCGCCGATGATGCGAAAGTGCTTGTTTTTGGGGAGGACGTGGGCGACGGTGAGGGCGGCGGGATCCTCGGCGTGACCCGTGGCCTTTCGACCCAGTTCGGCCAGCACCGCGTGCGGTCCACCCCCATCTCGGAACAGGCGATCATCGGCGCCGCTATCGGGGCGTCGCTTGCTGGCTACAAGCCGGTGCCCGAAATCATGCTGATGAACTTCATGACGGTTGCGATGGACATGATCGTCAATCATGCCGCCAAGCTGCGCTTCATGTCAGGTGGCCAGACCCACGTACCGATCACCATCCGCACGATGACCGGCGCGGGCAGCGCGACGGGCGGCCAGCATGCCGATTACCTGGAGGCATGGTTTGCACACACAGCGGGCCTGAAGGTGGTGGCTCCATCGACTCCGGCGGACGCTTACGGCCTGCTGCGATCATGCATCGAAGATCCCGACCCTTGCATCTTCATCGAGAATCTGCCGACTTATGGCGTGACTGGCCCGGCGCCCGAGCCGGGCAGCCGTGTGCCGCTGGGCAAGGCAAAGGTCACGCGCGAGGGTTCTGACGTAACCATCGTTTCCTATGCGCGCGTCGCGGCGGCCGCGCTGGTCGCGGCGGAGAAGCTGGCGGCTGAAGGCGTGTCGGTCGAGGTAGTCGACCTGCGGACGATATCACCTTGGGATCGGGAGACAGTGATCGCCTCGGTTACAAAGACTGGCCGACTCCTCGTAGCACATGAAGCGACGACGCAATTCGGTATCGGTGCGGAGATCGCGGCGACTGTCGGCCAGATCGCCTTCGGCAAACTGCGCGCGCCGATCCAGCGCCTCGGCGCTCCCTTCTGCCCCGTTCCCTTCTCGAAACCCCTGGAGGATGCGTTCACCGTTAAACAGGACGACATCGCCGCAGCCGTGCGCCAGATGATCGGGAACGCGGCTTAGTTCAGGGTCTGCCCATAGGGCGGGAGAGGGAAAACGGTATGGCGTTGAAGATGGTCTTCGAACCGCTGCGCATCGGCAACATCACGGTGCCCAATCGTATTGCCAGCACCGCGCACGCCTCGGGCTTGGGTGGGGACCGTATATCGGACGACATGATCGCCTATCACGAGGCGCGCGCGCGGGGTGGTTGCGGGCTGAGCATCCTGGAGGCGACAAGCATCCATCCCTCCAGCATGCTATTTCCCCACGGTCTGTTCGATCCGATCATCATCGAGGATTATCGGCGGATGATGGAACGGATCCGCCCGCACGGCATGCGCGTGTTCCAGCAATTGTGGCATGGCGGCAACCTCTATCCCGGCTTCGACGGCGGCCCCGGCTGGGCCGTGTCCGATGTACCGGGCTTCCTAAACCGCGTGGGCCGCACAATGACCGACCGGATGATCCGTGAGTTGATCGAGGCCTATGGTCAGGCTGCGGTTCATGCTCGTGAAGGCGGGTTGGATGGCATCGAAATTCACGCTGCGCACGGTTATCTGCCGCAGCAGTTCCTGTCGACGATCTACAACGATCGCACCGATGAATGGGGCGGGAGCTTCGAGAACCGCAACCGCTTTCTGATGGAGGCGCTGAAAGCCGTCCGACGCATGGCCGGCACCGACTTCGTGGTCGGCATCAGGCTGAGCGCCAGCGAGATGCCGAAGGGCGTCGACGAGAACGACAACAAGCAGGTGCTGCTCGCCGTCCAGGAGGCGGGGCTGATCGACTATGTCGACGTATCGCGTGGTGACTACTTCCGCATGGACCAGATGGTGAGCGGCATGCACTCGCCGATGGGTTACGAGCTGCCCTCTTCGGGCGACATAGCCTCCGTCGCGACGGTCCCCAGGCTCGTCACCGGTCGCATTCGCACATTGGAGGAGGCCGATCAGCTCCTGCGCGACGACATTGCGGATCTCGTCTCCTTGGTGCGCCAGCACATCGCCGATCCCGACGTCGTCCGCAAGACACGCGAGGGCCGCGCCGAGGAGGTCAGGCCGTGCATCGGCTGCAATCAGGGATGCTGGGGCGGCCTGGCCCGCAACGGACGCTTCGGCTGCACGGTCAATGCGGCGGCGGGCGTCGAACGCGAGCTTGACGAGGCGAAGATCGAGCGTACCGTAGACCCCAAGAAGGTGCTCGTGGTGGGCGGCGGACCCGGCGGCCTCGAAGCGGCGCGAGTCGCCGCTCTCAAAGGGCATCAGGTTGTGCTGTGCGAGGCAAGTGCGGCACTTGGCGGAACTATCAACGTCGCGAAGTTGGCGCCAAAGCTTGCCACTATCGGCGACATCGCTTCATGGCTTGAGCATGAGGTGTATCGACTGGGCGTAGAGGTCCGTCTCAGCACTTATCTCGATGCCGATGACGTGATTAACGAGGGTGCCGACCACGTCATCGTGGCGACCGGATCGATGCCGAGGATGGACGGCCTTCAGGCGCTAGATCCCGGTGAGCCCGCGCGCGGTGCAGATCTGCCGCACGTCGTATCCTCGATCGACGTGATGACCACAAAGAGGGACTGGGGCCGCACCGCGCTGGTCATCGATACCGTTGGCGACAATGAGGGCATCGCGGTGATGGAGCAACTGCTGACCGAGGGAGTTGCGGTGACCTATCTTTCGCCTTGGCGCAGCATGGCCCAGCGCCTGGAGATGACGCAGCGCGATCAGCCGGCGCTGGAGCGCTTTTATCAGCTGGGCGACTTCGAAATCCTGTGCCGACACACCTTGGTCGAGATCCTGCCCGGCAGATGCATCGTGCGGCCCTCACAGGCGACGCATAATCAGAATCGCGACGTGTCGGCCGACACGGTGGTGCTGATCACGCACAACAAGCCGTTGAGCGAAATCTATGACGCGCTGCAGGAGACCGGGCAACAGATCGCGCTCGTTGGCGACGCGCTTGAGCCACGCGACATATTGAACGCGATCTGGACGGGTCATCGCGCCGCGCGCGCTATCGCCTGAGCCGACCATTCGCAAGCCCAAAACTAGGCTGGCCCGTCGCGTAACGACGTCCGGCTGGCCCTGTCGTGCACGGATTGTGGTGTCTGTTCTGAGGCTTGAAGCCCTTTGCCGGGAGGAGCCTCTCCGACTTCAGTCGGATACTGGCTACGGGCTACCGCGCCATATAACACAGCGGATGCGGGGCTGCCGAGCATCCTGCGCAACAAGGGCAATCGGGAGGGGGGCGACCACCTATCTGAACCCACGCTGCGTATGGGCGATGGAGGCTTGGCTGGAGGCTGCCAGCATTGACGCGGGGCGGGTGTTCCGGCGTGTGAACGTGCGACGCTACAAAGCGGCGGGAAATGGCGATGTTTGCAATGCCTGCGCGAAACTGACGGCGCTTAGCGGATGCCTCAGTCTGTACGATGTCCCGCTCGCTTATCCGCCTCAGGCTTGCGCAAGCGGACGGAACACCGGGAACCAGATCGGCCCGATCCGTTCGAAATCGACCTGCACGCGATCGCCGATCGCGATAGCATCAAGATCAACATCGATCAGCCGTGCCGTGATCCGTACCCCGGGCGCGCCATCGACATCTACCACGCCGAGCGCAAAAGGCACCGGCATGTCAGGCGCCCATTGCTGGCGGTTGATTGTCCAGCTGTAGAGCGTGCCGGTACCGTTCACCGGCCTGGTCGTGACTGATCGGCCAAGGCAGACCGGGCAAATCACCTCTGGCGGATGGATCGCGTGATCGCAGCTGTCGCAGAAGGCGATGCGCAGTTCGTTCGTTTCGCCGCTGGTCCAATAGGCCCGGTTCTCTTCGGTCAATTGCGGGAGCAGGCGCATCAGACGTTCCTATCGTGGCAGTCTTGTCCAGGAAAGCAAAGATTCGGTGCTGCGAACCTGCCTCGCCGTGGCCACCGACGTGAAGCGCGCAGTCCATGTGAACTCCGCCGGGGTGGGGCGATGCCTTGTCCTGTATCAGGTAATAGGGAGGTTCGCTCCATGCGGGCAGGAACCGTAACAGACGGAGAGGCCACGCCCTTGCGCAGCCTCTCCGTCATCTTGCCCGGGGAACGGTCGACGTTCTATCAGGCCGCGTCGAGATAAGGCATGAGACTCTTCGCATTGTCGATGAAGAACTTCTGCCCATAGTCCTCCGGCATGTTGGTCAGCCGCGAGCGGAACTTACGGATCGGATCCTTGCTGCCCTCAAGATGCGGGAAGTCCGTGTTGTAGCAGTAGATTTCCTCCATCCCGAAATCGTCGATCATCTTGCCGACCGGCTCATGGAAGAAGGGTCCAACGCGGACGTTCTCACGTACGTAGTCGCTCGGCTTCTTTTCAAACTTGCGGCCAACGACGCGCACCTGGAAATCGGCCCACTGGTCCATGCGCCGGACGCACTCTCCAATCCAGGTTGTCCCGAATTCGAAGACGCCGAACTTGAGATTGGGATGGCGCTCGAACACGCGGCCCATGACCATCGTCTGAAGATAAAGCTCCGCTGGCATATGCGCGACGAGCAGGAAATAGGGACTCACCGCCTCCTCACCTCCGGCGCGTTCGGCGGGCATCCCGCGAAGCGAATTCGGCGTTGCCCCAGGCGCGCTCGGGGAACATTGGATCAGGATCCTGCGCCGAAAGCAGCCCGCCACTGCCAAGATGGATAAGCGCGGGAACACCGGCCTCGGCAATGCGCGCCCAGAACGGATCCCACTGCGAATGCGCCGGCGAAGTGCCGCCCGGTGGCGTTGCGCAGGACATGTTGATGCCTCCAACGCCGCCGATCTTCAGCACGCGCTCCAGTTCTTCGACCGCCCATTTGGGATCGTACATATTGATGCTGACTGCGGGCCACACGCGACCTTTGGACTGCTTGCACAGTTCGAGATAATAGTCGTTCGCCTTCTGATTCACAGAACGCGCGAGATCGCTGTCCAGGCGATACTCAGAACCGAATGTCTGGGGGAAGGCGAGCTGCGCGCGCACGCCCATCAGGTCAAGCGCTTCGAGCCGTTCTTCCATATCGGTTGCGCCAAGCGCCGCCATGCCTTTGACGCCGAAAACGTCCTCGCGATTGCGTGCCCTCTCGCTCTCATATTCGGCGGAACCCACGAAGCGCTTGTAGAAATCCAGAGTCGACTGCGCGCCCAAGCCCCGGGTCATATCCTCGAACACTTCAACGGGTAGATAGAGGTGCCCGTCACTGTCGATCATCTGCCCAAACAGCGGATCGAGCCGAGATGCTTCCTGTACCGAGAGCTCCTGCTCCTGAACATGCGTCGCCATAAGCCTCTCCATTTTATGAGTTGCCGCCACCGTTAACTGTCAGCGGTGGTTTTTGATGCCCCATAATAACTGATGATCCGTCAAAAGCAAGCACGACATGAGCGCGGATAAAAGGCTGCGTTAACATATGCTGCCAGGCTTTTCGGCATGGGCCATGGCCCATTGCCCATTGGAGCAGTCCCGTTAGGTCACGGTCAGAGCATCTCGTTCGACGGCAATGCGATGCTCTGACCGGTGGGGCCGGCTTTAATTGCCGGTAAAGTTACCCTTGCGCTTTTCGACGAAAGCGCTGGTTGCTTCGCGGAAGTCATCCATCTGCATCGTGTACAACTCATAGGCGACCGACGCTTCGAACGCCGACTGGGTCATCTGCCTGAGCGCGATGTTTAGCGAGGACTTGGTGTAGTTCACCGCATGCGGCGGCAAATCGCGCAGCTTGTGCGCAACGCCCTTCACATAGTCGTCGAGCTGGTCGTCGGGCATGCAGCGATTGACGAGGTTGATCTGCTCGGCAAGCGGGCCGGGAATCGGATCACCGGTCATCAGATACTCTTTGGCACGGTGGATCCCGACCAGCATCGGCCACAACAGCACGCCGCCATCACCCGCAACCATGCCGGCCTTGACGTGGCTATCGCATAGGCGCGCATTCTCCGAAACATAGACCATGTCGCACGCCAACGCCATATTCACGCCCATGCCGTAAGCGACACCGCGCACCTTGGCGAGTACCGGTTTCTCGCAGTCCATGATGCCGTAGACATGTTTTCGCGCGCCACGTGATGTGGGGTTGACCACCCGCTTCTTCTTCTTCGCCTCGGGATCGAAGAGCGCGTTTAAGCTGCTGAGATCGACGCCCGAGCAGAAGTCATTGCCGTCACCCGTCAGAATGATGACGCTTACATCGTCGGAAACCCAGCAGTCTTCCCAGATCGTGTTCAGCTCATCGCTCATGCCCGGCGTCACTGCGTTCTTCTTGCCGGGGTTGGACAGTGTGATCGTCATCACGCCCTCGTCCAGATCGAGCTTCAGATGCTTGTATCGCGAGAAGTCGATGGTGTCTGAATCAGATTGGCTCATGGGATTCCCTTCAGTCGGCGGTTTCGAGCAACGTGCTCACGATCGCCTTGAGTTGCGGCTTTTGCGGCTTTAGCGAACCGGTGCGCGGAATGTCGTCGGCTTCCATCACCACGAACTCGACCGGCACCTTGTAGGGCGAGATTTCCTGTCGGAGTGCGCTTGCGGTGGCGGCGATGTCGATCGTCTCACCCGACTTGGCGACCAGCACCGCTGTCACCTTCTCGCCTCTGACCGGATCGGGCAGGCCAAACACGATTGCCTCGCGCACGCCGGGCAGCCGCAGCAGCGCCAGCTCCACTTCTGCCGGGGCGACGTTGGCGCCCGAGGTCTTCACCAGGTCGCCTCGCCGCCCGGTGAAGAAGATATGATCTTCCTCATCGATGATCGCCAGGTCGCCGGTGGCGAACCACCCGTCGCGCGAGACCGTCTCCTCGCGCTCTTTCTTGTAATAGGCGCGCATCATCGCATAGCCGCGAATGTAAAGCTCGCCTTCCACGCCGCGCGGAAGTTCCTCGCCGGTCGCGGGATCGACGATGCGCCGTTCCATGCCGCGCATCGTCTGCCCCCAACTGCCGCCCTTGCCGACCGGTGTCGGCAGCCAGAGGTGGTGGATTGAATGCATGCCGAAGCTCTCGGTCATACCCATCAACCCGCCGATCCGGCGATCCGGCGGAATCACCTCGCCCCAGCGGTCGAGCGGTTCGATCCCACCGGTGCGGATCGACGTGAGGTCGCGGCCCCCGGCACGCTCCAGCAGGCCGTGGGTTTGCGCTGCCCATAGGCTTAGACGCGTGACCTGTTCGCGCTCGATTAGGTCGAGAACATCTTCGGGCGCAGGACTCGGCGCAAAGCAGAGCGTCGCGCCGTGAAAAAGCGCCGGCATCAGATTGATGTTGATTCCGCCGATCCAGAAGAAAGGCTGCCCGTTATAGCTGCGATCGCCGGGCCGCATGTCCATATAATCGAGGAACTCGTAGGTCACACGCGCGCAGACGCCATGGGTGTGCAGCACCGCCTTCGGCTCGGCAGTGCTGCCGGACGTGCAGATGATCACGAGATCGTCGGCTGGAACGATGTTCTCTTCGATCCGAGCCAGGAAGGCTTCGTCGATCTGCGGCCGTGCGGCCGCCGCGGCGAGGATCGCGTCCGCGCCGTTCATCGCCCATGGCCGGTCGCATTCGCCGAACACGACGATCCGACGCAGATAGGGATGCTCGGGAAGATAGAGTTCGGTCCCGGTATGCGCAGCGAGTCCCGGCAGCGCGCGCTCAAGCCGCTCGATGTAATCGGCTTTCAGATAACGCGCCGAGATCAGCAGCGTGCCGAGATCGTTGTGGCGCACGGCCCAGGAAATCTCAGGCGGCTGATAGAAGGTCGACAGCGCCACGGTGAGCGCGCCGCTCCGCGCCGCGGCGAAGAAGCACAGCGGCCAGTCAGGAGAATTCTCCATAAGAAGGCCGATGCGCGTGCCCTTCCCGATCCCGAGGGCGAGCAAGCCCTTGGCGAGTGCCTTCGACTGGCGATCTGCCTCGGCGAAGCTCACACGCCGATCCCCCATCACGAACAGATCGCGTTCGCCATGGGCCTCAGCGGCCCAGCGCACGATCGCGGGCAGGGTCGCCTTGCACGGCGGCCCCGGCAAAGCAGGGGCAGGGGTCGTCATCGGCATCGTGGTCATCATCCTCCCCAACCCGTCGTTGGGCCAGTCAACCTAGGGTGGAGCAGGTGCAGTTGTCGATCGGGGAACGCCGGAACGCGGTCACAGACGACTTATATCGCATTTACGCGATTAGCGGGATCGACCCATACGGATCAAAGCGAATCCGCACATTATGCTACCTTATAAACGGCGCAACGCACGGAAATGCTGGGATTTGGCTCCCTGCCTCAGGCCGCAGCGCGGCTAGCCCATCGGGTTGACAGTATCGGCGGGCATAGCCAAGATAAATTCGTGATACGGATTGCCGCTCGCCTCCAACAGCGAGACGCGGCTCTTGTCATCCTCGGATGGCGTGCCGGGATCTGTTGCGCGCTGCCACCGCCGACTATGATATGGTCGGCCGTGTCTTCGCTTAGGCCAAATTCTGCGGTGATTTCAAACCATTATGACATATTGATAGCCCTGCATTGTAAAAGGCGAGACGACGATGGCTGGATCCGAAAGTACCTACGACGAGGTGGTCGCTGGACGCCGCAGCATTCGCGGCTTCAAGCCGGACCCGGTGCCGCGCGCGACGATAGAGGAAGTGCTCCAGCTGGCGATGCGCGCGCCTTCCTCGTTCAACACGCAGTCGTGGAACTTCTACGTCGTCACGGGTGCTCCTCTCGACGCGATCCGCGCGGAGAGCGTGCGGCGCAACATCGCCGGCGTTCCTGAATCGCGCGAGTTCCGCAAGAGGGAAGACTATAGCGGCCCGCACCGCGAGCGGCAGGTCGAAATCGCCAAGCAGCTCTTCGGCGTCATGCACATCGCACGCGACGACAAGCAAAAGCGCGAGGAATGGGTGCTGCGCGGTTTCCGCCAGTTCGACGCGCCGGTATCGATCGTCGTCACTTATGATCGCGGGCTCTATGGCAGCGACATCGCGCCGTTCGACTGCGGTGCGGTTACCAATGCGATTGTGAATGCCGCCTGGGCACGCGGCCTTGGCTGTGTGATCAACAGCCAAGGGATCATGCAATCGCCGGTGGTGCGCGAACATGCGGGGATCGCCGAAGATCAGGTGGTGATGATCTGCATCGCGATCGGCTTCCCCGACGACGAATTTCCGGCCAATGCAGTCGTGTCACGACGCAAATCGCTCGAAGAAGCAGCGCACTTCATAGGGTTTGAGGATTGACGGCCCGATTGTGTGGAGAGCCTGCCGCAACGCGGGTCTCTTTCCATATCGGCCATGATCGCCGTTAGGGGGAGAGGCAAGCTGCCTGCCATGCTCTCCAGCTATAGTTTCGGCCGGGCGCGCAGCACCAGCCCATGGATCAGGCTGGACGCCCGAAACGGTTGAAACTCGCTGCCGCCTCCGGCGAGTTTGTCGCATCAAGGAAGACGCGGTTGGCTTGTACATCGGCCTGTTCATGCGCCACATATGCACTGAAAAAGCGCTTCACTGCTCTGGCCTGAAACTTCGGAAGATCCGCCAACCGTTCAGCGACGATGTAGGCCGCCTGCAAGGGATCGCTTGCGAGTTCATCCGCCAGGCCGCAATCAACCGCTTCCTTCCCCGACAATATATCTATGCCCCAGCAAAGCCTGCGTGCAAGTGGTAGCCCCGTTCGATCCATGATGGCGCCGATGCCCCATGCTGGAAAAAGGCCTATGGGCACCTCGGGCATACTCCATTTGGCATCCGTACTGGTAAGCACGATATCGCACGCCGCCGCCAAGGTCATGCCTCCTCCGATCGCAAAACCGTGGACAGCGGCAATCACCGGTTTCCCACATTGACTGATCATGCGCGCCAAAAGGCCTGAGTTTGCCTCAAATTCAACGCGATCAGCCGGGGGCATCCGGGCGAGATCGGCCAGATCACTTCCGGCGCAAAAGCCCTTGCCTTCGCCTGCAAGTATCACAGCCCCGACCGCATCATCGTGATCGCACGCGCGCATGACGGCAATCAGGTTTTTCACCAGATCGCCGGTCATCGCATTCCTCTGGTCAGGTCGGGCGAGATACACTGTCATTATAGAGCCATTCCGCTCTTGCCTCAGCATTGTTCTTACTCCGCAATATTTCTTAGAAAGTCTCACCTTTAGAAAATGCGCACTTCATTCTGCGTCGGCCTGGTTGGCTGGCAAAGCCTTTTCAAAGGCGGGAACCGCGACGGCCGCCTCCACAATGCGAAGGATGGTAGAGTAGTTTTGCAGATCGACGCCAAAATTGCGCGCATTGGCAACCTGCGGGATCAAGCAGATGTCGGCTAGGGTTGGCGTGTCCCCGTGACAAAAGCGCCCAGTCTCGTCGCTGTTGTTCAACTGGGATTCGATCGCTTCAAATCCAATGGTTATCCAGTGCGCATACCACCGGCGAACCTCATCCTCCGGCTGTTTCAGGACAGTCCGAAGATAATCGATCACACGCAGATTATTGATGGGATGAATATCGCAGGCGATCATGCTCGACAATGCCCGCACTCGCGCCCGTGCTGCAGTATTCTGCGGCAGCAAAGGCGGCTCCGGATAGCATTCATCAAGATATTCGATGATTGCTAAGGACTGCGTGAGTATCAAATTCTCAGACTGGATAGATGGAACGAGGCCTTGTGGATTCAGGCGCAGATAAGCCTCGGATCGTTGTTCGCCCTTGCGCAGATGATATGCCACGTGGCTGTGAGGAATATTCTTCATATTGAGCGCAATCCGTACTCGGTAGGCAGCCGATGAACGGAAATAACCATGCAGCGTAAGGCCTTCGCCTGGACGATTCATTATGAATAAACCTGCGAGCAAGTCCCAACATGGACGTCAAAATATTCAGAACATATTCCATGAATTGTCGGTATCGATATCAATCCAGCGACATACTCCATTACGAAAGTTGGTAGCCCCGAATTGTTATCCACCTTCAG
>JBPPMC010000076.1:0-6628 GCA_051305835.1 Sphingobium sp.
GCTTGCCGCCCGTGCGCACGACTGCGAACATGGCTTTTCTCTTCTAATCCAAACTGCGTGACGCGGAAACAAGGAGCATCAGCCCCGGAAGACCCCGCGCGGGAATGTGGCCCGTTATTGGATTGAGTCTCACCTGTCAACAGATTGCCACTGGAGACACCCATTTTTGCGTCTCCGATCGCGCTGAATCAGGAACGCAGAAAGGATAGCACCGCCGCAATCGTCGCCACGGAAGCCAGCGTAGTTACGATGATAGTCCCCGAGGTGACCCTGGCGTCCCGGTTGTAAAGTTCAGCGATCATGAATGGCCCGGTGCCGGTCGGGAGAGCGGCGATCGCAATCGCCGTAACCGCAACGTCGGCTGGCAATGCAAAGACGCGCCAGGCAAGCCAGGCCGTTATCGCGGGATGGACGACCAGCTTCGTCAGCGCAAGCGCAGGAATTGCCCGGTGCCGCACTGTTTCCAGGATGGGCCGTTGCGCGAGGAAAAGTCCGACGGCAATCAGGGCGACAGGACTCGCTACCCCGCCCAGCATCGTCAGGAATTGGTGAACGGGGGAGGGTAGATGCCATCCACCAAGCCAGAAAACCAGACCGGCAGATGGTGACACGATCACCGGGTTGCGGACAAGGCCGGTCAGGATGCCAAGCACGGTGCGCCCGGCGCTTTTCCGGTCGCCCGGTGCGCGACTGCTTCCAAATTCGATCAGGGTCACGCCGGCCACGAACAGGAGAGTCAGCGTTAAAGTGCCAGCCACCACCACATGAGGGCGTGACGCACTTCCCAAAGTCAGTGTCAGGAGCGGCAATCCGATGTAAACCGCATTGCTATAGCTCGCGTTCAGTCCTTCCACGCCCATGTCGGCGGCGGACAGCCCGCGCAAGCGTCCTATCAAAAGCCCTATCGCGAACACGGCGAAGCTCCCGATGAGCGACGCCGCGACGAAGCCCGCGTCCCAAAGCCGCACCCAATCCGTCGTCGCCACCACGTCGAACAAAAGGCAGGGCAGCGGAATCCATACGACAAAGCGATTGAGAAAAGTCGCTGCACCCTCGCCCAGAAACCCGACTTTGCCTGCTCCGAACCCCGTCAGGAGGATCAGGAACACCGGCAGGATGGCGATGACATTGCTCAGCATCATCGGGCGGGTAGGCGATTTCAGTCGATCTGCCAATCCGGTGCTCGCTTGCGGCCATTGCAAGCGCCTTGCTTGGCTCCTAGATGCAGGGCGATGATATTCCGCCCCCTCCTTTCGTCACTGGCGCTGCTACTGACCGGTTGTGCCGCAAGCGTGGCGGAACATAGTGCCTATCCATCGCTGGCGCGTCGCCCCGTCGAGACGCGAGACTATGAGACGCCGGTTGTTGCACCGGCAGCGCCGACATCAGCAACTGCTGTGCCGGACGCTGATCTGGCGCGATACGCAGCGCAAGCAGTTTCGGGGGCGGGGGCGTTTGACAGGGAATATCCGGCGGCCGAGCGTCAGGCGCGCGCTGCGGCTGGCGCTGCGGTGTCCAGCGACCCCTGGATCGCTGCGCAGACTGCGATCAGTGGACTGGAGGCATCCCGGAACGACAGCGTATCCGCGCTTGCGGCGCTGGACACGCTATATACGGAGCGCTCCAACGCTATCGCCGATGGCACGATTTCGGGGACGCTTGATGCTATAGACGCTGCGCGTGCGCAGGCGTTGGCCACCGTCGATTCCCAGAACGATCGACTCGATGCCTTGAAGGCGATGCTGGCCCAGCCTTGACGCTACTCGTCTAAAGCAGTCCGAACGGCGCCTTTATGCAGCAGCGCGTTGTGCACATAATGGTCGACGCCGCTGCGCATGCCGATGACGGCTTCGTCGGTAAGGTCGCGCATATATTTGGCGGGCCGACCGCTCCATAACTGGCGGGAAGGCAGGCGCTTGCCGGGCGTAAGCATGGCGCCCGCCGCCAGCATGGCGTCGCCCTCGATCACGCAACCATCCATCACGATCGAGCCAAGACCGACGAATGCCCGATCGTCGAGAGTGCATCCGTGCAGCATCGCCATGTGGCCGATCAATACATCTGCACCGATGATCGTGGGAAAGCCGCCCGCGCCATCCTTGTCCGAATCGCAATGGATGACAGTGCCATCCTGAATGTTGGTCCGCGCGCCGATCGTCACGCGATTGACGTCGCCCCGGATCACGCAGTTATACCAGACGCTGGCCTGTTCGCCGATCTCGACATCGCCGATGATCCGGCAACCCGGCGCGATGAAGGCGCTCTGGTGGATGCGGGGGGCGATGCCGTTCAATGCGATGATGCTCGCGCCGGGATGTTGCTCCTGTTTCATGCCGTCCCTTCCTTCGTTGGTCGATCCAGCCGATATGTCACATGCGGCCGCAGAGCATCACCCTCAGGCAATCCTTGATGTTCGAAGTCTAGTTCATCCTGCCGGACCATGCCGAGGCGCTGCATCAATGCCTGGCTCCGCAGATTAGTTGGCGTCGTAATGGCCCAAATCGCATCGGCAGGCTGGTTGGCCCAAACCCAATCGACCGTTGCGGATGCGGCTTCATGTGCCAAGCCTTTGCCCCAATAGGTCCGAGCCAATCGCCAGCCGATTTCCAGAAGCCCTTCGATCGGCGTACCGCCCGCGCCCGGTTTCACACCACAAAATCCCATCAACGCGCTATCGGCCCTGTTCTCCATCGCCCAAAAGCAATAGCCGACCTCAGCCTGAAGCGCCTGCACGCGGAGCACCATGGACTGCGCTTCGGCCAGCGTCATAGGTGGTCCCAAATGCTCCATCACCGCCGGGTCGCTGCATATCTGCTGGAACGGTGCAGCATCGCTCGTCCGCCAATTCCGCAGGATCAGCCGCGGCGTCTCGATGGCGAAGTTGCTCATCTCGCCAGCAGTTTTGCCGCCAATGGTGCGTGGTAGGTCAGCACGCCGGTGCATCCCGCGCGCTTGAAGCTCATCAGCGTCTCCAGCACCAATGCGTTACGATCACCGGCTCCAGCAGCGGCGGCCGCCTCGATCATCGCATATTCGCCCGACACCTGATAGGCGAACACCGGCACAGCAAAAGCATCCTTCACGCGTGCGATGATGTCCAAATAGGGCAGGCCCGGTTTAACCATTACGCTGTCTGCGCCCTCGGCCAGATCGAGCGCGACTTCACGCAAGGCTTCCTCGCCATTGGCCGGGTCCATCTGATAGCTTTTCTTGTCGCCTTTCAGCAGTCCGCTTGATCCTACTGCGTCGCGGAACGGGCCATAAAAGGCGCTCGCAAATTTTGCGGCATAGGCCATGATCTGCACGTTCACATGGCCCTCGCTCTCCAGCGCCTCACGGATCACGCCCACGCGCCCGTCCATCATGTCGCTGGGCGCGATGATGTCCGCGCCTGCCGCCGCCTGATTGAGAGACTGGCCGACCAGTACGTCCATCGTCGCATCGTTCACGACATAGCCTGTTTCGTCGAGCAAACCGTCCTGCCCATGCGCGGTATACGGGTCGAGCGCCACGTCGGTCAGGATGCCGACTTCGGGCACCGCGTCCTTGATCGCGCGGATCGCGCGGCACATCAGATTATCAGGATTAAGCGCTTCGGCCCCATCATCGCTGCGCCGTTCGGCCTGCGTGTTGGGAAACAGGGCGAGGCAGGGGATGCCCAGGTCGCGCGCGACTTTCGCTTGGCTTACGATACTATCAACTGACCAGCGCGATACACCAGGCAGGCTACCGATCGGTTCCTCAACGCCAACGCCTTCCGTGACGAACAGCGGCCAAATGAGGTCGGCTGCACTGATCCGATGTTCGGCATGCATCGCGCGAGACCAGGCGGAGGCACGGGTGCGGCGCAGCCGCAGGGCGGGATAGGGGGCATAGGACATGCGCAGCATTTAGGCCTACGCCGGGCTAGGATCAACCGGGCAAAGTCTGGAGTTCAATCGCAGCGGATCAGTGTATCCGCAAATTCAGAAGCTCTGCGGCAGCCTCCAGCTCGCGCGCGCCCATTTCCCTGATTTTGTGATGACCATCGATGCTGACGGGCTGCTCGAACTCCGCATAGGCGGCGAAACGCTCATCAGGCGCAATGCCGGCGAAAAGCGCGAGGCATCCCCGGAAGGTGCAAGGAAATCCCGGTTCGCCATTACCCGGGTAAAAGCAGACGGTGGTATCCCAAGACAGACTCATGCTGGCCTCCACTCATTGCGGAAGCGTATCGTGTCATAGAATGGCCATAAATCAAGGTCCGTTCGAAACGGCTAGCTATTTTTTGGTGCCCGGTTGGTCGTGGAGTTTCTTCCACAACGCCGATGTGCCTGCTTCCTGCGCTCTGGTGAAATACTGCGCCGCGATCAGCCACCCCTTGATGGGGCGCAACGGCAGCACCGTCGTAAGCAGAAGCACCGGGATGCCGACGAGAAGATGAACCCAGATTGGCGGTCGTGCGAGAATTTCCAGCATCACGATGAATATGACGCCCGGCACGCAAGCGAAGAGCTGAACGAAGACAGCCGGGCCATCAGCGGGATCGGCGAAGCTGTAATCCAGCCCACAGACTTCGCAATGATCGCGGACGGTGAGGAAGCCCTTGAAAATATGCCCCTTGGCGCAGCGAGGGCATAGACCACGCGCACCTGTTTCAATGGCCGAGCGAGGTTTAACGGTCGCCTGGTTCTGCACGCTGTCGTTCCAGTCGTTCATTTGGAGCCTCACGATGATATCGCTTGTCTGCAGCAGGAGCAGGGTGGCCTTTCGGACCTTAAAGCAGTGTTCCGGCTGCTCAAGCGAATGTAATGCCGGGAGCATGTGAAACAACATCGAGACCCAAACAAAAGGCTGGCTCCCGCAGGAACCAGCCTCTCAGTCCTATTATGTCATCGTCTTGCTCTTAGCAGCGGCGACCACCACTCTTGTCGATCGCACGACCTGCAAGCGCACCTACCCCTGCACCCAGGATTGTGCCGGTGGTGCGGTCACCGCGTCCGGCGACTTCGTTGCCGAGCAAACCGCCCGCAATTGCACCGATGATCGTGCCGCCAGTGCCGTTATCACGGCAGCGATACCGGTCGCCGCCCCGATAGTTGTTCTGGCTGCGATAGCCGCCATCACGATATCCATTGTTCCGATAATAGCGATCACCGCGATACTGGCGATCATTGCCGCCGCGATAATAGTCGCCCCGGTCATATCCACGCTCGTAACCGCGATAATTGTCGCGGGCCATGGCAGGGGCCGAGATGGTAGCGAAAGATGCAACGCCCATTGCAAGCGCGGCACCCATGTTGAGGAAAGCGGACTTCTTCATGGCGTTACTCCTTCTAAACTCTGTCGAGAGGGTGACTTTCCGAATCACTTGCCCTCTCGATGAAGCCGTTATGCGCGAGTCGCCTTGATAGGAGCCTGAACACCTGTGACAGCGCTCGTTCAGTTATCCTGCGTTCACATGTCGCACACGAATGAGGGTGTGCAGTCCCGCCAAATCGCCTATCGGCTGGACCCAGATGTCGCGCATTGCTCTCATCCTCCTGCTGGCGGTCCTGCTGCTTTCGCCGCCTGCGCCCAATAAGGGTACGCCGCGTGTCGGCGGCTCGTTGCTCGTCACCGTGCAGCCGCTCGCCCTTAACAGTAATGACCCCGGGCAGGATCATGCGGGGCCTTTCCGCTTTATGGGGGGCTGGCAATTGTCCAGCTCGCATCCCGATTTCGGCGGCATATCCTCCATGCAGGTGAAGCCCGATGGCAGCATCCTGGCGCTCAGCGACTCGGGCACGCTCTTCGGCTTTTCGCTGGACGGCAAAACAGGTCAGCAATTCATTGCGCCGTTACCTGTGCGCCGTTCGGAAAAGGAGCTGCCGGGCTGGACGTGGGATTCCGAAGCGCAGGCCTATGATCCGGCGACGGCCCAGCACTGGGTGTCGTTCGAATTGATCCAACGCATCTGTCGCTATTCGGCAGGCTTTGCGCGAATCGAATCGTGCATGGCATGGCCCGCAGTCGCGCGTTGGCCGGATACCGGCGGCGGTGAAGCTATGGTCCGCCTGTCGGATGGGCGGTTCCTGCTCTTCTCGGAATATGGTTATGGCAAGGATGGCAGCAATGATCTGCTGCTGTTTCAGCAAGACCCTGCCGAACCGAAGAGCGTGCCGCCGCTGCGCCTAAGCTATCGCGCGCCGCAGGGCTATCGTCCGACCGACGCGGTGGCGCTGGACGACACGCATCTACTGGTGCTCAATCGCCGGGTGACGCTGCATGAGGGCTTTACTGCGGTAATTGCGTTGGTGAAGGTGCCGCCGTTGCGCGCGGGTGCTGTGCTGGTGGCTCAGGATCTGGTGCGCCTTGCCCCGCCGCTACTGGCCGATAACTTCGAAGCGCTGGCCTTGTCGGAAGAGCAAGGCCGCCGCATCCTCTGGGTCGCATCCGACGACAATCACGAATTCTTCCAGCGGAGCCTGCTGCTGAAATTCGCGATACCCGCCAAGCTGGCCCAATAAAAAAGGCGGCCCGCAGGCCGCCTCTCTTGATCGCTGGAAGCGAGTCGCGCTGTTACGCGGCGACCTTCTGCTTCTTCACGATTTCACGCTTCAGGCGCTGTGCCTTCAACGAGAGCTTCTCGTCATTGGTCTTGACCAAC
>JBPPMC010000082.1:0-2283 GCA_051305835.1 Sphingobium sp.
TCTCCGCAACCGGCTTCTATGCGACGCCGGATATCGCCTATGACCGGGAGGCGCATCAGGGACGGCCCTTCTATTATTTCGCCTATGGCGCTTCGGTTTCCGAAGTCGCCATCGACACGCTGACCGGCGAATATCGCGTCCTCGCAGTCGATATCATTCACGATGTCGGCCGGTCGCTCAATCCTATGATCGACATGGGCCAGATCGAGGGTGGCTTTCTTCAGGGACAGGGCTGGCTCACGACCGAGGAACTGGTGTTCGACGACAAGGGGCGATTGCTCACTCATTCTCCGGCAACCTACAAGATTCCTACCGCCTCCGATCGTCCCCGGCACTTCAACATTGCGCTGTGGGATGGCGAAAATGTAGAACCGACCATCAACCGATCTAAGGCCGTCGGCGAGCCGCCCTTCATGCTTGCCAACTCCGTTTTCTCCGCGCTTTCCCGCGCCATTGCCGCGACAAATCCAGACCGTCGTGCACTCCCGTCGCTTGACGCCCCCGCCACGCCCGAACGCATATTGCGCGCCGTAAAGGAGCATCGCAGCGGATGATCGAGTGGCTGACGTGGATGCGCGACATAGCCGCCCGCGAACCCGCATCGCTGGTGAGCGTGCTGGCCAGCGAAGGGTCCGCGCCACGCGGCGCGGGTACGCGGATGCTGGTCACGGCGGACAGCCTGCACGGCACGATCGGCGGCGGGCAGCTTGAATATCGCGCCGTGGAACAGGCGCGCGCGATACTTAGCCATCCGCCGGGAAGCTGGCGCGTGCAGGACTATCCGCTCGGTCCGCTGCTCGGCCAATGCTGTGGCGGGCGGGTTCGGCTGCTGGTGGAGCATGTCGACCCGACCGCCATCGGCTGGAGCAGCGACGCTACCGAAGATCGCATGCTCGTATCCAGCATCACGCCGACCCGCATCGACCGGCACGTGAGCAACGATGCCCTGCCGACCAACTTGTCCGCCCGCGGAAACGCACCCCGCGCAGGCACCATTTTCGTCGAAACGGTCGGGCAGTATCGCCGACCGCTCTACATCTTCGGTGCGGGTCATGTCGGGCAGGCGATCGCGCGCCACGCAGAGAACCTGCCCTTCCGCCTCGCCTGGTTCGATACGCGGCCAGTGTTCGAAACGATAGATCGCGTCGCCATCGTGCCCGAAGCGTCCATCGAACAATGCGTCTCCGAAGCACCCGACGATGCCGCAATCGTAATCCTGACGCACGATCATGCGCTCGACTACCGGCTGACCAGAGCGGCGCTTGCTCGCCATTCCACGCAGTTCGTCGGTCTCATCGGCTCCGCAACGAAGCGGGCGCGTTTTCACAGCCGACTGGAGCGCGACGGCATCGCTGAGGAAAAGCGCACAGGCCTGACATGCCCGATCGGCATCGGCGGCGTGGCGGGCAAGGAACCTGACGTCATCGCCATCGCCACGCTGGCGCAAATTCTTCAATTGCGCACCGCATGACGCGCAAAGCCTTCCGCGGAGAAATGCTCTCGGTCTCGCGCGATCCGCGTGACGACCCGGGCGCTGTGCGGCACGAACCCGATGGATTGCTGATCGTAGAGGATGGCATCGTAGTCGCACGCGGTCACTTTGTCGATCTGGCCGACCGGTTCAATGGCGTGCCCATCAAGGCACTGCCCGGCCTGATCGTTCCGGGCTTCGTGGACGCGCATGTCCATTATCCGCAGATGGACCGCGTCGCTTCGCACGGCGAGCAGTTGCTGGACTGGCTCGACCGTCATATCTTTCCGGCCGAAATGGCCTTTGCCGACTATGCTCATGCGGAATCGGTGGCGGCGGCGTTTCTCGACGAACTTCTCCGCCACGGCACCACCAGCGCGCTTGTCTTCGCGACCGTCCATGCCCGTTCCGTGGACGCCCTCTTCGAAGCCGCGCTCCAGAGGCGGATGCGCATCATATCGGGCAAAGTCCTTATGGACCTTGGCCCCGAAGGTCTTTGCGACACTGGCGAGTTGGGACGCCTCGAAACCGAGGCTCTGATCCGCAAGTGGAAAGGCCGGGACCGATTAGGCTATGCCGTCACACCTCGTTTCGCGCTCACGTCATCCGACGCGCAGCTTACTGATGCGGGCGCCCTGCTCGCCAAATATCCGGACGTGCTGCTGCATACCCATCTTGCGGAGAATGTCCGCGAATGCGCCGCCGTAGCCGATCGCTTCCCCGATGCGCGCGACTATCTCGACGTGTACGATCGCTTCGGCCTAGTCGGCCCGCGTTCGGTATTCGCCCATGGGATCCATCTGCCGGATCGG
>JBPPMC010000109.1:0-4357 GCA_051305835.1 Sphingobium sp.
CTGCCCCAAGGTCAGCGCATCAGCAGGGCCTGCGCTGCGCTATGGGGAGGGCTCCACGCAGCCCCTGCTGTTCCTCAACCTGTGACATTTCTATATGGCAGAGATAGGGACTTCTCTAAATGGCAGGAACAGAGATATGGCTGAAGATATGTTGCCAGACCGACCACGTGCCAGCTTTGCGGACATCATGCCGCTTTCGGAAATCATGGCACAGCTTCGGCACCCGGTTATAGGTTGCCCCTGGGACGTCGAGCAGTCGTTCGCCACCATAGCGCCTTACACCATCGAGGAAGCATATGAGGTCGCGGACGCCATTGCCCGCGCGGACATGACAGCGCTGAAGGACGAACTTGGCGACCTGTTGCTTCAAGTTGTGTTTCATGCACGGATCGCCGAAGAAGCGGATCATTTCACCTTGCAGGATGTCGCCGATGCCATCTGTGAAAAGATGATCCGCCGCCATCCCCATGTTTTCTCCCACGATACGCGATCCGATGTGAAAACGGCGCAAGCCAGTTGGGAGACCATTAAAGCTAACGAGCGCGCAGAAAAAGAGCCCGACAGCAGCGCACTGGCCGGGGTAGCCTTGGCTTTACCTGCGTTGATGCGCGCGGAAAAGATCCAGAAGCGCGCTGCGAGAACGGGCTTTGATTGGCCAGATCTTAATGGGGTGATCGCCAAAATTGAAGAAGAAATACAGGAGGTTATAAGCGCCACTTTGCATGATGAGCAAGAGGATGAAGTGGGCGACCTGCTCTTTGCAGTCGTAAATCTGGCCCGGCATTTAAAGGTTGACCCGGAAGTCGCGTTGCGTCGCGCGAACGCCAAGTTCGAAAAGCGTTTCCGAAAAATGGAAGCAAAAAGCGGCGCAGAATTCGCCGCCCTCCACCTCGCCCAGAAAGAGGCGCTCTGGCAGGACGCAAAGCGCGCCGATTAGGCGGCTCTTGCCCGAAAGCGCGCGTAAGCGGATTGCGAAAGCCGTGCTTCGACCCGCAACGCTTCATCGTCCATTGCGCTTTCGAGCACTTCCCCATGTTCATGTAGCCAGGCGAGTGACGCACCATCGGTAGGATCAAGCGTCAAGCTGTGGATATCCGCGCCAGCCGTCAGCATTTCGCTGATCGCCCGCTGCAAATCATCCACGCCCTCACCCGTAAGTGCCGAAACTACAACCACATTATCTTGGCGAGCAGCGACTTCGCGAACGTGTTCGAAGCCCTCCTTATCCAACAAATCCAACTTGTTCCAAGCCTCCAGAATCGGCGCAGCTGATGCTGGATCGGCCCCCTCCCCTATGACATCCAATTCTTCCAGCACCTGCAGCACATCGGCCCGTTGTGCGTCGCTGTCAGGATGCGCAATGTCTCTGACATGCACGATCAGATCAGCGGATAGTACTTCTTCCAACGTAGCGCGGAAGGCAGCGATCAACTGAGTGGGTAGATCGGACACGAACCCCACAGTGTCAGAGAGGATAGCTTTATCCAGCCCCGGCAGAGCGATCTGTCGCATGGTGGGGTCAAGCGTTGCGAACAACAGATTCTCCGCCATCACGTCCGCGCCCGTCATGCGATTGAAAAGCGTCGATTTTCCTGCGTTAGTATAGCCCACTAGCGCAATAACCGGCCACGGTGCCTTCTGGCGCCGGGCGCGGTGCAAGCCGCGGGTGCGCGTCACTTGCTCCAATTCCCGCCGTATCTTTGACATCCGGTCGAGGATCATGCGCCTGTCCGCTTCTATCTGCGTCTCGCCCGGACCGCCCAAAAACCCGAAGCCGCCGCGTTGCCGCTCCAAATGGGTCCAGCTTCGAACAAGTCGGCCCGCCTGATAATCCAGATGGGCCAATTCAACCTGTAGCCGGCCTTCGTTCGTAGCGGCTCGTTCGCCAAAGATTTCGAGGATCAGGCCGGTCCGATCGATGACCTTAGCTTTGGTGGCCTTTTCCAGGTTGCTTTGCTGCACAGGAGAGAGGGCATTATCGACTATGACCAACTCGGCGTCATTATCGGCCGCCAATGCGGCAATGGCGTCAACCTGCCCGCTCCCGAACAGCGTCGCAGGCTTTTTATCCCGAACACGAAAAGCCTGCGATGCCTTTACGTCTATTCCGATAGCCAGAGCCAAGCCACGCGCTTCTTCCAGACGGGCATCACTATCTCGCCGGTCGCCGCCATGCATTTCAGCATGGACGACGACGGCTCGGGCGCCACGCGCAACTTCATCATCCGTGTCGCGATTAAATACGGTCATATCGTATCAACGCTCCATCGGAAATTTGGTTCTGCGGCAACAGGTTCAATCCTGATCCGCTTCGCCTTCTGCGGAGAGATCAAGCGGATGAGATGGCTGCACAGTGGAGATCGCATGCTTGTACACAAGTTGAGCCATACCATCTCGTTCCAGCAGCATGCAGAACAAATCGAACGCCGCAATTTCGCCCTGCAGCATAACACCATTCACGAGGAACATGGTGACGGGATAGCCGGACCGGCGCACTGCATTCAGGAAAATTTCCTGCAGCAGCTTGGCCTTCTTGTCATTTGCCTCAAATGCTTTGCGCACTTCTGACAGGTCCATGGGTTGTGCGGGCATCACCGTGGAAATCGCATGCTTGTACACCAGCTGCGATTGACCATCCCGACGTAGCAGGACCGAGAAGTTGTCGAACCAGGTAATTATGCCTTGCAGCTTTACGCCTTTGACCAGAAACATGGTCACCGGAGTCTTTGTCTTGCGAAGGCTGTTCAGGAAAATATCCTGAAGATTGTTGATCTTATCGGCCATGATTAAGCCTTTCTATCTTGGCAGGACGTTGCCCGCTCTTGTGCCCTTGGCAAAGGCATCGTGCTGTCCACCGCGTACCGGCGACATGGGGTTTGTACCGCAACTGCGAAGTAACGCCAAGTGGTTTGGCGCGTTGCAGCCACGTGAGCCGACCTTATTCCTTACCTTCAGTGATGCCCAATAACTTGAGTTTACGATGCAGAGCGGAACGTTCCATACCAATGAAGGTCGCGGTACGGGATATATTGCCCGAAAAACGGCGTATCTGGACACGAAGATATTCGCGCTCGAAACTTTCCCGGGCTTCGCGCAAGGGCGATCCCATAATCGCAGTGCTGCCCATGCCCTCCCCGCCGCTACCGCCTGTCGTCTCCGCAGGGAGCATGTCGAGTTCGATCCGGCCAATACGATCTCCCGGAGCGAGGATCATGGTCCGCTCGATCACGTTGCGAAGCTGCCTGACGTTGCCGGGCCATTCACATGCCTGCAACGCCGCCATGGCATCGGTCGCGATGTCCGGCGATGAAACGCGCCTTTCCGCAGCGAAACGGGCGAGAAAATGCTCGACCAAAGAAGGTATGTCATCGCGCCTGTCGCTCAGTGGAGGGATCACCAGCGGCACCACATTCAAACGATAATATAGGTCTTCGCGAAACCGCTTTTCCTCAATCTCATGTGCCAGATTCAGCGCGGTAGAGGAAATCACCCGAACGTCGACCTTAACCTGTCGCTGCCCACCTACGCGAGTGAAGCTCTGATCGGTCAACACGCGCAGTATCTTGCCCTGCGTGGTGATTGGCATGTCGGCGATTTCATCGAGATACAGGGTGCCGCCATGGGCTTGCTCCAGAAAGCCCGGACGAACCATGCCCTCGCTGTCTTCGATGCCGAAAAGCTCTTCCTCTACGCGCTCCGGTTCCATCCGCGCGGCGGCCACGACAATGAACGGTGCATCAGAGCGACCGCTCCAGGCGTGGAGCATTCGGGCTGCGACTTCCTTGCCACCACCCGCCGGGCCAGAGATCAGCACACGGCTCCCCGTCCCTGCCACACGCTTGATCGTAGCCCGGACGCCATTGATTGCGCTGGAATTCCCCGTCAGTTCGTCATCATTGCCGATCCGGGCGCGTAGCGACTGGTTCTCCCGGCGGAGACGCTCGGTTTCGGTGGCGCGCGATACCAAATGGATCAGGCGGTCAGCCTCGAATGGCTTTTCGATGAAGTCAACCGCGCCTTTACGGATCGCGGCAACGGCGGTGTCCAGATTGCCATGGCCCGATATCATCAGCACCGGGATCGATGGATCCCGCTTCTTGATCTCATCGAGCAGTTCGAGGCCATCGAGTTTCGACCCCTGGAGCCATACATCAAGCAGCACCAATGACGGGCGGCGGGCGTCAAGCGCATCCATCGCGGCATCGCTGTTGGCGGCCGTCCGAGCCTCAAAACCTTCATCTTCGAGCACACCGGCGACCAGTTCGCGAATGTCCTCCTCGTCATCGACGATAAGAATATCAAGCGCCATGAGCTGTCATTATTCCCTTCGTTGCGGCATTTTCCGGTGCCGCCTCCA
>JBPPMC010000171.1:0-2530 GCA_051305835.1 Sphingobium sp.
ATGAAGGCAGCCGCCCCTGCGCTCACCCCCAAAATGGCTACGCGGTTCTTCAACGTGACACTCTGCACCTGTCGCCTGACGTCCCACTGGAACGGGTCCGCTGGATCGCGGAATGGAGCGACTATGAGTCATGCTGGTTAAGAAAACCTCGCGGGAAATAGTTAAGAAGCGGTTATTTTTTGCGGCGCAATATGATGTAGAGCGCGCCGTCGCCGCCATGGCGCGGATGCGCGTTGCGCACGCTCGCGATGGCATCAGCATGGGGACTGGAATCGAGCCAGTGGCCTATCTCCGCGCGAATCGCGCCGCGCTGCCCCGAGCCGGCGTTTTCCGCCATTTTCCGCGGCTTTCCAGTGATGACGAGCAGCACCCTGATGTCCCGCATACGCGCTTCCGCCAGTGCCCGGTCCAGTCGCACATGGGCGGCGGAGAGGCTATGCCCGTGCAAGTCTATCGACATTTCCGGGGCCAGCGCGCCACGCTTGATCTGCCTTTCCCAGCGATCGTCCAGCACGGCGGCGGGCGTGCGCGCAGGCTGCGGCAAGGGCGGCAGAATCGGCGGTCGCGTTAACGATTTACGCGGCGGCGGGGCGATGGAAATGGATTGCGGCTCCACTTTCGGCGCAGGCTTGGCCGCACGATAGGGTCGCACGCTCTGGGCGAGACGCGCCCATAACGCGCGCTCCTCAGCGGAGAGGGATCGCCCGGCCATCGCTGTTTGCCCCCGTCGCCGTAATGCCGGCAGTGATGCGCGCCACCGTGCCGATCGGCAGCAGAAGCAATGCACTGCCTCGAGCCGCCATGCCACCCGCAATCGCCCGCGCCCGATCCCCTGCGCCCCAGAAAGTGTCAACGCGATTGGCGCCCTTGATCGCACCGCCGGTGTCCTGCGCGATCCAGATGCCATTGGGTTCAGCGCGATCCATCGACAGCAGGATCGGCGCGCCCAGCGGAACATATTTGGGATCTGCGGCCACGCTCGCTTCGGGTGTCACCGGCAAGCCAAGCGCCCCCAGCGGCCCGGCCCCGGTCAATTCCTTGAAGAACACAAAGCTCTTATTCTCGTTCATGATCGCCGCGCCTTCCGCCGGGTTGGCGCGTAGATAGGCCATGATGTCCTGCATCGACCCGGCCTGGATCAATCCGCGATCCTTCATCAGCTTGCCAATGCCGGTGTAATCGCGCCCATTCTGGCCATCATAGCCGATGCGCATCACGCCACCGTCCGGCAGGCGCAATCGCCCGCTGCCCTGTACCTGTAGGAAGAAGAATTCCACCGAGTCGGCCGCCCAAGCGATTTCCGGGGCACGGCCGCTCAACGATCCGCCGATGATCTGGCTGCGATCATCGTACGGCACGAACTTGCTGCCGTTCACCTTGCCGCGAATGGCTTTGCCTTTCAACGGCTCACTGAACTGACCGAGATCGACTTCGATGAGGTCGGAAGGACGCGCGTAAACTGGTACGTCATAACCTGAGCGGCGGCTGCGCGATCCGGCAATCTCCGGCTCGAAATAGCCCGTGGCAAATGCCTTGCCATCGCCCACTTGCGCCGTTTCGAAATAGCGCGCGAAAAATTCGGTCGCGGTCGTGTCTGACCAACTCGATGCCGCGCTGCATGCCTGTTGCCAGTCCGGGCCGCGCGTCAGCCCGCTCTGGTCATTGCGGCGGAGCAGCGATGGGCAGGAAATGCGAAATGCCTGCAAAGCCAGGCGGGAGCGCTCGCCCGATGGCATCAGGTCCGACACAGGCGGCCCTAAAACCAGTCCCGCCCCCAAAGCATTATCGCCGGCAACTATCGGAGTAGCAGGCGCAGGCAAAGCGGGTCGCGGCGTCGCAGGCTTGGGGAGGGCCGCCGTGTCAGGAACCGGACGCATCGATCCCCCCGCGGTTTCCGGGATCATGCCGCCCGCACACGCCGAGAGCGCCGCCGCCATCAGCAGCGCCGCACCCGATCTGAGGAGGCTCATGCCTCCTCGTCGGTTTCGGTCAATTTCCAGTTAGGATCGGTAGCGCGCAGGTCGCGGCTAAACGTCCACACGTCATGGGTGGCGACCGCATCGGTCATCGAACCGGCAATGACATTGCCTTCCTTGTCACGCGTGATCGCGGCAATATCCGCGTCGAAACGCATGGTGATGTGCGCGATACGGCCGCTGAGCGACGCATCGGTGATGACCGCCTTGTCGATCCGCACCAGCCGGTTTTCCAGCGTCTCGCCCGCCGCTTCGCGTGCAGCAATGGCTTCATTAAACGACGCAAGCACATCCGAGTCGCACAACCATGCCAGCTCATCGCGATCACCGCGCCAGAATGCTTCGAGCACCATCTTGTAGGCACTCTTTGCGCCATCGACGAACTGTGGCACATCGAACCGGCGATCGGCGGCGATCAGTGCACGCACGCCGTTCTCGGCGCCCGGCGTCAGCATGCCTTCGGCAAGGCGCGCGGGTTCCTGCCCCTGCTCGCCCGGCTGGCGCGGCTGCAATACCGCGACTTTCGCGCGATCATCGGCCTGAAGCGGCGCGGG
>JBPPMC010000184.1:0-8904 GCA_051305835.1 Sphingobium sp.
GACATTATGAGCATGCCGGTATAAACGATGAGCGACGCAAACCTCCTTCTCGATGGCGCCGGGCGCGCCGGTTCAGGTCTTCCCGCGCTGTCCGGCGGTGGTGTAGGCGGTGGCATAGATGCCGTCCGCGCCCGCTTCTCCGGGTTCATGGGTCAGGCCGCCATTCAGAAAAGCCTGCCGATGCTGGGCCTGCTGGTCGTTATGGCGATTGCCGGGGCAGCGTGGCTCGCCTTGCGCGAACCGCCGCAGCGCGATCTGTTTCGTGGGCTTCCCGACAGTGACAAGGCAGCCATCAGCGAAGTGCTGGATAAGAATGCCATTGCCTATGACTTCGACAGCAATGGCGCACTGACGGTTGGCGAGGATGATTATTTCAAGGCAAAGATGATGCTCGCATCCGAAGGGCTGCCCAAGAGCGCACCCGATGGCAACAGCATGATCGATAGCCTGCCGATGGGCGCAAGCCGCGCCGTCGAAGGCGAAAAGCTGCGCTCGGCGCGCGAAATGGACCTGGCGCGGACGATCGAGGCAATTGACTCGGTGCAGAGCGCACGGGTTCACCTTGCCGTAGAACCGCCCAGCATCTTCCTGCGCGATCGCGTTAAGCCCGCCGCGTCCGTGATGCTGCGCCTAGCGAATGGGCGTAGGCTCAGCGACGGACAGGTGCAGGCTATCGTGCATCTCGTCGCCTCGTCGGTGCCGCAACTTTCGCCCGATGATATCTCGGTGGTCGATCAAAATGGTCGCCTGATGTCCGACAATGGCGGCGACGGAAGCTCCGACAAACAGATTGAAGTGCAGAGCAAGATCGAGGAGCGTTACCGTCAGGCCGTGATGGCGCTACTGACGCCGATCCTTGGCGCAGACAAATTCTCCGCCGAAGTGCATGCCGACGTCAATTTCTCCGAGCGTCAGGCGACGCGTGAAACCTATCCCCAGGACGAGGCAAGGCTTCGTACCGAGCAGGGCAGCTGGCAGGCCGACAAGGATGCGGCTGGCGGCGAAGCCAAGGGCATCCCCGGCGCTCTGTCCGATCAGGCACCGCCGCCCGCTATCGCCACACCGACCCCACCTGTGGCGCCGGCTGCGGCAGGCACGTCAGCGGCAACGCCCGGCACACCTGCCGATCCTGCGATGAAGACCGCCGAAACCTTCAACCGCAGCTTCGAACTGGGGCGTGAAGTCTCCGTAACCCGCGACGCCGTGGGCACCGTGAAGCGGCTCTCCGTCGCGGTGGCACTGGATACGGACGCCAAGGGCAAGCCGCGATCCAAGGAAGAAATTGCAGCACTTGAAGCGCTGGTAAAAGGCGCGGTTGGCTTTGACCAGACCCGCGGCGATACCGTGGCGCTCTCCTCGCGTGGCTTCATCAAGGAAACGGTCGAAGAAACGCCCTGGTATGAAGCAAGCTGGGTATCCATGCTGACCCGCAATGTCTCCGCGCTGGCCGTCGTGCTGGTCTTGATCCTGGGTGTAGGACGCCCGCTGATGAAGCGCCGTGCCGCCGCACAGGGAGAGGCCGCCGTGCAGAATGTGGTGCAGAGTCAGAAGGTCGGCAAGGAAATCGCCGGTGAACTGATGCGCACGGCACAGACTGACCCTGCTCGTCCGATCACGCTCGATATGATCTCCTCGACGCCGGACTATGCGCAGCGCGCCAGCCTCATCAAGAATTTCGTCAAGCAGGATCCTGATCGCGCCGCCCTGGTGGTCCGTGACCTTCTGAAGGAAGGGAAGAAGGAAAATGCCTGACGCATCCGCCGAAACGCGCTTGAAGGGTAGTGCGGCTGCGGCCGTCCTGCTGATGCTGTTCGACGAGGACGAAGCTGCGCAGATACTCTCGCGCCTTGAGCCAGAAGAAGTCCGTCAGCTTGGCTATGCCATGTACGATGTCGCCGATGTCGAAATCGACGAAGTGAACGAAGCGCTCGATCACTTCGTCAACAAGGCGAAGAAGCGCACGACCATCGGCTATGGCGCGAGCCAGCATATTCGCGGCGCGATGACCAAGGCCTTGGGTGCAGAGCGTGCCGACAATATGCTGGCGCGGATCACGCCGCCCACGCGTTCCAACAAGCTGGCCGTCCTGAAATGGCTGGAGGCGAAGGAAATCGCGGCGCTGATCGAGGCGGAGCATCCGCAGATCATGGCGATCGTGCTGGCGCATCTGGAGCATCCCGTGGCTGCCGATGTGCTCCAGTTGCTTCCCGCCGAGTTTCAGGAAGAGATTATCTATCGCGTGGCGACTTTGGGGCCGGTCAGCACCGAAGCGCTGGACGATCTGGAACAATTGCTGATGCGCGGTTCGCCATCCAGCAAGCCGGGCAATAGTTCGCAGCGCGGCGGTACGCTGGAAGCGGCGGCGATCATGAACAATGTCCGCAAGGAAAATGAAGTCCGCATCATCAAGGCACTGGCAAAGCGGGACAAGAACATTGCGCAGTCGATCGAGGAAGAAATGTTCGTCTTCGACAACCTGATCGACATGGACGACAAGAACTTGGGCGCGCTGATGCGCACCATCGATAATGACGTGCTGGTCGTGGCGCTCAAGGGCGCCAATGATTTGCTCAAAGGCCGCATCTTCGGCTGCATGTCGGCGCGTGCGGCATCGTCCATCGCAGACGAACTGGCAGAGCGTGGTCCAATGCGCCTCGCCGATGTGATCGAGGCGCAAAAGCTGGTCATCGCCACCGCCCGCCGCATGGCGGAAGCGGGCACCATCATGCTGACCGGCAAGGGGAACGACTTTGTCTAATTTCTGGCGGGGCGAAGCGGGGGCCGGCGCAGTGTCTATCGGGATCGGCGACATTGGCGGCGTGATATCGCAGCCACGTGCCGGCTTCAGAGCCTTCTATGGCGATCGACCGGACACCAAGCCTTATGGCGACCATCCGGCACGGCGTGGATCTGACCGCGAGCAGGAAGATCCGATCGAGCAGGCCCGCGTGGAAGCCTTTACCATGGGTTTCGAGGAAGGCCGTCGGCTGACCGAAGAATCCTTTGCTGTCGATCAGGACGCCTGTCAGCGTCTGGCCGATGCGCTGGAGCAGCTTGCCCCGGCGTCGAGCGGCACACTTTCCACCATATTGTCGGCGGCGGTCATCCGTCTTGTCGGACAGATCGTCGGCGAAGTCGAAGTCGATAATGCGCTACTGCTGGAGCGTTGCCAGGCGGTTGCCTCCTTCATCGAGGATACGGACGGCAAGCATGCGCTGCATGTAAATCCGGACGATTTACCATTGATCTCCGGATCGGAAATTGGCGTGGCTGTCGTCGCCGACGCCAGCTTGCGCCGCGGCTCAGTACGGCTGGATACGGTGGACGGCTGGATAGAGGATGGCCCGGACGTGCGCCTATCCCGCCTTCGGGCGATGCTGGACGATATGGAAGGCAAGCTGTGATTCAGGCGGCGTTGCGTCAGGCGGAAACGCTGTTCGAACATCTGCAAGTGCAGAACAAGGCGCCCCGCCATGTGGGGCGGCTGGTCAGCCATGATGCGGGCATGTTGGAAGTTACTGGTTTCCGTCGCCCGATCGGCGCGGGCGCACGGCTGACGGCGAGCGACGGGACCACGGCGCGGGCCGAAGTGGTGGGCTTTCGCGGTAAGAAGACCTTGCTGGTGCCGCTGGAAAGCGACGTGCCACTGGAAAACGGCGCGCGCGTAGAGCCGGACAGCGCCGCGAACATGGTGCAGGTTGGCGAAGGGCTGATCGGGCGCGTCATCGACGCAATGGGGCAGCCGCTGGACCGCAAGGGTCCGATCATCGCGGGCGGCATCTGGCCGCTGAACGGCGTGCGCGGCAACGTGCTGGACCGGGGCCGCGTCACGGAACCCTTCGACTTGGGCGTGCGGGCCGTAAACGCGCTGCTGACGGCCGGTCGCGGACAGCGCATCGCCATCATCGCAGGCTCCGGCGTCGGTAAATCGGTGCTGATGGGGCAGATGATCGCAGGCGCGGAGGCGGACATTGTGGTCGCGGGCCTGATCGGCGAGCGCGGTCGCGAAGTCGCCGATTTTCTCGAAACGAAACTCTCGGGCGGCATGATGCGCAAAAGCGTCGTCGTTGCCGTTCCTGCCGATCATCCCCCGGTTCTGCGCCTGCGCGCGGCGGCGCGGGCGACGGCGATTGCCGAATATTTCCGGGCGCGCGGCAAGAAAGTGCTGCTCCTGATCGACAGCCTTACGCGATGCGCGCATGCGCAGCGGGAAATCGGGCTGGCTCTGGGCGAACCGCCTGCGATGAAGGGCTATCCGCCGTCCGCGCTGGCGCTGATCCCGAAGCTAGTGGAGCGGGCAGGGGTGGACGTCCGCACCGGCGGTTCGATCACTGCGCTCTACACGGTGCTGGCCGACGGCGACGATACGGACGATCCGATCGTGGACGCCGCCCGCGCCATTGTGGACGGCCATTTCGTGCTGTCGCGGCACTTGTCGGAGCAGGCGATCTTTCCGGCGATCGACATCGGCAAGTCGCTCTCGCGCGTTATGGCCGATGTGGTCGATGACGAGCATTTGGCGGCGGCGGCATCTTATCGCCGTCTCTGGGCCGCCTATGAAGAAAACCGCGACCTGATCCTGATGGGAGCCTACCGCCCTGGCAATGATCCGATCATCGACGAGGCAGTGGCGCGGCGTCAGGAAGTGCTCGATTTTTTGCGGCAGGACGTCAAGAGCCGTATTGATCTGGATAGCAGCGCTGCGGCTCTGGTGGCCGAGTTCGGCGGATGAAGGGGCTGCTTGCCCGCCGCCATCGCGTGTTGCGCGCGCGCCATGTTCAGCACGCGCTGGCCGTGGCGGAGACCGTGCGCGCGCAGGACGAGGCAAACAACATCTCCCGCAATGCAGAACGCGTTACGCGTGTGCGCGAGCAATTGTTCGAGGCCGATCCGCAGTCGAACGGCGCATCCTTCGCTGCCTATCGTGAACTGGCCGAGCGGCTGGAGCGGGCCGGGCGTCAACTGGATGGTGCGCTGTACGATGCCAATCGCAAGGTCGAGGAAAAGCAGGGCAAGCGCGTGGAAGCGACGCGTGAGAAAGAAATCGCGGTGCGTCTGAAGGATCAGACGCGCGCGCTGATGGAAGAGCGGATGGAAGCGCGCCTGGCCGCGCTACCCCGCTATCGCAAGGTTCAGAGGGCAGAAGGATGAACCCGATCATGGGGAAGCTGGGTAACAGCGTGGCGCAATTGCTTATGCCGACTGCCACAAAGGCGGGTATGGGCGACGCCACGACAGCAGGGGCGGCATTGCCCACGGCATTTGCTGCGCTGCTGTCGAATGTGGCTGTTTCGCCGAAGGTCGGCAGCATCGCTTCCGATCAACCGAAGTCGGTCGAGACGCCGAATGCATCCTCCAGCGCTGTTGCGAGCAATGATATGCTGGTCGCGGAACTGCCATTGGGGGATTTGTCGAGCGCCGTTTCGGCGCAACCTGCACCCGCGAAAGGGTCTCCCCGTCTTGAAGCGGTCAGCTTGCCGAAGGGCGCCTCAAAAATGGCCGGTGCTCCGGCCGGCCCGAAGTCCGCCGGTCACAGTTCGAGCGGACTTGAACCTTCGCAGCCGGCGGTGGAACCTATATCCGCTGAAGCTGGCCCTGAAGCAGTGCAGAGTGCGTCCAATCAGCCCGTCTCACCTTCGAGAAAGCCAGTGATCGAACAGAAACGATCACCCATTTCTATGGCCAGCTTGCCTCATGTGAAGCTACGATCGAAACATGATGTGGAGCCGGAAACCACTGCGAAGGCTGCAGTGGCTTCGGACGAAAATCCAGCGGACGGCGATGTAGCGAGCGCCCTTGGGCCGCAGCCAGTCGATCCGACGCGCGCCCTTGATGCATCACTCATTGTCATCGATGCTGGGCGGATTTCCGCAAGCGCGCCGACGCCCAAGGCTCCATCCGACCTGGGCGGACGTCCTTCGGCTCGCACCTCATCCGGCCCGGGCAAGAATCAAGAGCCTGTCGTACCGATGGCAGCGAAAGAGAGTACCGTTTCGGACTCCGCAACGCGTCTCGCTCCAAACGAACTGCCGCCCGAATTCGCGGCAGTGCTGGCAGCATCCACCAAGGCCAGATCCAAACCTGTTGGCAGCGCGCCTGAGCAGGCCGCTTCCAAAGCTACTGCGCCACAAGGCGATGTTGCTGTATTCGCAAAAGCTGCGTCGGTGAAGGACGCGACACTGGCGCCGCCTCTCCTTGTCGATCATCCGCGCACCAAAACATCAGTGGTCACCGCAGACGAAGCATCTGCGGCCCCAACCATAACCAATGCGCAGCCTGTGACCGCATCGGTCTCGCCCCAAGCGCCTTCAATGCCGAGCGGCCCTGTAGCCGATCTTTCGGCGTCGCTGGGGCAGCAGGTCATCGACATGGGTTCTGGCGGACAATGGATCGAGGGGCTGGCGCATGAGATTGCGGCGTTGAGCAAAGGCGAGGGGCATGGCAGCTTCCGTCTGTCGCCCGAACATCTTGGCCCCATGCGAGTCGATATCCGTCCGGGGGATCAGGGCGCGAGCGTGACGCTGACCGTGGAGACCAAAGCCGCGGAGTCTATGCTGATGCAGGATCGCAATATCCTGAAGGCTGACGCGCAACTTGCCGCCGTGAAGATTGGCGATGTCACTGTCGAGCGAGTCGCGCATGTCCATGAGTCCGGTCGTGCTGATACCGCGACAGGGCAGGGGACAGGGCAGGGCCAAGGTCAGGGGCAGACCTCATCTCAAACAGCATCGCAGGGCCATGGCGGGGACGGTTCGAATCAGGCCGCGCTGGCCCAAGGGCAGGGCCAATCACAACAAAATGGCAACCATGCCGGTAGCCGTAAAGTTTCCTCCGACGCTGCCGTATCTAGTCAGGCGGAGCCACGCGAGGCAGGCGACCGGGACATTCCCGACGCCTCACGTCGCGCCCGCTACGCCTGATTTCTATGACCGCCGACGATGACATCTTACGACCACAGGGGACTGACCAATGAGTGACGCCGCCGCCGCCGCGCCGAAAAAGGCCAAGGGCAAGGGGAAAAAGATGATCCTCATGCTCGGCGCAGTCACCTTGCTGGTCGGCGGTGGCGCCGCCGGAGGGCTGTACGCGGCTGGCATGTTCTCAAAGGAGGACACCGGGCCGAAGATTGATCCCAACAAGCCTGTACTGGTCCTTAAAGGCGAAAATCCGGAGGATATCGCCGCTGCCCATGCCGCGCCTGAAGGTGAGCATGATAGCGAAGGAGGTGCAGCGGACGCCGGTCACGCAGCGCCGGGCAAGGGCCACGCACCATCTGTTACCAAGGGTGTAGACTTGCCGACGCCAGCCGACCCTGCGAAATATCAGGCAACCTATTTCCAGGTCCAGGCGCCCTTCACCTCGAACATGGCTGATAGCGATAATTTCGCGCAAATTTCGGTTGCGGTCAGCACATATTATGACGGCCGGGTCATTCAGGCGATGACCACGCATGAGATGGCGATCCGTTCGGCCATCCTTATGGCGCTCGCGCAGCAGGATGAGACGGCGTTGGAAACGCCCCATGGTAAAGAAATGCTCCAGAATAAATTAAAGAGCATTATCAACGACGTACTAAAACAGAAAACCGGCTATGGCGGCATTGATAACGTTTATTTTACCAATTTCGTTATTCAATAGGGCTGTCGATACCGGGTCAGTTCCCTCTGGTGTCGGCCAGGGGACTGACAGTTAATGGATGACGTTCAATCTTTCGCATTTGGGAAGGGTGATGCCCAGGCACCCGTGATGCTGTCCGGTCTCGACCGGCTGGGTGAAAAACTCGCGCGGCGTATGCGTGGCATCTTCGAGCCGCTGGTCGGCAACCGTCCCGATATCCAGCTTCAGCCGGTGTCCGTCACCGACTTCACGCTATGGGCGCAGGATGTCCCCAGTTCGACCAGCATGAGCATTTATCGCGCTGCTCCGTTGAAGGGCAACATGCTGTTGCGGCTGGACGCAGGCATGATCTCGACGCTGGTCGACTGCTTTTACGGGGGCGTCAGCAATCGCTCGACTCCCATCCGCGCCGAATTTACGCCAACTGAGGATCGCCTGATAGCGCGATTGTCACAGGCGATTACCGACGAACTGAAAGCCTGCTGGGATGACGTCCTCCCGCTTGATGTCACGCTCGCCGCACGCGAAGTCGGTGTCGGTTTTGCCTGCGCTTTTCCGGCGACCGACCAGATGGTGGTGCAACGCTTCATGATCAGCCTCATCCGCAATGAACAGTGGCCGATCGACCTCGTCTTTCCGCTTGCCGCCTTGCGCGCGGTCGAGGCGCTGACGGGAGCAAAGGGGCATGACGAGAACGTCGTCACCGATCAGGCCTGGCAGTCACGGATCGAGCGTCAGATGGCGAATATCCGCTTGCCCGCCCGCACCGTCCTCGCACGTCCCAGCCTGAACCTGTCCGAGTTGATGGATCTGCAACCCGGCGACGTCATACCCCTGCATATCAACCGTACGCTGCCCCTGATCGTGGGCGACCGCATTATCGCCCACGGCTCCATCGGTGAGCAGGACGGGCGCGCGGCGTTCATGATCGAAAAGATGAATTAAGGACCAAATGATGAGTGACATGAGCGAAGCCCCCAGAATTGAAGGCGCCGTAGCCGCATTTGCCACGCGCTATGCCGACAACCGCCAGTTCCGCCTGCTGGCCGATATTCCCGTTCGCATGTCGGTCGAGGTGGGTTCCACGTCGCTGAAGCTTGCCGAGGTCATGGATCTGGCCGAAGGGAGCATCGTCGAACTGGACCGGCAGGCCGACGAATTGCTTGACATTATGGTTAATGGTGCGCTGATCGCCAAAGGCGAAGTAGTGACGGTAAACGGGCGTTATGGCATCCGGATCGTCGAAGTCGCCAACACCGAAACGCGGATGGCCGGCGTCGAACGACG
>JBPPMC010000188.1:0-8097 GCA_051305835.1 Sphingobium sp.
CCATGTTCCTCATATGTTCATATATCGGGGAGACGCAGACACAAGCGCGTTCATCGCACGCGATAAAAATCCGCGATGCGGTCCAGTGCGAAAACCAGCACCAGCTTGCCTGAACGGCTGGGCCAGCCAAGTGCTTTCTCCGCTGCGGCCAGCCCCTCCCCCGCGCAGGCGACGCGCCACAATATGTCGGCAAGACCCGACCCGGCGGAGCGGAGCGCGCCATCAAACCGCTCGCGTGCGCTCAGCGTCGTGACAGTAGGGCTCGGCGCGTCGGGCGCGCCCCGCTTTCCGCCTGCGATCGGCGCCGGATCCCAACGCATCGTTACGCGGGCACTCAGACCCGCCGCTTCCCAGTCGCGCCGCAACGTCTCCGCGGCGACGAATTGCCGGTCGCTCAGCTTCCCGCGCGCATGCAGCCATGTGAGCGGCGATTCTGCAAGATTCACCATGACGGAGCGGGAAACGCCATCAGGATCTTCGATAATCCGCGCTACGTGGTGGGCAGGCTGCAGCATAGGTTGGGACATGGGGGGATTCCTTTCGAATGGGACGCAATCTCCCTTGCCTTGCGCTTTGAACTGTAGGACAGCGTAAAACCATATAGGTTAGAGGCACCCATCATGATCACGCGTATCCGCGACGTTAGAAAAGCCAAAGGTCTGACGTTGGAAGATGTCGCGCTACGTTGCGATCCCCCCACCACCGCCCAAACCATCGGGCGGCTGGAAACCGGCATGCGTACCGTTTCGGTGGGTTGGCTCAACCGGATCGCCGCTGCGCTGGGTGTAACATCTGCCGATCTGGTCGATATGCCGGGGCAGGAAACCGTGCCGGTGGCGGCGCTGATCGGGCCGGAGGGTGCGAAGGCGCCCGCGCAGCCGCAGAGTTTCAACCTGCCCGTTGCACAGGCCGCTATGGTGGGCGTCCGCGTGACGGCCAGCATCGGCGATTATCGCGGCGGCGACGAAATCTGGTGCGAGACCGTTGCAGCGGAGGAATATGCGCGCGCACTCAACCGCGATATATTGGTGCCCCGTCCCGGCGGTCGCTTTCTGTTCGGGCGGCTGATCGGGCGCGATGCCGGGATGATCCACATTTTGCCGCTGGGTGCAGGCTCCCGTCAGCAGGTAGTGGCCGATCCCCCCTGGGCCGCAGTCGCCACGCGGCTGATCCGTAGCCTGTGATAGATCGGCTAACGCGCTGTTAAGTAACGTGCGATAGAGGAAACGAATGACCATTCGCGTCCTCATGCTGTCCACGCTGTTTCCCGACATCAGCCGTCCGAATTTCGGGGTCTTTGTCGAGCGCCAGGCGCGAGAATTGGCGATCCGCCCCGAAGCCTATGTCACCGTAGTGGCGCCGATCGGCATTCCGCCCTGGCCTTTGTCGAACGCGGACCAGTATCTGCCGCTTACCCGGTTGCCGCAAAAGGAGCGCTGGCGCGACCTGACCGTTTATCGCCCGCGCTTTCCGATCCTGCCGAAGATTGGCGGGCGGTTCAATGTCGCCACGATGACGCGCGCGATCCTGCCGCTGATACGCCGCCTGCATGGCGAGCGGCCTTTCGATGTCATCGACGCAAGTTTCTTCTACCCCGATGGTCCGGTTGCGGCGCGGCTGGCGAAGGCGCTGGGCATCCCCTTTTCCATCAAGGCGCGCGGGGCGGACATTCACTATTGGGGCCATGCGCCCGCCACACGCAAGGCCGTGCTTAACGCCGGTCGGGAGGCTAGCGGACTGCTGGCCGTCTCGGGCGCAATGCGACGGTCGATGATTGCGCTTGGCATGGATGGCGACAAGATTGCCGTGCATTATACGGGTGTAGATCTCGATCGGTTTGCACCGCTGGATCGCGCGGAGGCAAAAGCCGAACTCGGCCTGTCCGGGCCGGTCGTGTTGAGCGTCGGCGCGCTGATACCGCGCAAAGGCCAGTCGCTGTTGATCAACGCCCTGACGGCGCTGCCGGACGTGACGCTGATCCTGGTCGGCGAAGGGCCGGAACGCGCATCGCTACAGGCGCAGGCCGAGCGATTGGGCGTTGCGGATCGCATCGGCATATTGGGCGCGGTGCCGCACGACCGATTGCCCAAATTCCTCGCCGCAGCCGACGTCATGGCCCTGCCATCAGAGTCCGAGGGTCTGGCGAATGCGTGGGTCGAGGCTTTGGCATGCGGAACGCCAATCGTGATTACCGACGTGGGCGGTGCGCGGGAATTGCTGGATCGACCGGAGTGCGGGCGGATCGTGCGGCAGGAACCAGCCGAAATTGCGGCGGCGATCAGCGCATTTATCGACAACCCGCCCGACCCGCAGGCCGTCCGGGAAACCGCCTTGCGATTTACCTGGAGCGCAAATGGCGACGCGTTGCTAGCGCATCTTCAGGGCATTGCAGGCAAGGTATAGGTTCAACAACCATTAGGCTCTGGCACATCGGACGTTCTGCCGATACCGTGCCGCAATGAGAAAACGCAAATCGTCGCACATCAGAACATCCGCCGGGTGGAGCTTTCCCCGGGCGCTGGCTGCCGTCCTGCTCCTCGCAAGTTGCGGAAGCCCGGCAGCATCACGGGAATATCTGGTCCACAACGCACCTGAATATACACGCGTGGCCTCTACATTGGGTCCAGGCGACACCGTAACGCTCGCTGATGGCGAGTGGAAGGATTTCGAGATCGTGCTGGAAGCGCATGGGACGGCGGCTAGGCCCGTCACCTTGCGCGCGCAGACGAAAGGTGCGGTGTTCATCACCGGGCGATCGAACCTGCGCCTTGCCGGCGAATATCTCGTCGTCTCGGGCTTGGTGTTTCGCGATGGATACAGCGCGCAAGCCGATCTGATTTCCTTCCGCCGGAAACAGGGCGTCGTCGCGTCCCATTCCCGCCTTACCGAAATCGTCATCGATAGCTTCAATCAGCCCGATCCCGAGGAAGGCGAGAACTGGATCTCGCTCTATGGCCAGGACAACCGCGTCGACCATGCGCATATATTGGGCAAGCGCAGCCGCGGCGTGACGCTGGCAGTGATCCGCGACGATCCCATCGCGCCCGAAGACCGGCACCGCATCGACCACAACTACTTCGGCCCTCGCCCACCGCTTGGCAAAAATGGTGGCGAGACGATCCGGGTGGGCACCAGCGACTCGTCCCGGAGCATTTCCAACACCGTGATCGAAGATAATTACTTCCAGGAATGTGATGGCGAGGCCGAGATCATCTCCATCAAATCCGGCGGCAACATCGTGAGCGGCAATGTGGTGATCGCTTCGCAGGGTGCGATCGTATTGCGGCATGGCGACGGCAATCTGGTCGAGCGCAATATCATATTGGGCAAGGGCAAGGCGGAGACCGGCGGCATTCGCATCATCAACGCGCATCAGACGGTGCGCGACAATTATATTGAGGGGGTGACGGGCACGGGGCTTTACGCGGCGCTATCAATCATGAACGGCGCCAATGGCGCGCCGCTGAATGGCTATGCGCCGGTGACCGACACGCTGATCGCGGGGAACAGCGTGATCGATTCGACCGAAGTCGCCATTGGCGCAGGGGCAGACAAGAAGCGCGGCGTTGCGCCTGTCCGTACCCGCTTCGAACGCAACCTGATAATGGGCAAAGTGGATGCTGGCCCGTTCGCGGTGTTCTCCGATGCTTCGGGGATGACGTTTGCGGATAATTTGACCAACGCGATTGCCAAGGGATTGCCGAGCGGTCTCACTGCTACTGCGGCTACACTCGCGCGCGCGGCGAATGGGTTGCTCTATCCGCCGCAGGGCAGTGCCGGTGCGCCGCGCGACCTCACTCCAGTGGCGAGGAATGATGTTGGCGTAGGGTGGTATAAATAGGCCTCTCGGGGCCGCGACAATCGGCAGGATGCTGGAAAGTCGGCGCCATAGCGGCTATCTAACTTCGATGACGACTTATGTTGATGTAACCAAAGATACCCTTCGATCCAGAACAAACGCCATCAAACTCTATGGTTCGGACGCTTTCGAAGGCATGCACCGGGCCGGCAGGATTGCCGCCGAGACGCTTGATGCCCTTGTTCCGCTAGTCGTACCCGGAGTCAGTACCGGCGAACTGGATGATTTCGCGCGTGACGCGATCGTCGCGGCTGGGGCGGTTCCGATCAATATCGGCTACAAAGGTTACGCGCACGCCACCTGCATTTCGGTCAACCACATCGTCTGCCATGGGATACCGGGCAGCAAGACGCTCGTCGCCGGAGATATCCTTAACATCGACCTGACGGCAGTCGTGGATGGCTGGCATGGCGACACCAGCCGCATGTTCCTGGTCGGTGATGTGCCGTTGAAGGCTAAGCGACTGGTCGATGTGACCTATGAAGCGATGATGCTCGGGATCGCGCAGGCACGCGCCGGCAATCATCTTGGCGATATAGGCCATGCCATACAGCGTCATGCCGAACAGCATCGCTATGGCGTGGTCCGGGATTTCGTGGGCCATGGCGTCGGTCTGGTCTATCATGATGAGCCTGACGTCTATCATTACGGCCGCCCCGGCACCGGACCTGAACTCCGCCCCGGCATGATCTTCACGATCGAGCCGATGATCAATATCGGCAAGCCCGGCGTCAAAATTCTCGATGATGACTGGACCGCCGTGACGCGGGATCGTTCGCTATCGGCGCAGTTCGAACATTCGATCGGGATCACCGAGGGCGAGGCGGAAATCTTTACGCTCAGCCCGAAAGGCCTTCACCACCCGCCTTACCGTTGAGGCTACAGCGCCATCAGCCCTGCGATCACATAACGATCCTCGGACCGCAACACGCCCCAGGCGCGGGCCGCCGCCCGGCTGTCCATGACTTCGACGCCGACGCCACGGGCCTCCAGCGCGCGGACGAACGCGCGGGGCGGCTGGATCAGTCTGCCGCCCGTGCCCAACAGCAGAAATTCAGGCAGGGGTTCCAGCGCCGCCAGTGGTCCCAGCGCGTCCAGCGTGATCGTTTCTGCGGCAGGGGCGTTATCCCACGGCCATGCCTCGGTCGGGCTGAGTAATATGCCGCCGGGGAACACTGTCTCTTCCAGCCGGAAGCCATGGCCCGAGAAGCCCGTGATGCGCGGACCGGAATAGCCGCCGTCGCGCCGCATCTCCATTCCGCTGCTCATTGGGTTAGTCCCCTAGGGCCGCGCGCCATCGCCGACGCGCTCGGCTTTAGCAGAACCGCTCGCCTTCCGGTCAGCAGGCTCGGGCTTGAGGCCCAGCGTGATCAGCAAAGAGGACGACACATAGACCGACGAATAGGTGCCGATCACGATGCCCAGCATCATCGCGGCGGAGAAGCCACGCAACACATGACCGCCAAACAGCAGCAGCGCGCCGAGCGCCAGCATCACCGTCACCGATGTCATCACGGTGCGCGGCAGCGTCTCGTTCACCGACAAGTCGATCAGCGCCTTCATATCCATCTTGCGATATTTGCGCATGTTTTCGCGGATGCGGTCGTCGATCACCATTTTGTCGTTGATCGAATAGCCGACGATGGTCAGCACGGCTGCCACAATGTTGAGATCGAACTCCATCTGCGTGACGGCGAAGAAACCCAATGTCATCAGCACGTCGTGGAGGATCGCGACGAAAGTGGAGACGCCGAACTGCCATTCGTAACGAAACCAGCTGAAGATTGCGATGCCGACGATGGCGAGCAACACGGCGAGGATGCCGTTCTGGATCAACTCTCCGGAGACTTTGCCGGACACCGCATCATAGCGGCTGAAGGTGACGCCGGGATATTTGGCTTCCACGCCTGATTGTACCTGACGCACCAGCTTGTCGGTCGCGCCGTCATCGGTGCTTTCCGGAAGCGGCAGGCGGATCGAAACGGTTCGTGGGTCGCCAAATTGCTGGAGCGAGACTTCGCCGACATTCATCGCATCGATATCGGTGCGGACCTTGTCCAGCGGCGGGGGCGAAGCGAACTTCGCCTCGACCATCAGGCCGCCGACGAAATCGACGCCCATGTTGAGGCCACGCACGCCGACGGCCGCGACCGCAAGCACCGTCAGCAGCGCCGTGATCGCAAAGGCGATGTGGCGAACGCGGACAAAGCCGATGTTCGTATTGTCGGGGACGAGTTTGAGAAGTTTCATGGTCTGGACCCGATCAAATATGCAGTTCGGACGGACGCGCACGGCGGAGCCATGTCGCCACTACCAGTCGCGTGAACGTCACGGCGGTGAACACCGATGTTGCGATGCCGATCAGCAGCACGATGGCGAATCCCTTGACCGGACCCGACCCCAGCGCGAGCATGATGCCACCCGCAATGGCATGCGTCACGTTCGCTTCGAAGATCGTACGCGTCGCTTCCTTGTACCCGAATTCGACCGATTGCACGACCCCTCGCCCGCGCCTGCGCTCCTCGCGGATACGCTCATAGATCAGGACGTTGGCGTCGACCGCCGTACCGATGGTCAGCACGAAGCCGGCGATACCCGGCAGCGTCAGCGTGGCATTGAGGATGCCCATCACGCCCAGAATGACGAGGATGTTGATGACCACGGCGAGGTTCGCATACATGCCGAAACGGCCGTAGCTGAGGAACATGAAGATCGCGACCGCGCTCGCCGCGACGACCGAGGCAATGATGCCCGCACGGATCGAATCAGCGCCGAGTTGCGGGCCAACGGTGCGCTCTTCCACGACCTTCAGCTCCACCGGCAGCTTGCCGGACCGCAGCGCAATCGCAAGCTGATTTGCGCTCTGCACAGTAAAGTTGCCGCTGATCTGCGCAGTGCCGCCTAAAATTGGTTCGTTGATGTTCGGCGCGGACAGCACCTTCCCATCCAGGATGATCGCGAAGGGACGGTTGACATTCTCGCTCGTCACCTTGCCGAATTTGCGGCCACCGGAGGAATTGAAGGTGATCGAGACGGCAGGCAAATTACTCTGGTCATATGCTTGCGACGCGGTGGACAGCTCGTCACCCGACACCATCACCTGACGCTTCACGGCTATGAACGGCACGCCCGAAGGATTGTTGGGATAGGGCAGGATTTCGCTGCCCACCGGCGCACGGCGCTGTGCGACATCGGCGGGATTGGCCGTAGTATCGACCAGCTTGAATTCCAGCTTCGCGGTCTGGCCGATTAAAGCCTTCAATTGCTTTGGATCCTGCAGGCCCGGCACCTGCACGACGATGCGATTATCGCCCTGCCGCACGATGCTGGGTTCACGCGTGCCGAGTTCGTCGATGCGCTTGCGGATGACTTCGGTGGCGACTTCCATCGCGCTGTTGACGGCGGCGGTATTGCCAGCATCAGTGGGGCTGAGCACGATGGTGCTGCCGTCCAATACGGTCACGTCGAAATCGCGCTGGCCGGTCATGCCCGCGCCCTGAGTCAATGGACGGATCCGCTCCACGGCGGCGTCGACCTGCGCCGGATTGCGGACCATGAAGGACAGCTTGTCATCGCGGCGCGAGATATCGCCGATCGCAATACGCGGGTCGCCCCGGCGCAATTCGGTGCGGATCTGGTCTTCCATGTTGGTGAGTCGCGCCTTCGCGACATCCTGCGTACTTGCCTCCAGCAGCAAGTGGCTGCCGCCCGACAAATCGAGGCCCAGATTGACGCGCGTCTGCAACGCCTTGGGCCATTGCGACGTAATGCGCTCCGGCACGAAACTCGGGATCGCACAGAGGATGCCAATGCCGAGCGTCAGCAGGATAAGCGCGATTTTCCAGCGCGGGAAGGTCAACATGGAGTTAGTCGTTCGCCGGTTTGGCGTTCGCGGGGTCAAGCACGTCGGAGATGGTCGCCTTGACCGCCTTCACCTTCATGCCGGGCGCAAGTTCGACATCCACATAAAGGTCGTCGACGCGAACCACCTTGCCGACAAGGCCGCCGCCGGTGACGACCTGATCGTTTTTCTTGACCGCATCGATTTTGGCCTTGTGGCTCTTCATCCGCGTTTGCTGCGGACGGATCAGCAGGAAGTAGAAGACGACGAAGATAAGGACCAGCGGCAGGATATTCGCGATGATCCCTGCGGACCCACCCCCAGCACCGGAGCCAGAGGCGGCGGCTTGGGCAAAGGCAGGAGTGATGAACATGCGCAACTCTCAATTCGGAGAAAA
>JBPPMC010000341.1:0-6087 GCA_051305835.1 Sphingobium sp.
CTCGCTCACCGATGAGGTAGCACCCTTCTCCTCGGACCGGCCGTACATCGCACCGGGGGTAAACGGGCATGAGCGGCGTAATCGACATGAGCGTCCCTTTCAGTTTACGTGTACTTCACGAGGGCGGGTGACTTTGGCAAAAGCGCCGGAAAGCAAAAAGGCGGCCCCCGCCGGGCCGCCCTGTTGCGAGGAACGCCTATACAGCCACGCGCGGTAGAGCGTCAACACCACTCGCGCGACCAAATTGCGCAGGATTTAGCCGATCTGTTCCCACGCGCTCGCGATTTCCGCGATCATGGCGCGCGCCTCCTCGACGGGTGCGACATCGCGCGCCCGCGCGCCCTCCAGCAACAGTTTGCGACCAGCGCGATATATCTGCGCCAGCGACACTGCAACGTCACCGCCGCGATCGAAATCCAGGCTCGATTCCAGAGCATGCAGGATCGACATGGCACGCGCCTGCTTGTCGGATGCCTTGGCGCTATCCTGCTGCTTCTCGGCCAGGACCGCTGCGTCCAGAGCAAAGATCAATTCGTCGAAAAGTACCTTCACCAAGCTGTGCGGCGTCGCGCCTTCTATGCGGCTGCCTGCGTGAATGGCGGCGTAGGCGCGACTTGCGCTGTTCGCCCGTGCGGTTGCGCCGATGCCTGCATATCCCTGGCTGTAGAACATGATACGTCTGGTCCTTATAGATGGGAGTCTTGAAGATAATCAGAGTTGAGGAATGCGATTAGTTATCGCCGTTCCACACCTTGACCTGTTGTTCGATGTAGCTCCGCGTCGCCTTCAACGCCGCGAGCTTGGTATCCATCGCCGCGTAGATGGCAGCGGTACGCGCCTCGTAATTTTCCATGTCGATGTTCAGCTTTTCCAGCTGACTGGCATAGGCTTTCTTGAGCGTATCATATTTGGCGTTCGCACTTTTCAGTGATCCGCCATCACCCAGCAGCAGATCCTTGATCTGGGTGACCGCGCCCGAGATGCCGGGATTGGTCGCGCTGGGTACGGATGGGTTCAACATCTGCGTCACTGCGGCGGGATCGGCGGTCAGGGCAGCATCGAGTTGCGCCGTGTCCAACTTCAGCGTGCCGTCGCGATTGGTGCCTACGCCGATGTCGCTCAGCGTGCGGTACGGGCCGGAAGTCGCGAGCATCGAAGAACTGAGGCGCGATAGCTGACGCACCATATCACGGACGCCCGAGTCTCCGCTCAACGGCCCGGCGTTGCTAGTGTCGGAACCGGCTGCCGTAGCGGCGTTGAGCGCCGTCCGCAGCGTGTTGTAGGCCGACACGAATTCCGTCACCAGATCGCGCATCGTCGTGGTCGGCTGGGTGCTGGCGAGCGTGACGCTGGTGCCCGGCTCTGCCTTGTTGAGATCGATACGGATATAGGGAAGTGCGGTATTGACGGTGTTGGTATTGTTCCGCATCTCGACGCCGTCGATCCTGATGATGCTGTCGAGTGCCGCCGATTTCTGCGTCATGGTGCTGGCTGTCGCAGTGGTGGCAAACCGCTGAAGATCGCTGTCCGCCGTGTCCGACGCTATCGAGAAGCCATTGGCTGCGCCCGTCTGGCCTTTGAGCACCAGCCGTGAACCGCGATTGTCCGTAACGACCGAAGCTGTAACGCCCGATCCCGTCGCGTTGATGGCGCTTGCCAGACCGTCCAGCGTGTTATTGGCCGACGTCACTTCAACCGCATAGCTTTTGCCGCCAGCGCTAAGCGTCAGTTTGCCAAGGCCCACCTCTGTCGCGCCGTTGGCAAGAAAACCGGATTCGTTGGTCTGGCTTGCGGCAAGCTGCTGCACTTCGATCTGTGCGGGCAAGCCCTTGGGCACGCCACCCGGAAGCAAGCTCACCCCAACGATGGTGGGGTCATTGGAAGCGGGTTGACCCGCGAAGTTCGCGCCTGCCGTCAGGTCGGTCAAGGATTTGGCAAAGTTCGTCAGCGCACTCGTTGCAGAAGCAAGGCCGGAAATCCGGGCATTGTTCAGCGAGATTTTGCCGTTGATCACACTTTCCTTCGGACCACGCACCGCCGCCGTCAGGTCCGCCACGATCTGCGACGAATTGACGCCCGATCCGACGCCCAGGGAATTGGCGATGCTGCTGCTGATGGAAGACATGAAGTGCGATCCTTTCAATGGGAAAGAACGGCAGAGGGCTGAAGACCTTTAGGAAATTTTCGCGCTTAGCCGGATAGCCCGGACGCTGTTCAGGCCACTTGCGAAAGGATGCTGTCCACTGTGCCAGGTTGCACGTTCGATTGCGCGAAGCGCGCCATTGCCGCATTGGCAAGCAACTGCCGCGCCACCCGCGCAGCTTGCTCCAGCATGTCCCTGCTGGCCGGGAGTGGTACGATCACGATCGGGGTCGGCGTCAGCGAATTTAGAGCGTCATTCGCGCCCTCCAGAGCTTGCAGACTGGTTCCCGCTGCCCGGATCGACGCAATGATATCCGCAAGTTGCGCCTGCGTGCGGGCATATTCGGCCGCGCTGGCAAGCTGCTCTTCGCTACCCGCCGCAATGTCCGCGCCTTCGCCCAGATCTTCTGCGGCCGGGGAAGGAATATTGGGTTGTGGGAGCGTGTCGATACCAGAACGTACCGGCGTCGCAGGTGCTACCGGACGGGGTGCCGTACGATCCACTGGCGATATCTCGCTACGCTGAATATAGTCGTTCATACGCATCATCCTAATGCGTCCCCGTGAAGATAATACGGACGAACGAGCCTAAACTTAAATTTACCCTTTAGCCCCTGCAACTTGCTTGCCATCGGCGTCGAATCTCAACGCATCGGGGACGTTGATGAAGGGGCGATCCATTTCGCTCGCCAAACGGTTTTCGACCCGAAATACGAAGGCGAGGACGGTAGCCACCGCCATATAGAGCGCCTCGTCCACGACCTGCCCGGCGCGCGACGTGAAGTAGATCGCACGCGCCAGCTCGGGATATTGCAGCACCGGCACCTTGTTCGTGTCGGCCAGTTCGCGGATCGCCGCCGCAATTGCATCGCGACCCCGCGCGACCACGACGGGCGCAGCGTCCTTGCCAGGATGATAGCGCAGCGCCACGGCAAAGTGCGTGGGGTTGGTGATGATGACATTGGCTTCGGCTACGGCCTTGCGCGCCGATCCGCTCATCATCTCGAACTGCTTCTGCCGGATATGGCCCTTCAACTCGGGCGAGCCTTCGCTTTCCTTATGCTCGTCCTTCACTTCCTGCTTGGTCATGGCGAGGCGTTTACCGCGCTGGAAGATCTGCGCAGGCACGTCGATACCGGCAACGATCATCAGCGCGCCCGCCATGGCGATGCAGGCGAAGATGAAGATGCTGCCCAATTCCATCAACGCAGGCTCCAGCCCCGCCGTACCCATGCCGACGATGGCCTCGATCCGGTCCCATATCAGCCAGAAACCGACTGCGCCCATCAGCGCGACCTTGGCAATCGACTTCAACAATTCCATCAGACCCTGCGGCCCGAAGATACGCTTGAGACCACTCATGGGGTTCAGCTTCGACGCCTTGGGGGCAAACGCGCCGGAGCGAAAGCCGAGCGATCCGAGAATCGCGGGCGCAGCGATGGCCGCCACGACGGTGGCCAGCAGGATTGCGGCTACCGGGAATGCAACGCTCTGCAAAAGCGCATAGCCGCGTTCGGCTGGCGAAAAATCCACGACATCGGCGCGATCGAAGCGCAGGCCGCGGCGCAGCATCTCGCCCATCGCGGAAAACAACATCGGCCCCGTGACTGCCATGCAGCCGACGCCCGCCATCACCACCATCGCCGTGCCGAGTTCTCGCGACTGGAGAATGTCGCCATTCTTGCGAGCCTCCTCCAGTTTCTTTGGTGTCGGTTTCTCGGTTTTCTCGCCGCCTCCGGTCGGGTTCTGCGCCATGGCTATTTCCCCGTCGCTATGGCTTCGGCCTGTTCCAGACCAGCGCGAAGCGACGCCGTGATCCCCTGCCCCATGATCGGCGCGGCAATCGCCATCAGGACAAGGCCGAACAGCAAGGTGACCGGCATCCCGACCGAGAAAAGGTTGAGCGATGGCGCGGAACGGGCGAGCATGCCCATTACCAACTGCACCAGCACCAGCGCAAAGCCCACAGGCAAGGCGACGGTCAGACCCGCGCCAAGTAGCGTGCCGCCGAACATCACAAGATTATACGCCGCCTGCCCGGACAGCATCGCGCCACCAGGCGGCATCGCCTTGTAGCTTTCCACGACATAGCTGATGAGCATCAAATGCCCGTCCATCGCCAGCAGAATGAAGGTCGCGAGGATCGACAAATACTGGCCGACTGCCTGCGTGGATGATCCCGACAACGGATCGACCATCGCGGCAAAGCCCAGGCCCATGGTATTGCCGATGGTCTCACCCGCCACGAACGCCGCCGCATAGCCGATCTGGAGGGCGAACCCCATGGCCAACCCTGCCAGCACTTCGCCGACCACCATCGAAATGCCCGCAAAGCTGGCAATGCCGCCTACGGGCAGAGTGATCGTCACCGTGTTAAGCGCGGCGATGCCAAGTGCGAGGCTGAGGATCAGGCGCAACTGCACCGGCACGGCATTAGCCCCGAAGATTGGGGCCGCCAGAAAAGCAGCACCGGGCCGGATCATCGCAATCAGCATGATCCACAGCTGCGCCTCGACGCCGACGAAGCCCGGCGCAATCAATGCAGCACGTCCGGAATACGCTCGAATATCTCGCGTGTGAAATCGGCGATCAGCAGCAGGATCGATCCACCGAACAGCGCCAGCGTGGCCATGACGATGATGAGCTTTGGCACGAAACTGACTGTCTGCTCGTTGATCGATGTCGCCGCCTGAATCATGCCGATGATGACGCCACCGATCAGCGCGGGCAGCAAAATGGGACCAGCGGCCAAAGCCGTGATCCACAGCGCCTGCTGCGCGAGGCCCATGAAGAAATCGGCGTTATCCATGGTGCGTCGTCATGTCGCGAACGATCCGGCCAGCGACCCCATCGTCAGCGCCCATCCATCCACCAGCACGAACAGCAATAGTTTGAACGGCATGGAGATGATCGTGGGCGACAACATCATCATGCCGAGCGCCATCAGGGTCGATGCAACGACAAGATCGATGATGAGGAACGGCAGGAAGATCATGAAGCCGATCTGGAACGCCGTCTTCAACTCGCTGGTCACGAAAGCGGGCAGCAGGATCGTGAATGGCACGTCTGCGATGGTGCGATATTGCGGCGCTTCGGCGAGGCCGGAGAACAGCTTCAAGTCGCTCTCGCGCGTCTGCTTGGCCATGAAGTTGTGCAGCACCTTGCCGCCGCGCCCGACGGCTTCCTCAATGGATATCTGGCCGCTACCGTAGGGCGTGTAGGCCTGCGCGTTGATCTGGTCGATGGCGGGACGCATCACGAAAAGCGAGAGGAACAGCGCAAGGCCGACCAGCACCTGATTGGGCGGCGTCTGTTGCAGGCCCAGAGCCTGACGCAGCAGCGACAGTACGATGATGATGCGCGTGAAACTCGTCATCATGAGGACCAAAGACGGCAGCACCGTCAGCAGGCTCATCAGGATCAGGATTTGCAGCGACAGCGACAGCGGGCGGCCATCGCCCGACACCTGGTTCATAGCACGCGACAGCGCCCCGGAGGCGGCGGCCGGACCTGATGGAGACGCAGCGGCCTGCGCGAAAGCTGGGTCGATGAGGAGGAACGCGAGCGCGAACACAATAACCGCTGCAACAATATACTTCGTCACCCCTGCGAAGGCAGAGTTTCGGCTTCTACTGCTAGTGTCGATAGAAAAGCGAGATCCCTGCCTTCGCGGGGATGACGGGGAGAGTTCTACGCCTGGCTTAGCGAACACGCCCGAAACCTCCGGCGATTTCCGCTGGGGAGGCTCCTGCAAGGCTCTTGGGCACGGCCTTGCCCTCGGCGAGCTTCTCGATACGTCCGCGCGTGATCGCGACCAGCAAACGCTGCCCGTCGAATTCAACGATGGCGAGTTTCCCGAAAGTGCCAATTGGCAGCGCTTCGACGATCTTCAACGCGCGTTCACCCGAGCCGCCGATCATGCCGGGCTGATATTTTTTCCACAGC
>JBPPMC010000261.1:0-85103 GCA_051305835.1 Sphingobium sp.
TCCTTCTGAATGAGAGGCGTGCGCCCCCGCTGCACACGGAGATTCATCGCCTCCATAGCGAAAGGAACTCCCGCTTGCATAGACGGGAGAATCACCGTCCCTTGACCTTGGCGATAGGACGCCGCAAAGCCGCGATCATAACCCAAGGGAAGCGACAGACGAGAATGAGCGGAAAATCGGAAACGGGGGACTTTCTGTGGTTCCTCGCAAAGCTGACGATCTTCGTGATCGTCCTGCGCAGCTTCATCATGTCGCCCTTCAACATTCCCTCCGAATCCATGCAGCCGCGCTTGCTGATCGGCGACTATCTGCTCGTGGCGAAGTGGCCCTATGGCTATTCGCGCTACAGCCTGCCGTTCGGCGTACCACTGATCCCCGGCCGCATCTTCGCTTCGCAGCCAGAGCGGGGCGATGTGGTCGTGTTCAAGGCGCCGCCAGATCAGCGCAACGATTATATAAAGCGCGTCATCGGCCTGCCCGGCGATCTGATTTCCGTTCAGGGCGGCACGGTGATCCTGAACGGGCAAGCCATTCCGAAAGTGAAAGTTGCCGATCTCGTCATCCCCGCCTCGCCCAACATGGTTGCCGCGTCGGAGAAGGACGGCAACCCATCGCCCTGCTACCGCGTCCAATTCGAAGAGCACGCGCAGGACGGTTCGCGCATGTGCCGATATCCGCAATATCGCGAGACCTTGCCGAACGGCAAAAGCTACAATGTCCTCGATCTCGACCCAGATGGTCCCGCCGACGACCGCGACACTGTGGTCGTGCCCGAAGGTCGCCTGTTCCTGATGGGCGACAACCGTGACCGCAGTGCCGACAGCCGCTTCCCGGCAGAGGCCGGCGGTGGCATCGGTCTCGTCCCGCAGGAAAACCTTGTCGGGCGCGCGATGGTATCCGTTTTTTCGACAGACGGCAGCGCGCAATGGCTGCTTCCATGGACCTGGTTCACCGCCGCGCGGTGGGACCGGATCGGCGAAAGCTTCTGATGCGCGCCGATACGGCGGACTGGTTAAAGGCGCTGATCGCTGGCGTCCCCACCCGTCCAGCCTTGTTCATGCAGGCGCTGACGCATGGTAGCGCCGCAGCCGCAAATTATGAGCGGCTGGAATTTCTGGGCGACCGCGTGCTGGGGCTGGTCGTGGCCGAATGGCTGTTCGAACATTTCCCTGCGGAACCGGAAGGAAAGCTCTCCCGCCGGTTCAATGCTCTGGTATCCGGCGAGACCTGTGCCGAAGTCGCGCGCGATGTTGGCATACCCAAGCATATGGTGCTGGGCAAACAGGCTCGCGACGATGGCGCTACCGATAGCGACAATGTCCTGGGCGATGTGATGGAGGCGATCATCGGCGCGCTGTTCCTCGACGCGGGAATGGAGCCAGCCAAAGCCTTCGTGCGGCGGCTATGGGCGGGCCGCGTGGACACACAGGATTCCGCGCCCAAACATCCCAAATCCGCGCTTCAGGAATGGGCCGCCGCCAATCAGCGACGCCCGCCGGAATATGTGATGACTGGCAAGACTGGTCCGCACCACAATCTGCGCTTCGCCGTCACGGTTTCGATCAAGGGCATCGGCGAAGCCTCGGCCGAAGGGGCGTCGAAGCAGGAGGCGGAAACTGCTGCGGCAAAGGCGATGCTGACACAGCTTAGTTAGCCTTCTCATTTACCGCCCGCTCCTCTATGGCGGCGGCATGACATCCATCGAAAATCAACCACGCTGCGGCGTCGTCGCCGTGGTCGGCGCGCCGAATGCGGGCAAGTCCACCCTGGTCAATGCGCTGGTCGGGCAGAAGGTCGCAATCACCAGCCCGAAAGCGCAGACCACGCGGGTGCGCATCATGGGCGTAGCAATCGAGGGTGACGCGCAACTGATCCTAGTCGACACGCCCGGTATTTTCGAGCCTAAGCGCAGGCTGGACCGCGCGATGGTGCAAGCGGCATGGGGCGGCGCGCAGGGCGCGGACCTGATTGCGCTTGTGATCGACGGCAAGGCTGGGCTGGGCACCAAGCTGGAGCGCGCGGTCGAGGGATTGAAAGGGCGCAAGGAGCGCAAGCTGCTCATTATCAACAAAGTCGACATCGCGACCAAGGAAAAGCTTCTCGTTCATGCCGAGAAGCTGAATGCGGCGGTAGGTTTTGAAGAGATATTCTTCGTCAGCGCTGCGACCGGTGATGGCTTGCCGGAGTTCAAGGCGGCGCTTGCCAAGTTGATGCCGGAAGGACCGTGGCATTTCCCGGAAGATCAGGTGTCCGATGCGACCGACCGGATGATGGCGGCTGAAATCACGCGAGAACAGCTTTATCATCAGCTCCACGCCGAATTGCCTTATGCGGCGGCGGTCGAGACAGAGAAGTATACCGAGCGTCCCGATGGCTCACTGGAAATTCACCAGCAAATCCTGATCGGACGGCCTACGCAGCGCGCCATCGTGCTGGGCAAAGGCGGCCAGCGTCTCAAGCAAATCGGCTCCCAGGCCCGCGCAGAACTTGCGGCACTGGTTGGCAAACCCGTCCACCTTTACCTCCATGTCAAGGTGAAGGAAGGCTGGGAAGACGACCGCAGCGTCTATCGCGACATCGGACTGGATTGGGTGGAGTAATGCCCCGTCACCCCGGCCTTGAGGCGGGGTGACGTTTACTCTGCCGCCACTGCCTTCTTTTTCGGGGCGGCTTTCTTAGGAGCCGCCACCTTCTTCGCAGGCGCTTTCTTCGCCGCAGCCTTCTTGGGCGCGGCTTTCTTCTTGCCCTTTTTCGCTGGAGCCGCCGCAGCGCGCGCGTCGATCAACTGCGCCGCTTCCTCCAGCGTTAACGCGTCCTTGTCCACGGTCTTGGGCAGCGTCGCATTCGTTTCGCCATCGGTCACATATGCCCCGTAGCGCCCCTCCATCAGCTTGATCTCGGCCTCGGATCGCGGATGCTTGCCTAGCACCTTCAGCGGCTCACGACCGCCAGCCGCACGTGGCCCCTTGTTCGCGGCGTCCGCCAGCTTGGCGACCGCTGCGTTCATGCCCGTCTCGAATATCTCTGCCGTACCGGAGAGTCGTGCATATTTACCGTCATGCAGCAGATATGGTCCAAAACGTCCGATGTTCGCCACGATCGGCTTGCCAGTCTCGGGATGATCGCCAACCGTGCGCGGCAGGCTCAGCAACTTCACAGCCCAATCAAGCGTCAACTCGCCATCGGGCAAGTCCTTTGGGATCGACCCGCGCTTGGCTTCCTTGCCTTCGCCCATCTCGATATAGGGGCCAAAGCGACCGCTCTTCCGAATGATATCCTGCCCGGTATCGGGATGCTGGCCCAGCGCTTCCGGACCAGTATCCGCGGTGCCATCGCCGCCGGGCTGCCCGAACTTCCGCGTAAACTTACACTCGGGATAATTGGAGCAGGCGATGAACGCGCCGAAACGCCCGCCACGCAGTGACAGCTTACCGTCATCGCATAGCGGACAGGCGCGCGGATCGCTGCCATCCGCCTTGGGTGGGAACAGCATCGGTTCCAGGAACTTGTCCAACTCAGCCGTGACTTCGGAGGGCTTCTGCTCCATCACTTCCTGGGTCTTGGGCTTGAAGTCCTTCCAGAACGCCTCCAGCACGGCCTGCCATTGCGCACGGCCGCCGGACACATCGTCCAGTTCGTCTTCCATGCCCGCCGTGAAATCATAGCTCACATAGCGTTCGAAGAATCGCTCGAGGAACGCCGTGACCAGCCGCCCGCTTTCCTCTGCGAAGAAGCGGTTCTTCTCCACCCGCACATAGTCGCGGTCCTTCAGCGTCTGGAGCGTCGAAGCATAAGTCGACGGTCGACCGATCCCCAATTCTTCCAGCCGCTTGACGAGGCTCGCCTCGCTGTAGCGCGGCGGCGGCTGCGTGAAATGCTGCTCGGCATTGACGGCTTTCTTCGCGGGAGCATCGCCTTGCGCGAGGCGCGGCAACAGCTTGCCGTCCTCGTCCTCCGCGTCGTCGCGGCCTTCCTCGTACAGCGCCAGGAAACCGGGGAAGATCACGACCTGACCGGTAGCGCGCAGGGTGTGGCTGCCGCTTCCATCGACCATATCGATCGTCGTCCGCTCCATCCGCGCCGACGCCATCTGGCTTGCCAGCGCACGCTTGAACACCAGATCGTAAAGCCGCGCATGATCGCCGCTGCCGACCTTGTCGCGCGTGAACTCCGTTGGACGAATGGCCTCATGCGCTTCCTGCGCATTCTTGGCCTTCGTTTGGTACTGGCGAGGCTTTTCAGGGACATAGCCGCCGTCGTAACGATCGGATATCGCCTTGCGGGCTGCCGAAATGGCGCTGTGATCCATCTGCACGCCGTCCGTACGCATGTAGGTGATCGCGCCATCTTCGTAGAGTTGCTGCGCGATCCGCATGGTGTGGCTGGCTGAGAAGCCCAGCTTGCGCGCGGCCTCCTGCTGCAAGGTCGAAGTCGTGAACGGCGGTGGGGGATTGCGTGTGACCGGCTTGGTCTCGACGCTCTGGACGGTGAAGCGCCCCGCCTCGACGTCGGCCTTGGCGGCGAGTGCATCGCCCTCCTTGCCGATCGTCAGCCGCTCGATCTTCTCGCCCTTCCAGCGGATCAGCCGCGAGGTGAACGATACCCCGCCCTGCTCCATCTCGGCGGAAACCGACCAATATTCCTGCGCCGTAAAGCTCTCGATTTCCCGCTCACGCTCAACGATGAGACGCAGAGCCACGGACTGCACCCGCCCCGCCGACTTGGCACCCGGCAACTTGCGCCAAAGCACCGGCGACAGCGTAAAGCCCACAAGATAATCCAGCGCACGACGGGCGCGGTAAGCATCGATCAGATCCTCGTCCAGCGCGCGAGGATGGGCCATTGCGTCCAGCACCGCAGCCTTTGTGATCGCATTGAAAGTTACGCGGTCAACCACTTGAGGCAGCGCCTTTTTCGCGCGCAGGACTTCCTGCACATGCCAGCTGATCGCTTCGCCTTCCCGATCGGGGTCAGTTGCGAGAATGAGGCGCGTAGCTTGCTTGGCGGCGTCGGTAATTGCTTTCAGCTGGCGCGCTTTGTCGCCGTAATTTTCCCATGACATCGCAAAGCCATCGTCAGGGTTCACCGACCCATCCTTGGGCGGCAAATCGCGAATATGGCCATAGGACGCCAGGACGTGGAAATCCCCGCCCAGATATTTCTCGATGGTCTTCGCCTTGGCCGGCGATTCTACGATGACTAGCTGCATATTGCTGCCGAAAACCTCTGTTGAAAGTAACTCTCACGTATACGCGCGAGTCTGGAGGGAGAAATTTGCGGTCGTCAAGCGACCATTGCCATCACCCGCAGAGACTCACCCGACCACCCGCGTGTCGTTCCACCCGCCCCGCGAGTTCCAGTTCAAGAAGGACAGTATGAACCAGCGCGGGCGGAATAGCTGATTGCCGGATCAGTTCGTCCACCGGCACCGGCACGGGACCCAGCAGATCAATGATGCGACGGCGCTCCGTATCGCTGGCATCCGCTACCGCCGGAATGAACGGATCGACGGGCTGGCGGAGCATCGCACCGTGGATCGGCCCGACAGCTTCAAGAATATCGGCCACCGATTGAACCAGGATCGCACCTTCGCGGATCAACTGATTGCAGCCCTGCGCGCGCGGGTCGAGCGGCGAGCCGGGGACCGCCATCACGTCGCGTCCCGCTTCCCCTGCCAACCGCGCGGTAATGAGCGACCCTGATTTGGGCGCAGCCTCGACGACCACCGTGCCAACCGACAGCCCCGCAATGATCCGGTTGCGCGATGGAAAATGCCGCGCCAGCGGCTGTGTTCCCGGCGGTTGCTCGGCCAGTAGCAAGCCTTTCGTCGCGACCTGTTCCTGCAACGCGCCGTTCTCTGGCGGATATGCGATGTCGATCCCGCTGGCGATTACCCCGATCGTCCCGCCCTCCAGCGCACCCTGATGTGCAGCGGTATCGATCCCGCGCGCCAGCCCGGACACCACCGTCACACGCTCCGCACCGAGACCTTGCGCCAGCATCCGCGCAAACCGGCATGCCGCCGCGGACGCATTGCGCGCGCCGACCATCCCGATACAGCGGCGCGTGGCAAGCGACAGATCGCCACGATAGATCAGCGCAGGCGGTGCCGTTTCCATCTCCGCAAGCAGGGCGGGGTACTCCGCCTCGCCGATGAACAAATAGGACGCGCCCAGCGATTGCGTCCGCTCCACCTCTCGCAGTACGATCGCCATATCGGCCAGACGCGGAGGCTTCCCACCACCACGCGCCGCCAAGTCCGGGATCGCCGCCAGCGCCCGCGTTGCAGAGCCATAGCGAGTGATCAACTGGCGATAGGTGACGGGACCGATCTGCGGCGAACGGATGAGGCGCAGGCTATCGAGGCGTGACTGATCCAACCGCTTAACCCTTCTTGCCGACCTTCGGCTCCGTGCCGGCGATCAAGCGCTTGATGTTGGCGCGATGACGCCACAACACGACAGCGGCCATCCCCGCAAACGCCTGCGCGAGTTGTGGATGACCCCAGAACCACGCCCCGATGGGCGCGCTGACCGCCGCTGACATGCCACCGACCGACGACCAGCGCAGCACCAGCAGCGCACCGATCCACACCGCCGCGAACAGTAGCCCACTCGGCCAGTGCAGCGCCAACACCACGCCCATCATCGTCGCCACGCCCTTGCCCCCGGCAAAGCGCAGCCACACCGGATAGCAGTGACCGATGAACGCCATGACGCCACCGATCACCGCGCCATGTGCAGGATCGATCATTCCGCCGATAGCGACAGCCGCCGCGCCTTTCGCCAAGTCGAACAACAGCGTCAGCGCCGCCAGCCCTTTGCGGCCAGTCCGTAAAACATTGGTCGCACCAATGTTGCCTGACCCGATCTGCCGTAAATCCCCGGCCCCGGAAAAACGCGTGATGAGCAAGCCGAACGGGATCGCACCGAGCAGATATCCGATAATGGCGGCAATCAACGCGAGCGAAGTGGATGGCATCGTAATCGGTCCCATATAGCGAAGATGAGCCGGACGGACGACGAACGCGCCCGATCCATGCGGTGCTTTAGAGGCGAGTTATCCGGCGCGCCATGGTTGACTTCAATAATCGGAGCGATGAAACGAAGAATATGGCTGTCTTAGCAAATGCTCCCGTCCTGTTTTTCGATTCCGGCGTGGGCGGCCTCTCCATCCTTGGCCCTGCCCGCGCTCTCTTACCAACCATGCCGGTCGTCTATGCTGCTGACTCAGCGGGCTTTCCTTACGGTACGAAAAGTGAGGCCGAAATCGCGGCGCGCGTGCCGGCTTTGCTGGGGCGCCTGGTGGAGCGGTATCGGCCGCGTCTCGTCGTCATTGCCTGTAACACCGCCTCGACCATTGCGCTGTCGGTCGTCCGTGCCGCGCTCGATGTGCCGGTAGTCGGCACCGTACCCGCGATAAAGCCCGCCGCCGAACAATCGAAGACGCGCGTCATCGGCGTGCTGGGTACGGATGCGACCGTTCGCCAGCCCTATGTCGATCGCCTTGCTGCCGAACACGGCGCGGACTGCACGATCCTGCGCCATGGATCTGCCGCGCTGGTGGCACTGGCCGAGGCCAAGCTGCGCGGCGAAACTCTGGACGACACCGTCGCTCAGACCGCCCTGGATGGATTGCTCTTGCAGCCACGCGGCGATGAGATGGATGTCGTAGTTCTGGCCTGCACGCATTTTCCCCTGGTGACAGAGGAACTTGCGGCGGGAAGTCCTCGCTCGCTGACCTTTGTCGATGGCGGAGCAGGAATAGCGCGCCGGATAGCCTATCTCACTGATGGCCAGCCCTGGCCGGACGAACGTGCACCCGGCCTTGCCGTGTTCACGCGGATCGACGACGCGACACAAGCGTTGGCACCAGCCTTGCGTGAATTTGGGCTGGATCGGATCGAGGCGTTGTGATTTGGCGGCACGATCCGTTTCCTCGTCACCATGCGGCTGTTGCGAATGGTTATCACTGGTAAATCGCAAACTGCCCCGTTAAATGGCGCGACACAGGGGATGCAGCAGTCGGGACGGGCCGTGAACTACAAGCATATCTTCAGCCAGGCCATCGATCGCCTACACAGCGAAGGCCGCTACCGCGTCTTCATCGATATTCTCCGCAACAAGGGGAATTTCCCCAACGCGCGCTGCTTCCACGGCCATAATGGTCCCAAGCCCATCACCGTCTGGTGCTCCAACGATTATCTCGCCATGGGTCAGCACCCCGCTGTCGTTTCCGCCATGGAAGAGGCCCTGCATGACGTTGGCGCAGGCTCCGGCGGCACTCGCAACATTGGCGGCAACACGCATTATCATGTCGATCTGGAAGGCGAACTTGCCGACCTGCATGGCAAGGAAGGCGCGTTGCTGTTTACCAGCGGCTATGTGTCGAACGAAGCCACGCTCTCGACGCTGGCCAAGCTGCTGCCTGGCTGCATCATCTATTCCGATGAACTGAACCACGCCTCGATGATCGCGGGAATCCGCAATTCAGGCTGCGAAAAGCAGGTGTTCCGCCATAATGATGTCGTGCATTTGCGCGAGTTGCTGGAAGCGTCCGACCCCGAAGCGCCCAAGCTGATCGCCTTCGAGAGCGTTTATTCGATGGACGGCGATGTTGCGCCGATCGACGCGCTTTGCGACTTGGCCGACGAGTTCAATGCCCTCACCTACCTCGACGAAGTGCATGCCGTGGGCATGTACGGTCCACGAGGCGGCGGCATTTCCGACCGCGACGGGAACGCCCATCGCCTGACCATCGTGGAAGGCACGCTGGGCAAGGCGTTCGGCGTAATGGGCGGCTATATCGCTGCCGATCAGATGATCATCGACGTGATCCGCAGCTATGCGCCCGGCTTCATCTTCACGACTTCGCTTTCGCCCGTGCTCGTCGCAGGAGCGCTCGCAAGTGTGCGCCATCTTAAGGCATCCAGCGCTGAGCGCGATGGTCAGCAAGCCGCCGCCACGACACTCAAGACATTGATGCGCGGTGCAGGCCTGCCCGTTATGCCCTCCGTCACGCACATCGTGCCGCTGATGGTCGGCGATCCGGTCAAGGCCAAGCGGATCAGCGATATCCTGCTCGCAGAGTATGGCGTGTATGTGCAGCCCATCAACTATCCCACCGTGCCGCGCGGCACCGAGCGTTTGCGCTTCACGCCCGGTCCGGCCCACGACGAAACGATGATGCGCGAACTGGTTTCTGCACTGGTCGAGATCTGGGATCGCCTCGAATTGCGTCTGGCGGAAGCGGCTTAACGCAGCCCTTGCGGAACTAACCTATGTGCTCCCATCTTGAGCGAGCATGTCATCCGTTCTCCACTGGATAGAGCCGCATCCGACCGGCATCTATGTTCGCCCCGCCGACGCCTGGATAGATCCAAGCCAGCCCCGTGATCGCGCACTCGTGACGCATGGCCACGCCGATCATGCGCGAGGCGGCCATGGCCATGTCTGGGCAACGCGTGAAACGTTGGCGATCATGGCGCTGCGCTACGGCACGGCGGACGGCACGCCGCTTGCCTATGACGAGCAATTCCAGCTTGGCGACGTGTCGATCCGCTATGTGCCCGCAGGTCATGTTCTCGGATCCGCACAGATCATACTCGACCACGCCGGAGAGCGAGTCGTCGTTACCGGTGATTACAAGCGCCGCCCCGACCCGACCTGCCCGGCGTTTGTCCCGGTCCCATGTGACATCTTCGTCACCGAAGCAACCTTCGGTCTCCCAGTTTTCCGCCACCCCGACACGGGCAGCGAGATCGACCGCCTGCTCGGCGCACTTCATGCCCATCCCGAACGCTGCGTACTGGTCGGTGCCTACGCGTTGGGGAAAGCGCAGCGTATCATCTGCGAGTTACGTGACCGGGGCCACCATGATGCCATCTACATCCACGGCGCGATGGAGAAGATGTGCGCGCTCTACTCTGACTTTGGCGTGGAACTGGGCGAGTTACGCCCCGCCGCGGGCGTAGCCGCAAAGGACATGCGCGGCCATATCGTGATATCTCCGCCCTCTGCCCTTAACGACCGCTGGAGCCGCCGCCTGCCCGACCCTATCACCGCCATGGCGTCAGGCTGGATGCGCGTGCGACAACGTGCGCGCCAGCGTAACGTCGAACTGCCGCTGATAATTTCGGATCACGCAGATTGGGAAGAACTTACCACCACCATCCGCGAAGTCGCGCCGACCGAAACCTGGGTCACGCACGGTCGCGAAGAGGCGCTCGTCCACTGGTGCGCAATGCGCCAGATGCGCGCCCGCGCCCTGGCGATGGTAGGCCGTGAGGACGAAGACGATGCGTGAATTTGCGCAGCTTCTCGACGGGCTGGTCTACACGCCTTCTCGCAATGGCAAGCTCGCACTGATCGGCGATTATATGCGCAAGACGCGCGATCCCGATCGGGGCTGGGCGCTGGCCGCCCTCACCGGGGCGCTCGACTTGAAGGCCGTGAAGTCTTCGGCGATCGGAGAAATGATCCGCGAGCGCGTCGATCCCGTTCTCTTCGAGATGAGCCGCGATTATGTCGGAGACCTCGCCGAGACGGTGTCGCTGTTGTGGGTCAAACGGGATCAGGAAGCCGCCGAGCAGGACATAGATGACGGTACGCTCACCCTGGATGCGGTCGTGCAGCGTCTGTCCACCGTAAAGCGCACAGAGGCTCCCGCCGCCTTGGCAGAGATGCTCGACCATCTCGACATCAGCGGGCGCTTCGCTGTGCTGAAACTCACCACCGGCGGCTTGCGTGTCGGCGTATCATCACGGCTGGCGAAGACGGCGCTGGCGCAGGCGTTCGATACGCCCGTCGATGACATCGAGGAAAGCTGGCATGCGCTTGCGCCGCCCTATGCCGCCCTGTTCGACTGGCTGGAGGGCAGGACTGGACAGCCTGATCCGGCGGGCACGCCCTTCTTTCGTCCCTTCATGCTTGCGCATCCACTGGAGGACGATAGCGTCGATCTCAAAGATTATGCCGCCGAATGGAAATGGGATGGCATCCGCGTCCAGATCGTCGGCACCGGCAGCGAGACACGGCTCTACAGCCGTGCGGGAGACGACATCACCGGCAGCTTCCCAGACGTGGCGGAAGCCTTCACAGGCCACGCAGTGCTGGACGGCGAATTGCTGGTGAAGGGTGATGTCCAGGGCGCCGAAGTCCATGGCGGGGCAGCGGCCAGCTTCAACGCGCTTCAGCAGCGACTTGGCCGCAAAGTGGTTTCTGGCAAAATGCTGGGAGAATACCCCGCATTCGTAAGGCTTTATGACATACTGTTAGAAGGAGATGAGGACTTGCGGATGCTCGGCTGGACCGACCGCCGTGCCCGCCTCGAAGCCTTCATGCCATCCCTTGACCCCACCCGTTTCGACCTTTCAGCCGTGATCGACGCACCCGATTTCGAGGCGCTGGGCGACATCCGAGCAGGAGCGCGCGATGCCGCTATCGAGGGCGTGATGCTCAAGCGCCGCGACAGCCCCTATGTCACCGGACGTCGCGCGGGCCTCTGGTACAAATGGAAGCGCGATCCGCTCACTGCCGATTGCGTGATGATGTACGCGCAGCGCGGCCACGGCAAACGGTCGTCCTATTATTCGGACTACACCTTTGGCTGCTGGACCGAAGAGGGCGAACTGCTTCCGGTGGGCAAGGCCTATTCCGGCTTCACCGACGAAGAACTGAAAGGCCTGGATCGCTTCGTGCGCGGCAACACGGTCAAACGCTTCGGTCCCGTCCGCGAAGTCGAAAAGACCTTGGTGCTGGAAGTGGCTTTCGACTCGATCCATGAAAGCAAGCGGCACAAATCCGGCCTCGCAATGCGCTTCCCGCGCGTGTCCCGGATCCGGCTGGACAAGCCCGCTGCAGAGGCCGACATGATCGCTACTCTACGCAAGATGATCGGCTGAGGTTTCAGGCAACGTAAAGCCCGCCGACGGGGGAAGTGTCGGCGGGCTCGCAGCCGTCCAATTACAGGATCAGGTCGTTAGGTTTAGGGCATTAGAACCGTATCGACCACATGGATCACGCCGTTGGACTGCATCACGTTGGCAATGGTGATCTTCGACTTACCGCCCTTGGCGTCCGTCAGATACCAGCCGCCTTTTTCCTTCGATACCATCAGCATTTCGCCCTGCACCGTCGTGAGTTGCGCCGTGCCGCCATGGGCCTTGGCCTGCTTTTCGATGTCGGCGGCGGTCAGGCGACCCGGAACGACGTGGTACGTCAGGATATTGGTCAGAGTGGTCTTGTTCTCTGGCTTCACGAGCGTTTCGACCGTCCCGGCGGGCAGCTTCACGAATGCGGCGTTCGTCGGGGCGAATACGGTGAACGGACCTGCGCTCTTCAAGGTATCGACGAGACCGGCAGCCTGCACAGCTGCGACCAAGGTGGTATGATCCTTGGAGTTTACGGCGTTGTCGACAATGTCCTTGGTGGGGTACATTGCAGCACCGCCGACCATCGGATTCTTGGCGAAGGCTACACCGCCGCCTGCGAGCAGAACCGCTCCAGCGAGCGAAAGCGATAGTTTGGAAAAAGTGGATTTCATGGAGGCGTCCTCTTCGATTGGCACGCCTTGATGGGGTGCGAAGCAAGTACGACTGACGCCGGAGTAAAGATGCGGCGCTGCGCTAATCCAGATGAATAAATCAGAAGGGGACGCGGACGCAGCGGGATTTTTAACTTTCGCGGGATAAGCCTTCACAATGGCGTCAGACACCAAAAAGCCCCGTTTGCTGGAACTCGATGCCCTGCGTGGCATCGGCGCGCTTGCCGTCATTTTGTTTCACTACAGCACGCGGTTTCACGAGATGTTTCCGCCCGCCCGGCATGTGCCGTTCAGCTTCTTTGGCGGAAATTATCGCGTGCTGTTGTCCTTCGCGATCTCGGGCTTCGCGATCTTCTTCACGCTTGATCGCCTCAAACATGCGTCCGACTTTGTCATGAACCGCGTCTCCCGGCTGTTTCCCGCCTATTGGGTAGCGATTTTTCTCACACTTGCCGTGGAATATACAGGCCACATCACGTCATTGCAGATCGCACCGATGGATATCCTCGCCAACTTTTCGATGGTGGAAGGGTTCATGTTCATCCCGGCAGTGGACGGCGCATATTGGACGCTGACGGTCGAACTTGGCTTCTATGCCTGCATGCTCGCGATCTGGGCTGGCCCCGGCCAGAAGCGGCTGGAGCCGGTGCTTCTGTGCTGGCTCGGGCTCAAATGGCTGATGGCATTCTGGCCGGATATGCCGGAGCGCATCATCATGATCGGAGTGCTGCGCTACATCCCGTTCTTCGCGATCGGTATGTTGTTCTATCGCATATGGTCCGGGCAGCGGAGTGCCGTTGCGCAGCTACCCTATTTTGCAGCGGTCCTGGCGATGATCGCGGCGCTGGAAGAGCCGGGCATCCTGCTTGCGTCCGTCATCCTGATCGCAATCTTCGCCGCGATGTTGCAAGGCTGTCTGCGCTTCCTGTGCGTGCGGCCGCTGCTTTGGCTCGGCGGGATCAGTTATTCGCTGTACCTCGTTCATCAGAACATCGGCTTCGTCATCATGCTCAAGGGCGCAGAGTGGTCGATCAATCCCTGGATCAGCTTCGCGGCGGCGTGGTTCGTGGCGATCAGTGTCGGCGCGATCCTCAACAGGGTAGTGGAACGGCCGGGTCAGCGCATCATCGAGAAATGGTGGAAGGCGCGGAATCGCACCTTAGCGCCGGCGCGGGCGGCGGTCTGACATGAACGCAAGCTCCGGTACGTCGCTGCCCCCGCCACGCGGGCGCTTGCGCGAACTGGATGCCCTGCGCGGTATCGCCGCTCTTGCCGTGGTAATCTATCACTACACTGCGCGTTTTCCGGAGATGTTTCCGGCTGCTCCGCATGTCGGCTTTGCCTTCACCTGGGGGCACCAATCCGTGCTGTTGTTCTTCGCGATCTCGGGCTTCGTTATCAGCTTCTCGCTGGATCGCGCGACGAGTGTGTCCGGCTTTGCCATCAAACGGTTTGCCCGGCTGTATCCCGCCTATTGGGGAGCGATGGCGATCACGCTACTTGTCGAGCACTTCGCAGGCTTTACGGAGTTGCAAGTGCCGCTCGTCGCGGTGGTTGCCAATCTGACGATGCTTCAGGGCTTTGCCTATCTTCCGGGCGTTGATGGCGTTTACTGGACCTTGGGGCTGGAACTGTCTTTCTACGTTTGCATGGTCGTCCTGTGGCTCACCGGGGCGTCCCGGCGGCTTGAACTCGTGCTGATGGCATGGCTCGCGATTGCCTGGCTGGCGTGGGCCTGGCCCGGCATGCCCAGTCGGCTGACGATGTTGCTGGTGCTTGAGTACATCCCGTTTTTCGGCATCGGCATGCTCGCCTATCGCGTCTGGAGCGGCCATCGAAGCTGGAAGCAACAGCTCCCCTATATGGTCGCGACGCTGGTTGGTGTGCTTGTGCAGATGCAGTCCGAGGCTGCGATTTTCGCCTTGATGCTGGTGGGATTATTCGCGGCGCTGGTACACGGTAAACTCCGCTTTCTGGCGATACGTCCGCTGCTTTGGCTGGGCGGAATCAGCTACGCACTGTATCTTGTCCACCACGATATCGGCTTCGTGATCCTGCTGCTAAGCGGCGCAATGGGCCTGCCGCCGGTGGCAGCATTCTGGCTGGCCCTAAGTGTCGCCGTCGCACTTGCCATCCTGCTTCGGCATTTCATCGAGCAACCCGCAGAACGCGCCATCATGCGGTGGTGGAAGAATCGGGGCAGGCGAGCGGATCAACCGCTGCACGATGGCGCATCCGGCGCCTAGATGACCGTAATCTTGCCCGCAGCCACCGGCGCACTGCTCGGTGCATCATGCGGCGCCGATTGCGCAGGTTCCATCGTGATCGCCAAGGTCACTCCGTCTTCCAGCATCGCTCGTAATCCGGGCGATACGGCCATGCGGGTCGTGCCCGTCGCGGAGATCAGGCCCAGCGAACGAGGCTTCCCGTCGGCGGGAATAACCCAAAGTTCGGGAGAAAGCTCGCCCTTCGGCATGTTGTCGGCGCGCAGCTTCAACTGCGCCGTTACGGGGTCGTAACGCGCCGCCACCATCATGTGGGCATCCGGGCTGATCATCTGTGCGACGGCAAGCTGCTGTGCGGCTTGCTGAACAGGCGCGGGCGGCGCGACAGGCGTACGGAACAACAGGACCGCCGCCAATGACGCTGCCAAAGCGCCAGAGACGAGCGCGCCGATGCGCCAGGCCTGCAAACTGCGAGTGAGCGACATATCAACGGTTGGGCGCTCCAGCCGGGCGGAGATGCCCCGCCAGATCGCCGCGGGCGCTTCCTGTTCCGGATAATCGAGATGCAGCGGCCCAAGTCGCTTTTCCCACCGCGCAACGTCGGGAGCAAATGCAGGATCGGACAGTTGAAGGCGCAATGCCTGCGCCTTCTCTGCGCCGGTCAGCACGCCTAGCGCCAATTCTGCCGCCAGGGACTCCCGCTCTTCCGGCGACAAAGGAACGATCGGATCACTCATCGCCCAAGCACAGTTTCAACCGTTGCAAGCCACGTCGGACCCAGCTTTTCATCGTGCCCAGCGGCACATCCATCCGCGCAGCAAGGTCGGCGTAGGTCAGGCCATCAAAGAACGCGGCCTTGATCGCCATTCCCTGCTTGTCTTCCAGTTCGCTCAGGCAATGGTGAATGCGCGCGCTCTGCTGGTCCTGTTCGATATATTGGTCGGCCCTCATCCTGTCGTCGGCAATGGCATAGGCCGCTTCCTCCGGAGCCGTGGCCACGCGCCCGGCCGACCGCTGCCAGTCGATCGCCGTATTGCGTGCGATTGCGCACAGCCACGTGATCGGACTCGCCCGACTTGCGTCGAACCGCCCCGCACGGTTCCAAACCTTCACATATACGTCCTGCAAGATGTCCTCCGCCGCCCCACGATCATTGGATATACGGAGGCAGATACCGAATAGTTTCGCAGACGTCATTTCATAGACCTGACGCAACGCCGTGCGATCCTGCCGCGCAACGTCAGACAGCGCAGCGACAAGCCTTATGCGCCCTGCGTCGGCTGCGGATAATGGATCTGCGTCGCTCACCGCCGCGACCCTATCGTCGCCGGGTATCTTTTCAAGCAGCGATCATCGCGACATAGGTAGCCGGATCCACATTGCGCCCGGAAAGCGTGATCACCGTAGCGTCATCCACCGCAACTTTCCCATTGAGTACGGCAGCCAACGCGACTGCGCCCCCCGGCTCCAGAACGAGACCGAGTGACGTCATGGCGAGACGCATTGCTGCCGCAGTCTCTGCTTCGCTGACGCTTACTCCGGTGGCGCGGCGCGCGTGGAGAATGTCGAAAGTGAGCGGTGATATCAGCAGCGTCTGAAGCGCATCGCACCGGGTCGGCGGCGGATTGGGACCAACCGGGACAATCTCTCCCCGTCGAAGCGACTCCCCGGAATCGTCCCATCCTTCCGGCTCGACTATGGTGATCTTTGCGTCCGGCAGCGCCAGCGCACAACCACTCGCCAGCCCGCCACCCCCGCAGCAGACGACAAGCTGCGTCGGGCGCTTGCCAGTCATGGCCTCAAGCTGGTCCGCCGCTTCCAGCGCGGCGCTCCCCTGCCCCTCGACCACCCACGGATCGTCGAAGCTGGGCACCAGCACTGCCCCGCGCTCCTTCGCCAGTCGGGCAGCAATCGCCTCACGGTCCTCGGTCATACGATCATAGGTCACGATTGCGGCGCCCAATGCGCGGGTCGCTTCCATCTTTGCGACCGGCGCGTCGGCGGGCATGACGATGGTTGCGCTCAAGCCCAGCTTGCGGGCGCTCCACGCAATGCCTTGCGCATGATTGCCCGATGAGAACGCGACCACGCCGCCTGCCCGTTCCGCTTCTGACAAATCGGACAGGCGGTGCCACGCGCCCCGGATCTTGAAAGCCCCGATGGGTTGTAGTGACTCAGCCTTGCACCAGATCGTCCGACCATCGACATCCAGCGGAAGCAGCGGCGAAGCTGGCAATATGGCCGCAATCTTCTCTGCCGCGCGTTGCACTCCGACCAGCGTAGCTGTTCTGTGACTTTGCGCTGTCATGGTTCATCCCTATATGGGCGCTTTCGCGCGGATTCCGCGTGTCCAAGCATGGAGCATTAGATTGAGCAAGGTTCTTGTCATAGGCGCAGGCGGCGTCGGCTCGGTAGCCGTTCACAAGATGGCGCAGATCCCCGCGATTTTCAGCGACATCACGCTGGCAAGCCGCGGCGTGGCCAAATGCGACGCCGTTGCCGAATCGGTGAAGGCCCGTACCGGTGTGACCATCAAGACCGCGCAAGTCGACGCTGATGACATCGAAGCGACCGCCGCGCTGATTGCTCAGGTACAGCCAAAGTTGGTCGTGAACCTCGCTCTTCCTTATCAGGATCTCTCCATCATGGAGGCCTGCCTGAAGACCGGCGTGCATTACATGGACACCGCAAACTACGAGCCGCGCGACGAGGCCAAGTTCGAATATCACTGGCAATGGGCCTATCAGGAGCGCTTCAAGGAAGCAGGGCTGATGGCGCTGCTTGGCTCCGGCTTCGACCCCGGCGTCACCAGCGTATTCGCCACCTACCTCAAGAAACATCATCTCGACACGATCCAGACGCTCGACATTCTTGATTGTAATGGCGGCGACCATGGCCAGCACTTCGCCACCAACTTCAACCCGGAAATCAATATCCGCGAAGTGACTGCCGTCGCCCGCCACTGGGAGAATGGCGATTGGGTCGAAACCCCGCCGCTAAGCCACAAGCAGAGCTTCGACTTCGAGCAGGTCGGCCCCAAGAACATGTACCTGATGTATCATGAGGAACTGGAGTCGCTGAAGACGCACCTGCCCGAGATCCAGCGCATCCGCTTCTGGATGACGTTCGGAGATGCGTACCTCAAGCACTTGGAAGTATTGCAGAATGTCGGCATGACCCGCATCGATCCGGTGATGTACGAAGGCAAGGAGATCATCCCGCTCCAGTTCCTCAAAGCCGTGCTGCCCGAGCCGTCCTCCCTCGGCGAAACGACCAAGGGAAAGACCAACATCGGCGACATCGCAACCGGCACTAAGGATGGTGTCGAGAAGACCTTCTACATCTGGAACGTGTGCGACCATGAGGATGCCTATGCCGAGACCGGCAATCAGGCCGTCAGCTATACCACTGGCGTTCCCGCGATGATCGGTGCCGCCATGGTGCTGACGGGCGCATGGTCGGGTGCAGGCGTCTTCAACATGGAGCAGTTCGACCCCGATCCCTTCATGGACATGCTGAACAAGCACGGCCTGCCCTGGCAGGTGAAGGAACTGGACAGCCCGCTTCAGTTTTAAGGGCACCACTTCTCCACGAGGATAACATCACATGGAAACTCGCGCCGGCGATCCCGGAGCCTTTGCGCATTTCGACCTGCACCGCGTCCCCTCGCCCAGCTTCGTGGTGGACGAGGCCGCGGTGCGCCGAAACCTCGCCATCCTGAAGGATGTCCGCGACCGCGCGGGCATCAGGATGTTGGGAGCACTGAAAGCCTTCTCCATGTGGTCGCTTGGCGATGTCGTCGGCGAATATCTGGACGGTGTTTGCGCGTCCGGCATCTATGAAGCGCGCCTTGGCCGTGAGGAGTATCGGGGCGAAGTCGCCACCTATTGCGCGGGCTACAAGGCCGAAGACCTGCCGGAGATCTTCCGCATCTCCGACCATGTGATCTTCAACAGCCCCTTTCAGATCGCCCGGTTCAAACCACAGATCGACGCTGCCCGACGCGCAGGCGAGACGTTCGATATCGGCCTGCGCATCAACCCGCTTCATGCCGAGGGTGAAGTCGCGAAATATGATCCCTGCCAGCCGCACAGTCGCCTGGGCTTCCCGCTCGATCAGTTGAAGCCCGAGCATCTGGAGGGGGTATCCGGTCTCCACTTTCACACTCTGTGCGAACAGGATTTCCTGCCGCTGGAGCGGACATGGCGTGTGGTTGAGCCGTTCATCGCGCAATATTTCGGCCAGCTCGAATGGCTGAACTTCGGCGGCGGTCATCACATTACCCGGTCGGATTACCAGAGAGATTCGCTCGTCGAATTCCTCCAGCAGATCAGGCAGGAGAGCGGCCTCACGCTCTACCTCGAACCCGGAGAGGCTATGGCGCTGGACGCGGGAATCCTGGTGGGCGAAGTGCTGGACGTGATCGACAATGGCATGCCCGTCGCGATTACCGACATCTCCGCCACCTGCCACATGCCTGACGTCATAGAGGCACCTTACCGCCCGGCAATGCGTGGAGAATTAGCCGAAGGAACAGCGACCCGTCTCGGCGGCCCGTCCTGCTTGGCAGGCGACATCATTGGCGACTATCGGCTTCCGGGCACGGTCGAACCCGGCGTGCGGATCGCTTTCCTCGATCAGGCGCATTACTCCATGGTCAAGACCAACACCTTCAACGGCGTGCCCCTGCCCAGCATTTATCTGTGGAACAGCCAGACGGACGAACTCAAGGAAATCCGCAGCTTCGGCTATCAGGATTTCAAGACCCGACTGTCATAATGTTGCGGTTACAAGTTTTTTCATAACAGCGCTTTACAGGGGGGGGCACTGGCCATATATCGACCCTCCGCTGCCCCATGGGACTTCCACCGCAAGGCAGCTTAATACCTTGAACTACACTGGAGGTCCCTTGAATTGTACGAGCATCCCAGCGCGCTGGGGGTAGCAATTGCCCTCAAACCGGCAGCCCCGGTAACGCTTATTCGCCCGCAGGCAGCCGCCCGCGCCGCCCGATTCTTCTCTGAGAAGTTTCCGGGGCGCTCGCTTTATGCCGTAAAGGCCAATCCCTCGCCGGATTTGCTCCGGACCCTGTGGGATAGCGGAATCACGCATTACGACGTTGCCTCGATTGTCGAGGTACGTTTGGTCGCGGCGACTTTGCCGGAAGCAAAGCTATGCTTCATGCACCCGGTGAAGGCTGAGGAAGCCATTGCAGAGGCATACCACACGCACGGCGTCCGGACCTTCTCGCTCGACACGATCGACGAGCTTGAAAAGATCATGCGCGCGACTGGCGATGCGACCGATCTGGAACTCTGCGTTCGTTTGCGCGTGTCATCGGACTATGCCGAACTCAGCCTCGCATCGAAATTCGGCGCAGAACTGGGCGAGACCAAGGAACTGCTGATGGCCACCCGCCAGGCAGCCGATGCACTTGGCATCTGCTTCCATGTCGGCAGCCAGGCGATGAGTCCCCACGCCTACACCCAGGCGATCGAGCGCGTCCGCGCCGCGATTGTCGAGGCGGCTGTCACCGTGGACATCATCGATGTCGGTGGTGGTTTCCCTTCGATCTATCCGGGCATGGAGCCGCCCGCGCTGGAACTGTATTTCGACGCGATCCATCGCGGCTTCGAAAGCCTGCCGGTATCCTATTCGTCGGAACTCTGGTGCGAGCCGGGCCGCGCTTTGTCGGCGGAATATAGCTCGCTGATCGTTCGCGTTGAGCGTCGTCGCGGTGACGAACTCTACATCAACGATGGGGCTTACGGCGCATTGTTCGATGCGGCGCATATCGGCTGGCGTTTCCCGGTCACTCTGCTGCGCGAGGAAGAAAGCGCCGCAGAAACCAAGGGCTTCAGCTTCTATGGCCCCACCTGCGACGACATGGACCATATGGTTGGGCCGTTCATGCTGCCTGCTGACGTCAAGGCTGGCGATTATATCGAGATCGGCATGCTTGGTGCCTATGGCTGTGCGATGCGAACGGTGTTCAATGGCTTCTCATCGGAAACCATTGTCGCGGTCGACGACGAGCCTATGGCGAGCCTCTATCGCGAAGACATCGAAGCCCCGCGCCGCTCGAACGTAGTGAAACTCGGCCAGTAGGCCCAAGCACCTACGGAAGACAAAAAAATGATCCCCGCCCTCAACCGGCGGGGATTTTTTTGTAACATGACAGTGGACCGGTCGTTCCGACGGGAGCTATCGCCGAAACAAGCCCGCCAGTTCCACATGCGTCGACCAGCGGAATTGCCCCACGGGTTGCACGCTTTCCAGCGTATAGCCCGCCTCGACCAGCAACTTGGCATCGCGGGCAAAGCTGCCCGGGTTGCAGGAGACGTAGGCAATAACCGGCACTTGCGACTGCGCCAACTGCATTGCCTGTTCGCGCGCTCCAGCGCGGGGCGGATCGAGCAGGATGGCGTCGAAGCGCTCCAGTTCGGCGGGCATCAGTGGCCTGCGGAATAAGTCCCGATGCTCGACGGCCATCTGTCGCCCGCTCCGGTTCGCACCACTCTTAAGCGCCAGCACCAGATCACGCGCGCCCTCGGCGGCATAGACCATCTTGCCCGCGCCCAATGACAGGGCAAAGGTGCCAAGGCCGCTGAACAGATCCGCGAACCGCGCAGCCGTGCCAAGGGCGGGCTGCACCGCGTGCACCAGCGCCGCTTCGCCATCCGCGGTCGCCTGCAGGAAGGCAAAAGGCGGGAAAGGCACTGCTACGCCGCCGAAGCTGACGGTAACAGGATCAGGCTCCCACCGCGTTTGTGGGCCATAGCCATCGTCAATTGTGAGGCGTGCCAGCCGATGCGCCTGCGCAAAGTCCGTAAGCGCTTCTGTGGCAGCGAGTCCTTCGACCTCGATGCCCTCCAACAAAAGATCGACGCCCTGATCGGTCAGCGTCATGCGGACATGCACGGCACGCCGGTCCCCGACCATGGGATGCAGCAACTCGCGGATCGGTGCCACCAAGGCGAAGAGCGCCGGGTGCAGGACGAAGCACATGTGCATGTCCACGATCCGATGGCTGCCTTCGCTCGCAAAGCCCAGATGCAGGTTCTTGCCAAAGCGCGCCGCACGAAGTGATGCACGGCGGCGGCTGTTTGGCGGGGATATGTGTGAGGGATGGACGACGCCCGGCACGACGCCCTGCCCCATCATCGCGCCGATCACCCGATCCCGCACGAAGTCGGACAGGCTCTCGTCATCGACATGCTGCAACTGGCACCCGCCACAGATCGGATAATGGCGGCAGGGTGGATCAATGTGATGCGCGCCATGGATCAGCCCCGCTCCGCCGCCTGGCTCCAGCCTGTCGCCCGGCGCGCTCATGGCCACATGGCGACCATCGCCAGTCACGCCATCGCCTTTTGCGGCGAGGCGGATGATAAGATCGGAGTCGGTCAGCGTTTCGTCCTCGGGTTACAGGCGGGACGCGATAGCCGCTGGTAGCTGCGCAATCAAATCATCCGCGACAAAGGCTGCTCCTGATCGCCGTGCGGCTTCACCGTGAAGCCATACCGCTTCGCATGCGGCACCGAAGGGATCGCCGGTTACCGCCAGCCGCGCTGCGCATACCCCTGCCAACACGTCTCCCGTCCCTGCGGTCGAGAGCCACGAGGATGCACGCCCCGAAACCGCCACTCGCCCGTCTGGTGACGCGATAATGCTGTGCGCGCCCTTCAGGATGACAACAGCACCGGATTTTGCGGCGGCGGTTTGCGTCTGTGCGATGGGGCTGCCGATTAGAGAGCCGAAAAGCGCGTCGAACTCACCCCGATGCGGCGTCAGAATTGCCTTATCGGGCAACGCGCCAAATCCGAGCGTCGTCAAAGCCAGCAGTCCGTCGGCGTCGATCACCGTCGGATGATGCCCTGCCAACGCGACTTTCATCCGGGCGATGGCCGTCTCACCGCGACCGAGGCCGGGACCGATGAGGCTGGCGGCTATGCGAGAATCGCCAAATCCGTCTTTGTCGGTCCCGCGATATTGAACGATAGCGTGCGGCAATCCCTCGACAGGCTGCGTCGTTACAAGACGAACATACCCCGCGCCGCCACTGGCCGCCGCCAGGGCCGCAAGAGAGGCTGCACCCGGCATCGCGCCGCCAAGCACAGCCACAAGCCCGCGCGTATATTTATGCGCGTCCATGGCAGGCGCTGCGAGCATCGGAGGAGCGAGCACCCGGGCCTGTGCATCCACTGTTGCGATGCCGATATCCGCGCAAACCAGCCGATCGAACCGTGATGCTGCCGGAAACAGGACATGAGCGGGCTTGAGCGCGCCCAATGCTATACACATGCCGAACTTTGGCACGGCTGAAAGCAGCGCCCCGTCGTCCGTCCCGACGCCGCCCGGCAAATCCACTGCATAGCTGTGGCTTGCAGCACCTGCGAGTTCCCCCAGCCTATCGGCCAGCACATTGTCCAACCCTCGCGACAATCCAGTGCCGAATAGTGCGTCTACAATCTGGGTTGCCGAACGCGCGGTCGCAATATCCTCGATAGGACCATCCCACAAGGCGCGCGCCTGTGTGGACGATGCCGTATTGCTCTTTCCGGTCGCCGCGACACGAACGTTTACGCCTCTTTCGCGCAGCAAGCGGGCGATCACGAACCCGTCGCCACCGTTATTACCCGGCCCGCACAGTACCAGCACGTCGCGCGTGCCACCGGCCCGCCAGATAATCTCGGCAGCGGCGGCCCCGGCGCGCTCCATCACATCATATTCCGGTATGCCCGTCGCAAATAGTGCCTGTTCAGCCGCCCGCATCTGGTCGCCCGTCAGGATGGCGTCACCAATCATTTGCCGGACGCAACCGTCGCGGGTAGATCATAGCGATCACCGCCCGCGACCACGGCAATGCGGTTTTGGGCCGTGATGGTTACATGGGCCTGTTCCGCGCCATCTGCGGCAACAAGCCCATGTCCGTCCGTCACGATCCTGAACCGCCGGAAACCGCCATCGGGATGCCGGATGGTCAGCAAGTCTCCTGCGATTTCACCGCGACAGATAGGCTGCGCCTGTGCCGCGCCCGCCAACTGGCATGGCACCGTGTCCGGCGCCTGGGGATCAACCTTGGCGATCGCGTTATCAGCGCTCTGGCCGCAACCGCTCAGCAGGAGCAGGGCTGCGGCCAGCAGTGCTTCAGATATCCGCGTAGACATGGGTTTCGGCTTTGCCTCCGGGATGCGTTACCGCACCCTGATAGGCCGGACCGACATTCTGTGCATAGCGCCAAAGCGTGCCCGATTGATAATCATGCGCGCGCGGCTTCCAGGCAGCACGGCGTTCAGCCAGCACTGCCTGATCCACCATCAGGTCGATAGTGCCTGCCTCGGCATCGATGGCGATGATGTCGCCATTTTCCACCAGAGCGATCGGACCACCCTCGGCCGCTTCCGGACCGACATGGCCGATGCAGAAACCGCGTGTCGCGCCGGAGAAGCGCCCGTCCGTGATCAGCGCGACGCTCTCGCCCATGCCCTGCCCGTAAAGCGCCGCCGTGGTGGACAGCATTTCGCGCATGCCCGGACCGCCCTTTGGTCCTTCGTACCGGATGATGATGACCGAGCCTTCGGTAATCTTGCGATCTTCCACGGCGGCGAAGCAATCTTCCTCGCAATCGAACACCTGCGCTGGCCCGGTAAATTGCAACCGGTGCATGCCCGCGACCTTCACGATAGCGCCATCGGGCGCGAGCGTACCGCGCAGCCCGACCACGCCGCCGGTAGGGCTGAGCGGCGTCTTTACGTCATAGATGACCTTCTGATCGGGGTTCCACGTGACCTGATCGATATTCTCGCCCAGCGTCTTGCCGGTGACGGTCAGGCAGTCACCGTGCAGCAGTCCGTTATCGAGCATCGTCTTCATCAGCATGTAGACGCCACCAGCATCGTGCATGTCTCTGGCCACGTAACGGCCACCAGGCTTAAGGTCGGCAATGTAGGGCGTGGTCTTGAAGATCTCGGCCACGTCGAACAGATCGAATGCGATGCCCGCTTCATGCGCCATGGCAGGCAGATGCAGACCCGCATTGGTCGATCCGCCGGTAGCAGCCACAACACGGGCCGCATTCTCAAACGCCTCACGCGTGCAGATGTCGCGTGGGCGGATGTTGCGGGCGAGAAGTTCCATCACTTGCTTCCCCGCCGAGAGCGCAATCTCTTCGCGGCTCTTATACGGCGCGGGCGCCATATTGCTGTTCGGGAGCGAGAGACCGATGGCCTCACCGACGCAGGCCATGGTGTTGGCCGTGAATTGGCCACCACATGCGCCGTGACCAGGGCAAGCGACTTTCTCCAGCGCCGTCAGTTCTTTCAGCGGGCAGTTGCCGGCGGCATGCTGGCCCACGGCCTCGAACACGTCGACGACCGTAACGTCCTTATCGTGGAAGCGGCCGGGCAGGATGGAACCGCCGTAAACGAAGATCGACGGCACATTGAGGCGCAGCATGGCCATCATCATGCCGGGCAGCGACTTGTCGCATCCGGCAAAGGTGACGAGCGCATCATAGCAGTGGCCACGCACCGAGAGTTCTACGGAGTCGGCAATGACTTCACGGCTAACCAGCGAGCTTTTCATGCCCTGATGCCCCATGGCGATGCCATCGGTCACTGTGATCGTGTTGAAGCGGCGCGGCATGCCACCGCCGCGGTTTACGCCTTCACGGCAGATATCCGCCTGCGCATTCAGCGTCGTGTTGCAAGGCGCGCTGTCGTTCCCGGCGGAGGCGATACCTACGAAGGGGCGGCCAATTTCTTCCTCGGTCAAACCCATCGCATAATAATAGCTGCGATGCGGCGCGCGCTCCGGCCCTACGGAGACGTGGCGGCTGGGGAGTTTCGACTTGTCGAAAGTATGTGTCATGATCGGCCCTTCTTTGCGTGGGCCTCTTTCCAAAAAGGAGCGCTTTACGCAAGGGCGTTGCGGCATGCCTCCACCACAAGCGCCAGATAATCGGCAAAACGGGACTGACCTTCATGGTTGCTGACCAAGTCCTGTCGCATCTCGACGCCCAGGTAGGGAACGCCGCGCGCTTCGGCATGACGGTTCATGGTCGCGTTGAGAATAGCGCCCGAATAAGGAAGCTGGTCTCCGACCTTCAGTCCTGCCGCCTCCAGCAACGGAATGGCGATGCGGGCAGCACGATCGTCTTGATTGTAGAGGATGCCGATATGCCATGGGCGGGCTTCCTCACGCGACGCAAGGGACGGCGTGAAGCTATGCAGGGACAGGATGAAGGGTCGCGGCATGTCTGCCAGCGTCGATTCCAGCATGGTATGATAAGGGCGGTAGAAGCGTTCCAGCCGCACGGCACGAACGGCGTCCGCATTGCCGGATATGAAATGTCCATCGCTTTCCACCGGGATCAAACCCGGCGCATCCTCTTCGCGGTTCAGATCGATAACAAGCCGTGAAACGCCGCCCAACACAGCAGCGCACCCTGTGCGATCACAGAGCAACCTGGCAACTTCAGCGACGCCGATATCGATGGCGATATGCTCTTGAAGAAGAGACGGATCTATACCCAATTCCATGTCGGACGGAACATGTGCCGATGCGTGGTCCGCGATGATCAGCACATTGCTGCCGCTCGACGGGATATAGGTGAAGGCTTCGCTCATAGGCTCCTGATCCGGCTTGCCATCGTCCACCAGTGTCTCGGCATGGCGGCGGCCGCAGCGTCCCGATCAGCCACGGTGTCGAACAAGGCGAAGCAGGTCGCGCCTGAACCGGACATGCGCGCGACGATCGCGCCGGGTTGCGCCGAAAGCCGGGCGACAACGTCCGCGATTTCGGGAACGAGAGCAACGGCGGGCGCGTAAAGATCATTGCGTCCTCGATCAATCAGCGCCTTCAGGCTGCTCGCGTCGAGCGGCCCCTGATCGACGCGATCCCACCCGGCGAACACTGATGCCGTCGATAATCCTGCACCGGGATTGATCAGCAGCAACGGCAACCCCGACAAACCGACGACCTCGCCGACATGCATGGCCTCGCCCCTGCCTGTCCCGATCAGGGTGCGGCTGACCAGGCATGCCGGTACATCCGAGCCAAGAGCAGCTGCAATGTCATGCATCCCGATATTGCATTCCCAAAGCCCGGCAAGGAGCCGCAAAGTAGCCGCCGCATCCGCCGATCCGCCCCCTATCCCTGACGCAACCGGCAAATTCTTCGTGAGCCGGATATCTGCCCCTGCATTTGGTCGAACATGGCCTTTAAGCGCATAGGCTGCGCGCAGCACGAGATTGCCCTCTCCCGCATCAAGGCCCGCTGCAAAAGGCCCGTCGATGGCGAGGGCGATGCCACCGTCATCCCGGAGACTGGCCACCAGCACGTCGCCATGTTCGGCAAAGGCGAAGACGCTTTCAATGTCATGATAGCCATCATCCCGCCGCCCCCTGACGTTAAGGGCGAGGTTGATCTTGGCAAAGGCAGTTTCAGTGTAAGAGCAGGGCGTTATCAAGGAGCCGCCAACTCCGGCCGGAAGCCGCCCCGCGCCTTGTCAGCAATTCTGGTCGCCGCTTCACCTTCCGCAAAGGCGCGGGCAGCGGCCCAGGCATAGCGCGCCTCGAAACGGCGACCGACTGCCCAAAGCGCATCGCCCAGATGTTCATTGATCGTGGCATCGGAGGGCGCGCCCTCGGCCGCTTTTTCCAAAACTGGAACTGCGCTGCGTGGATCGCCTGCCACATAATGCGCCCAACCGAGCGAATCCGCTATCGACGCGTCATCGGGTCGCAGTGCCCGCGCCTTCTGTAAGAGAGCCAGTGCGGCAGGCACGTTCTGCCGCCGCTCCACTTGCGCATAGCCAAGATAATTCAGCACCACAGGTTCTTCCGGCGCAAGCGACACAGCCTTGTCGAGCGCAACCTTGGCTTCGTCCCACCGACCGCCGCGCTCCAGAGCGCTACCCTCCAGAAGATATAGCGACCAGGGAACGGCACCAGCCGCGAACCGAGCCTGCGCCGCGCGGTAGGCCTCGACAGCCAGATCGAATCGCTTCGCATCCGACAACAGGTTGGCAAGCTGCATATATTGCGCGGCGGTCGCTGCCGGCCTGGCGGCGGACTCAGTGGCGAGCGCCAATGCCGCCTCGCGCTGTCCAGATTCCCCCAATGCGGCAACCCTGATGTCGGTGGCCACAGAGTACCAAGGGGACGCTGCAGGAATCTTAGCCGCCTCGGTCACCGCGGCGTCCGAAAAGCCGGAGAGCGTCAATTGCCGCGCCAGCGCGACCCGCATCTCGTCACTTTTCGGATCGGACAAATGGGCGATCCGCGCCAATACGAGCGCCAGCGATCGACTATTGCCGTCGCCCGCATCTTCCGCCAGCCGCGCCAGCGTTCGCCCGAAGCCCTGCTGAGGCGTAAGTGCCGTCGCCTTCAACGTGCGACCCCGCATCAGATCACTTTTTGCGGCATTCAGCGTCGGATCATCCAGATCAAGCAGCCGGAGCGCGTCGTCGCGTCTTCCCAAGCCGGCAAGTTGCTTCGCCAGCACGACCCGCAACCCGGCAAGCGTCGATGTCCGCAACGCCAAGGCACGCCGGATCGCTGGCATAGCCGCGTCTACATCTTTCCGGGCGAGCGCCTGCAATGCGACATGCTCATCGAGATAGCGGCCTGTGAGCGTCGCAAACTGGCTTTTATCGTCAGGGACTGGCGGCGCATAGGGGTCGTCCTCGATCGAAATCCAGCTCGCCAGAAATGGCTCAAGGAACGCGAAGTTCTCCTCCGCCTTTAAACGCTCCGCAAACTTCCGTGCAGACCCCCAATCCTTGCGGCCCAGCGCATCGACAGCGAACAAAAGCGAGCCGTCACGCGGTAAGACGCCTGCCGCATCCAGCACGCGCGCCGATCGCAGCGCCAGCGGCATATCGCCCGCCTCCAGCGCCTGCCGGTACGTGCGGAGCGCCAGCACCGCATTATGCGGATCGGCCGCCATGGCCTGCGCATAACCTGTAACGGCAATATCCAGCGCCCCATCCCCGTCCGCCAATCGCGCCCGCGCATATGCGTCGAGCGCGGGCGTATCGACCACCGCACCGGCTCCCATCGGGAACGCTGCAGTCGCCGCTATCAGCGAAAGGATCAGGCGCTTACATGTTCGGATAGTTCGGTCCTCCGCCACCCTCTGGCACGACCCAGTTGATGTTCTGGGTCGGGTCTTTGATATCGCATGTCTTGCAGTGAACGCAATTCTGGGCGTTGATCTGGAAGCGCGGATTGCCTTCCTCTTCGCCCACCACTTCGTAAACACCCGCCGGGCAATAGCGTTGCGCAGGCTCATCATAGAGCGGCAGATTATAGCTGATCGGGACCGCCGGATCTTTCAGCTGCAAGTGAACCGGCTGATCTTCCTCGTGATTGGTGTTCGACAGGAACACGGACGACAACCGATCGAAGCTGATCACGCCATCCGGCTTGGGATAGGGGATCTTCGCGCAATGCTCCTTGCGCCACAGCTTTTCATTGTCCGGCTTGTGCTTCAACGTGAACGGCAAGCCAATCTTGAGCTGACGCATCCACATATCGATGCCTGCCAGAACCGTTCCGATGCTGTTGCCATATTTGGCGAGCAGCGGCTCGGCATTCTTCACTTGCTTCAATTCGGTCGCGATCCAGCTTGACCGCAGCGTCTCGCCATAGCTCGTCAGTTCGTCGCCAGCGCGATCAGCCTGCACCGCAGCGAAGGCCGCTTCGGCAGCAAGCATGCCGGACTTCATGGCGGTATGCGTGCCCTTGATCCGTGGTACGTTCACAAAGCCTGCGGAACAGCCGATCAATGCGCCGCCGGGGAACTCCAGCTTGGGCACGGATTGCCAGCCACCTTCATTGATGACGCGCGCGCCATAAGATACGCGGCGGCCGCCCTCCAGATACTGGCGGATCGCCGGGTGCTGCTTCCAGCGCTGGAATTCTTCGAACGGATAAAGGTGCGGATTGCGGTAGCCGAGACCTACAACGAAACCCAATGCGACCTGGCCGCTCGCCTGATGATACAGAAAGCCACCACCATAGGCGTCGGTCAATGGCCAACCCTGCGTGTGAATCACAAGGCCCGGCTGATGCTTTTCAGGATCGATGTCCCACAATTCCTTCATGCCCAGACCATAGGTCTGTGGGCTGCAATCGGCGTCTAGCGCGAACTGCCGCTTGAGGATCTTGGTCAGATGTCCGCGCGCGCCCTCGGCAAAGAACGTATATTTCGCGTGCAACTCCAGCCCTGGCTGCCAGTCGCCTTTGCGTTCTCCGTCGCGGGCGATGCCCATGTCCCCGGTCGCGACGCCCTTTACCGAGCCATCATCATTGTAGAGGATTTCCGCAGCCGCAAAGCCCGGGAATATTTCAACGCCCAACCCTTCGGCCTGCTCCGCCAGCCAGCGGCACAGATTGCCCAGCGAGCCGGTATAGGTGCCGTCGTTGCTCATGAAGGGCGGCAGAGCGAGATGGGGCATGGAATACTGCCCCTTGGCCGTCAGCACCCAGTGGCGATTGTCCGTCACGGGCACTTCGGCCAGTGGGCAACCAGAAGTGCGCCAGTCGGGCAGTAACTCATCCAGCGCCTTGGGATCGACAACCGCGCCCGAAAGGATGTGCGCGCCGATCTCCGATCCCTTTTCCAGGACGCAAACAGCAAGCTCGCCACCCGCCTCGTTCGCGAGCTGTTTAAGCCGGATCGCCGCGCTCAGCCCCGCTGGGCCGCCGCCGACGATGACGATGTCATAAGGCATCGATTCCCGGTCACTCATTCTTCATCCTCCTCAACGGCGACGCTGCCCTGCACGGCGCGTCATCACCTATGTTAAGATGCCAATCTGCTGGCGACGCGCATCCAATCATCGCTTTTCGCAAACGGCCTGACATATCGGGCGATGGCCATTCTTGACCCGCTCGTCAACCTCTGTGCTTTACCAGATCCATGTTGTGGGAGGGGGACATCGAAGCAAGCGGATCAGTAGAATCGCTGATTGACTGGTGGACCCTTGCAGGCGTCACCGGCGCCGTATCCGAAACGCCTGTAAACTGGCTTCAACCTTCACGCCCGCCACGATCGGCGCTGACTATCGAAGCACCATCTGGGAGTTTGCCATCGCAAGCTCCTGCATGGCCTGATAGTCTTGACGCCTTCCACAATTGGCTTGCGACTGACGCCAGCCTCCCGGAACTAGGCTGGCCGCAAATGTCGGGGCAGTCTCGACGCATACTTCCTTCCGGCTCCACTGCACCCTCGCTCATGGTCATAAGCGACATTCCCGACACCGGAGACATGGAATCGGGCACGCTGCTGAGCGGAGATATCGGCCGTTTGTTTGATGCCATGATGAACGCGATCGGCCTTGATCGCTCGAAAATCTATCTGTCATCGCTAGCTATCGCGCGCCCCACCGGAGGCTTTATCAATGAGGACGAAGCCCGGCAACTAACCTTGCGCATTTGCCACCAGATTGCACTTGTTGCGCCTACCCGCGTGCTTTTGTTGGGAGACAAGACCAGCCGTGCGCTTTTACCGACGGTTGACGGGGGGAATATCGTTGGTTTACGTCCCCTTAACCATGAAGGGGGCACCTTGGACGCTATCGCTATCTCGCATCCGCGCTTTTTGCTGAAGCAGCCTTTGGCAAAGATGGGAAGCTGGCGCCAGTTACAACTCTTGATCGGGGCAGAGCCTTCATGATCCGCGTTTCGCTTGCTTCAATATTGTTGGCCGGGACATGCGCCACAGCACTCCCCGCCTACGCAGCCCCGGATGACACGCTGCGGATAGAGCCTCTGGTCGTCACTGCTACTACCCAGAACGATAATGATCGTTCCCGATATCGCGCCATTTTCGCGGCGCTGGATGAACAGCGCTGGACCGATGCCAAGGTTCAGATTGCGGAGTTGAGCGCTGACGATGTAGTCCGCCCCTATGCGCTGGCGGAAATGTATCTGGCCAAAGGCTCGCCAAAGGTTGAGCTGTTCGACCTCCTCGATCTTATCAACAAGGCGTCATGGCTACCCCAGGCCGATCAATTGAGCCGCCTCGCCCAGCGACGCGGCGCGCAGTTGCTGCCCACGCTTCCACAGATTCAGAAACTCGTGTGGTTGGGCGCCGCGCCGCGCCGCGAATATATTGCATCTGTAAAGACTGACCTAGCCGCGCAGGCGCTTGGCACGAAAGTACTGCCGCTTATCAAGGCAGATAATCCCGCTGCGGCAGAATATGAAATCACGGCCGTGGAGCCAATATTGACTCCGGAAGGCCGGACGGAGTGGCGGCAACGCGTAGCTTGGTCCTATTATATTGAGAATGACGACACCAACGCCCGGCGGCTCGCCACCATTGCACTGACGGACAATGTCGGCGGCGATTGGGCCGTACAGGCACACTGGACCCTCGGTCTGGCGGCGTGGCGTCAGAACGACTGCCGCGCGGCGGGGCCATCTTTCGCCAATGTCGCAGCCTTGGCTGGCAACGCGGACATGCGTGCAGCAGGTGCCTATTGGGCAGCGCGCGCTTATATGAACTGCGGCGATCCGGCGAAGGTCGCGAACTTATTGAGGACCGCCGCGAAGGCCGAAGAAACATTTTACGGCATGCTCGCGCGTGAGACACTGGGTCTGACCCCCGGCGCCAAGATGATCGCGATATCGGATGGTGACGCGCTGCCCCCCACATTGCGAGGCACTCCCAATGCCCGCGCCGCAGTGACGTTCGCAGCTATCGGTCGCGACAGCCTTGCCGACGAAGCGATTCGCTATCAGGCGAAAATCGGCGGAACCGGGCAATATGATTCGCTCCTGAAACTGGCGGGCACTCTCAATCTTCCCGCGACCCAGCTATGGCTGGCCCATAATGGTCCCGCCGGACGGCAACCGGCCAGCTTCGCGCGCTTTCCCGCGCCCAAATGGCGGCCCGATGGCGGTTGGCGTGTCGATCCGTCGCTTGTCTTTGCCCATACATTGCAGGAATCCGGTTTCCGCTCGGACGCCGTCAGCAGCGCTGGCGCACGCGGTCTGATGCAGGTTCGTCCCGGGACTGCAGGCGATGTGAACGGCGGCGCGGTCAGCATGGCGCAGTTGCATACGCCATCGACCAACATGGAATATGGCCAGCGTTACCTTGAACAGTTGCGTGACATGCCTGCCACCGGTGGGCTGCTACCGAAGGTAATGGCGGCCTATAATGCTGGCCCGACGCCCGTCGAACGCTGGAACTATCAGGTAAAGGATGGCGGCGATCCCCTGCTTTTCATCGAATCCCTGCCTTATTACGAAACGCGCGCCTACGTGAATATCGTGATGCGGAACTACTGGATGTACCAGCTTCAGGCCAAAGGTAGCGCCGATTGCATGACCGGCATGGCGCAGGGCATGTGGCCGCGTTTTCCCGGTACGAAGGGGACTACGCTCGTGCGAATGAGCGCCAATGGGAAAGTCGCCAGTGCCTATTGACGAGGCTGTTGCTTTCACCCCGGTCCGCGTCGCGGTGCTGACGGTATCGGACACACGCTCGCTTGCAGAAGACAGGTCCGGCGACACATTGGTGGAACGGATCGAGAGCGCGGGCCATATCATCGCCACGCGCTATATCGAGCGGGATGACAAGGAAGCGATCGTTTCGCATCTCCATGCGTGGATCGATGATCCGGATATCGATTGCATTATCACGACGGGCGGCACCGGCGTGACCGGTCGCGACGTGACTCCCGAGGCTTTGGCGCGGGTACAGGACAAGGAAATCCCCGGCTTCGGCGAGCTTTTTCGTTGGCTGAGCTATCAGAAAATCGGCACCTCCACGATCCAGTCGCGTGCCACTGCCTGCGTCGCGCGCGGCACTTATATATTCGCGCTGCCGGGGTCCACCGGTGCGGTCAAGGATGCCTGGGACGGAATATTGGTGACCCAACTGGATAACCGCTTTCGCCCCTGCAACTTCGTGGAGCTAATGCCGCGATTAAAGGACCGGTAGAGAAACGTAGCGGTTAGGCCTTGGTCATATGGCTCGGGGTGCATACTTCCGAGAAAACCCGCCTTATTCAATATGTCAGAGGTTGCCTGAATGCCGTTCAAATCCACAGTGATGCGCCGTGTGACGCACCTATCGGCTGTCACCCTGCTAACCCTGACTGGCCAGGCTGCCATGGCCGGCGGCGATCCAGCCGCGGGCAAGAAGGCGTTTCTTCAATGCCAGATTTGCCATTCGGTGAATCCCGGCGGCGCGAACGGCATGGGTCCGAACCTTGCTGGAGTGACAGGTTCAAAAGCTGCCTTGAAGCCCGGCTTTACCTACTCCGCCGCTCTGAAAAAATCGGGCATCGTTTGGAACGCTAAAACGCTCGACGCCTGGATTGCAAAGCCCAGCGCGTTAGTGCCGGGAAACCGGATGGTATATGTGGGCATGGCTGATCCGGCCAAGCGAGCGGATGTCATCGCTTATCTAGCGACGCTGAAAGCCAAGTAGGCATTGAGCACGCGCGCTGCTAAAACCAGCCTGCCCACTTCCCGAGCATCCGTATCGCCACATATAAAATAAGCACTGCAGTGACGCGGCGTACGAGCGAGGCAGGCAAAAGACGTATGCCGACCAAGCTGCCCAGTTGTCCGCCGATGAGAACCGCGACACCTAATGGCCAATAGGATAGCAGCTTCGCTTCCAGCGCGGGATCATCCACCTTCATCAACTGGCCGACGAGTCCGGCGATTGAATTAACGAGAATGAACACGCTCGCCGACGCCGCGATACGCTTCGCCCGCGCCCAACCGATGAGGTGCAGGATCGGCGCGAGGAAGATCCCGCCGCCGTTGCCCACCAGTCCAGAAATAAAGCCGACGCCCGCGCCCAAGATCGGCGTCAAAATGCGGCTTTGCGTGTCCGGGAGATCCTCTTGCCGCTCTGGTTGAAAGAGAAGCAGCACGCCAGCAGCGAGCAGTGACAGGCCCAGCAGCCCGGTAAACAGCGCCTCCGAAATCGGTATGCGGCCCCCCGCCCAGGCGAGCGGCGCGGAGAGCAGCAAGATCGGCCAAAGGCGACGCCACGGCACCAGGCCGGCCCGTGCAAACCGGATCGAGCCGCCGGTGACCACGATGATGTTGCAGATCAGCGCGATTGCAGGAAGAATGCGGTAATCCACCCCCCAAAGCGCCAGCAGCGCATTATAGGTCGAACCGCCGCCGAACCCCACGGACGCATAAAGTGCAGCCGTGACACCGAAGAGAAAGGCCAGCGGTGTCAATCTTCGTCAGGCCAGTTGGCCGTGGCAGTGCTTGTACTTCAGCCCCGATCCGCACGGACATGCTGCATTCCGGCTGATGTTCTGATCGGCATAGGGGTCGCCCCCCATTTCTCCGCCAAGGGCCGGACGTGGCAGAGTGCTCGTGATGAAACCAGCAGGTCCGCCATCATTGTCGAAGCTATCATCCTCGCCCGTGAACGGATCGATGTGGGTCGTAATGAAGTCAGGCAGCACCGGAAGGTCGAACTGCGGCATCGGGTCGCTGTCCAGACGGAATTGCACGCGTGCAATTGTCTGCGTCACATCCTCGCGAATGTTGGAGAGCATCCGCTCGAACAGAGCAAAGGCTTCCTGCTTATACTCGTTGATCGGCGTCTTCTGCGCATAGGCGCGCAGGTGAACGACTTGCCGCAACGCATCCAGCGTGGAGAGATGCTCCTTCCAATGATGGTCGAGGCTTTGGAGCAAGATGCTCTTCTCGACCCCGTGCCAGCTTTCCGGGTCCAACTCGGCCGTCTTTTCGGCGACCTGCGCGTCAGCCAGTTCGGTCAGCCGCGTTTCCAGCGCTTCGGGATCTATCAAATCTTCATTCAGCCAACTATCGATGTCTGGCTCGATCCCGAGGATTTCGGCGCTGCGGGTCTTGAGGCTATCGATGTTCCATTGTTCAGGATAAGCACCCGGCGGGCAGGCGTCAGCGACGATATCATTCACCGACTCATGGCGCATATCGATCACGACATCATCCACGGTATCGGCATCCATGATGTCAGAGCGCTGCTCGTAGATGACCTTGCGCTGATCGTTCATCACATCATCATATTCGACGACCTGCTTGCGGATGTCGTAGTTGCGCGCTTCGACCTTCTTCTGCGCGGTCTCGATGGCCTTGCTCAGCCACTTGGAACCTATCGCCTCGCCATCGGCCATGTTGTTGTTCATCATGCGCGAGAACAATGTGTCCGGTCCGAAGATGCGCAGGAGGTCATCTTCCAGGCTGAGGTAGAAGCGCGATAGGCCTGGATCGCCCTGACGGCCCGACCGTCCGCGTAGCTGGTTATCGATGCGACGGCTTTCGTGCCGCTCCGTACCCAGCACGAACAGGCCGCCGGCGGACAGCACTTCGGCTTTCTCTGCGTCGATCTCCGCCTCGATCTTAGCGATTGCGGCGTCGCGTTCCGGACCTTCCGGCACATCGGCCAGTTCCTGTTCAATCCGGAATTCCGCGTTACCGCCGAGTTTGATGTCCGTGCCGCGCCCTGCCATGTTGGTCGCGATCGTCACGGCGCCCTTCCGGCCCGCCTGTGCGACGATATAGGCTTCCTGTTCATGGAAGCGCGCGTTCAGCACGGCATGTGCCACGCCCTCTTCCTTCAGGAAGTCGGACAACATCTCGGACTTTTCGATGGAGACGGTGCCAACCAGAACCGGCTGACCGATCTTCGCCTTTTCGCCGATCGCCTTGGCAATGGCGCGGAACTTGTCCTGCGTGTTCTTGTAGAACTCGTCTTCCTCGTCGATCCGGAGCACAGGCACGTTGGTCGGGATGGTAACCACGTTCATCTTGTAAATTTCAAAGAACTCGGTCGCTTCGGTCGCGGCCGTGCCGGTCATACCCGACAGCTTGGGATACATGCGGAAATAATTCTGGAAGGTGATCGAGGCGAGCGTCTGGTTATCCGGCTCGATCTCGACGCCTTCCTTGGCTTCGACCGCCTGATGCAGACCGTCGGACCAACGGCGTCCATCCATCATACGACCCGTAAATTCGTCGATGATGACGATCTTGCCGTCCTTCTCGATATAATCAATGTCGCGACGGAACATCATGACGGCACGCAGCGCCTGATTCACATGATGGACGACTTGCGTATTCTCGAAATCGTATAGGTTCGTGCCTTCGATCAGACCGGCGTCTTCGAGCAAACGCTCGATCTTTTCAGTGCCGTCCTCGGTCAGCGTGATGCTGCGCTGCTTCTCGTCTTTCTCGTAATCTTCCTCCGACAATTGCTTCACGATCAGATCGACAGAGCGATACAGATCGGACTTATCGTCTGTTGGTCCGGAAATGATCAGCGGCGTACGCGCCTCGTCGATCAGGATCGAGTCAACTTCGTCGATGATTGCGTAGTTGAATGGCCGCTGCACCATCGATGCGCGGTCATATTTCATATTGTCGCGAAGATAATCGAAGCCCAGTTCGTTGTTCGTCGCATAGGTGATGTCGGCGGCATAGGCATCGCGCCGTTCATCCTCGCGCATGTTCGGCACGATGACGCCAGTGGTCAGGCCAAGGAAACGATAAACCTGGCCCATCCAGTCGCAATCGCGCCGCACCAGATAGTCGTTGACCGTGACGACGTGCACGCCCTTGCCCTCAAGCGCGTTGAGGTAGGTTGCCGATGTCGCCACCAGAGTCTTGCCTTCACCCGTCCGCATTTCGGCGATTTCGCCGCGATGCAGGACGATGCCGCCGATCATCTGGACGTCATAATGCCGCTGGCCAAGGGTGCGCTTCGCCGCTTCGCGTACTGTCGCAAAGGCTTCTGGCAGCAGGTCGTCCAGCGTCTCGCCAGCGGCAAGCCGTTCGCGGAAATGCACCGTCTGCGCAGCAAGATCGGCATCGGAGAGCGCGAAAATCTGCGGTTCGAATGCAGCGATCTGGTCGACCGTCTTCTGCATCGACTTCACATAGCGTTCGTTGGAGGATCCGAAGATCGTTTTGGCGAGTGCGCCGAACATGCAATTTCCTACGTTTCCGGGAGCGGACAGGCCCGTCTGAACCTTAACCTATATGCGCCGCGATGTAGGGGGCAGCCCGATGTTAGTCAATTGGAGTGGTTGCGGCGATGAGCCGAAGCGCACGGCTAATCGCGCCTAAGCCTGACGATCTGTGGGCATCGCCGGGCTTACATTATGTCTGTATCGTGCTAGTCGGCCAGTCATGATCTCAGCCAGCGACCCTACGTTCAGTTATGTCGTGGCAATCGGCTCCAATAAGCCGCTGGCGCAGGGGCTTGGGCCTGTCGCAATAGTGGATGCTGCCATGGCGGCGTTTGATAGCCCGCCGATTTCGCTAATTGCCCGCTCTGCTATTCTGCGCTCTGCACCATTGGGGCCGTCGCGCCGCCGCTATGCGAATGCCGTCGCCATCGTCGAAACAATATTATCGCCCCCGGCCTTTCTCACGCACTTGCAGGATATCGAGAATCGACACGGCCGCAAACGACAGCGTCGCTGGGGCGCGCGTACGCTGGACCTGGATATCATTCTTTGGTCGGGCGGAATCTGGTCCGGCAGCGACCTTTCCATACCGCACCCAGCGTTTCGAGACCGCTTGTTCGTGCTCGGTCCACTTACGACCATTGCCCCGAAATGGCGCGATCCCGTGCGCGGTTTGACGGTCAAACAGCTTGCCGCGCGCCTTAGCCGCAGGAAGCCGGTTGACCATCAGCCCAACCGCCTCTAGTTGACCGCTACCGCCCTGCCCGGCACTTGCCGCGCTCGTGGGTCCATAGCTCAGTCGGTAGAGCAACTGACTTTTAATCAGTAGGTCGCGCGTTCGAACCGCGCTGGACTCACCATCACTTCTCCTTGAAAAACAACGATTTTTCTCCTCCAGGAGGCCCCGATCGCTAGCCGATTAGCCGGAAATCTAGGGCAATTCGGCCCCCACACATACGCTCACACATACGCAAACGGTGACTTCGGGCAACGCGAGGTAACACTCGACTCGTCAAATGAGCGCTAGCGTATGTGTCGACCGTATGTGCGAACCGTATGTGCGGGGATGGCTCCGCCTCAGGACAGATAGAGCTTCGCTTCGGCAGCGCGGCGCTTCACCAGGCCAGCGAGGACTTTCCCGCCGCCTTTGTTCCACTTCGAGAATTCGGCGGCAGCCCCGGCAAAATCTCTTGCGAGGTGCTTCCGCACCAGGGTCGACTTCGCGAATGCCCCTTCACCGATATTGAAAGCCAGGGAGACCATCGCATCAAACTGCGATTGCGTCATGCCTCCCAAGCGATTGACCGCCTTTTCGAATCGGACCAGGTCCTTTGATAAAAGCTGCTGCGATTGCTCGTGGGTAATCGTCATGCCTCGTTTGACATGCGGGCCGGTCGAGCCGACGCCGATGGTGAGAACACCCGCCGGGCAGACATACGCTTTGAGGCGTTCGCCTTCGAAAGCAGTGATTAGTGCGCGACCGACCGCGCTGGTTTTGAGGGGTTCATTCCACTATTTATTTCGGCTGCGGCCTTGCTTCAGGTCAGCCAGATAGTCGTCGATCCCGTCGCGAAAATCGCGCTCCGCTTCCGCCTCTGATTTACCGAAAAAGCCGACCATATCTTTGCCGATGGTCAGAAGGCCGACAAAACCGGCGTCCTCTTCCGAATACGCCATTTGCGCTTCATAGCCCTTGTGTCGCATTGTTTTAGTTCCGCTTCCGTCCAAGCAGCCGCTGGATCGTGTCAGTTTCGTAAATTCTCAGAGCCGTCCAGATCACCGTGAACAGCGCCGCGATGGATGGCAGAACTTGTGCGAAAGTCCCAACCACGACTCCGACACTCAGCACATCGACCACTTTTTCCGCGTTATGGAGACTCACAGCAAATCGCCTGCGGACTGAGCCACGCCCAAAGGCTCCAGGACGTCATTGCGAATTTGAGTGGCGCGATCAGGAGCCACCAGGCCAAAGATCGTAGCCACCGCTAAAGCGATTTTGAGATTGGTCGAGGTGAAAAACGGCGCGGCTTTTTTGGCGCATTCGCCAATCTTTTTCAGTGAGGTCATGTATTATTTAGGCTGAAGGCGGTGTGTTTCCCACCGGCGGGAATAGCGTTGGCGTGTAGGTATACGCCGCCGTTTCAATGAGCGGCTCGCCGTCCCAAGTGTTCAGGATGTTCTGGAGACGGATGCGCTCTTCCTCCAGGGCTGGCTTGATGTTCAAAACGCTCATCGCGTGGGTGCCCAATTTGCCAGCCGTGAAGAAATCGAGCGGACCGGCTTGCGCCTCGATCGTGTCGGCATAAGCGGCATCAATCGACGCGATTAGGGATTCGACGACAGCAAGCGATGTCTCGACAAGCTCACGCTGCGTTAGGTTTGGGTCGGTGTATTGGGACATGTGATACCTGCGTTTGGATTGCAGTGGTATTTATCGTGCTCTCGATATCTCAGGCGCAGGCTTGTTAAAGACCTGTCACATCGACGATCAAAGCGTTCATCGCTCGCCGGTTCGGCCCAATGAATGTGATCGGCGAGGACTGTTCGAATTGAGCCTGCGCCACTGATTTTTCAATGAACCTGATGCCACCGTTGATTTCGTAATGGCACATCTGAAAAATGTCATAGTATTGCACATAGTCGCTGGTGTCGCCGCCCGGACCACGGGAATATGTCAGTTCGGAACGCGCTGTGTAGGTCATGTTGATGACCGCGTATGTGCGACCAGCAGGCAAGGAAATGTCCCGATAGCGGTAAGCATACGACGCGCCGAACTGGCCTAGTGACGCCGTTGCCCAGGTGCCGTCCGTGTCGATGTTGCTACTGCTGACAGTTGTGTAGGCGCGCAGATATTTGTGCCCCGAGTGGAAGGTCAGGCGACCTTGCGCATCGGCGACCTTCAGGCCGTATCCCTGCGATCCCGACAAAAGTTGCGGCCTGTCGAAGATGTAATAGTCGAGCGTGCCAGCAGTGCTGACCCCGGAAAAGGTAAAACCCCAACTGCCATTTTGGTTATTCGCATAGCTCACCAGGCCGCCAAAATTTTCGCTGTAGCCGCCCTGAGTCTGGCGAAAGCGTGTGGCGACCAGCGGCATTTCTGCGGTGACCGTCAGCGAATTGCTAGCCGGGTTTGCGCCTCGATATCGAAGCGCGACGCTAGCGAAGTTGTCGTCGATCTGCGTAGCCCCCGCGTCCCCTTTGATCCGAATCCCATAGCCCATGGTCAGTATTCTCCGATGATGATGGTCGCTTCAGACCTGACCGTGCCACTGCTTCCCGGATAAGCCGGGTAGGACCAAGACACCGTATTGCCGGATATGGCGACGACGGGCGGATTATAGTCGTTCGAATAGCGGCCAAGGCACTGCACAAATGAGGTATTGCCAGCCGTGAACGGGATCGAAGTCGACCCATTGGCAGTGACGACGATGGTGGCGACGATGCGAAAGATGCGCTCGGAGGGTCCGAAGACCTCAGCGCCGTTAGCATCGCGAAGGCGGAATCCGTGGGCCATTATACGTCCAGATTTCCGATTTGGACCCTGTTGACGCCGTTCGCATCAAACACTTTCCAGGCCCCGTTTTCGAATTCGGTGCGCGCACCACCGGACGGGTTCTTAATGGCAAAGCTGTTTGCGTTGATGACCATGTTTCCGGTCTGACCATTATTGTTCATTTCCCAGCCGGTGACGTAGCCGTTGACGTCCAGCTTTACGGCAGCGCGGGCCAGCGCCGTATTGGCTTTCCCGTTTGCCGCGTTCGCAGTGCTATCGGCGGTCAGGACCGCTTGATTGATCGCTTCGACGGACGCCGTGTTGCCGCTCGCGGTGTAGGCCGACGGACTTGCGAAATACTGGTCCACTTCGCGCAGGCATGGGCGCGCGAACCACATATACGAGTCGCCCTGTCCAGCGGTAGTTGGGTCTTTGTAGACGATTGCGACTGCCCGCGCCGCGTTGGCTGGAGCCTGACCTTTCAGCCAGCATCGGGTCCAGTTGGCGAGCATTGTGCCACCAGAATTTACCGCGTTGGTGTTGCCGTATTGAGTGCTGATAAAGTTGTCGTTGCCATCATACCATTCAATGCGAATGCCAGCCGTCGCGCGATGCGCAGCCACATAAGCCGAGAATTCGTAATACTTGCTCGCTTCAACAGCGATGCGGTTGGTGTGCCATTGCGCCCAATTAGCGGTATTGCCGTCAATTTGATGTAGCGACAAGTTGTGTTCGTTGACTGGACGCCAGCCATCTCCTGCTAAATCTCGACCGTAATTCCCTTCACCATACGATGCCCAGTTTGGACCGTAGACATTCCAGCCTGACCACCCCGAAGCGAAATCACTATTCGGCACCAGATTTCCACTGCCGACCATGACCTTGCTCTGAAGTGTCGAAACACTTCCCTGCACCGTGGTCATAGACGATTGAAGGACGCCGACTTTGCCGCCGCTGGTCATCACTTCCGTATTCAGGCTGGATATGCTGCTGTCATGGCCAGCCACCACGTTGTAGGTCTGGTAGGCTGTGGCTTCGCCACTGTAAGGCGTTGCTATTGGGCCGAATTCGAGCTTGACCTGTCTCCAGGCCATACTCGAAACCGTGACGCCGTCGGGGGCATAAACGACCAGATTCACACGCGCCGACCCCGCCCCGGCAGGTGCCGATACTGTGGTTTTATTTGCGAAACGCTGACTGCCATCCTGCGAAAAGGCGCTAGGGCCTCTTGGCGTGCTGCCGCTTCCGGAGATGAAAACGCCGGAACTGTTATACCAGTTGACCTCGAAGTAACTGTAAGCGCCAGCCCCTGCCGCTAGTTCGACTTCGCCGGTGATTGTATAAATGTTTCCGTCACCCGCGAGACCGATGAGGTCGGACTGGAGAATGGCGTGGTTGAGACCGCCACCGCCGGTCCAAGCCGCGCTATTGTAGGCTTGGGTGCCCCAGGCCCATTTGGTCGAAACCCAGGTATCTGCTCGTGGCCCTAGCGCTGACCAGCCCTTGAACGCAGTTTCAAAGCCGCCGTTGGGCAATAGGTTCGGAGAGCTTGCGGCTCTAAGCGAAGTGTTGATGGTCGCAATGTTACCGGCGTTTGTGGTGCCAGCGTTGAGTGCCGTTTGAACGCGGCCCCCGGCAGTGAGAACTTCAGTTTCGAGACTTGCGACTTGTCCGGCAGTGCCTGAGTAGGCGGTCCATGTCTGGCGCGCTGAGGCTTCGCCGGAAAATGGCGTGGCCACCGTCCCGGCTTCGAGCTTGACCTGTCTGAAAGCTGCCACGGTAGCGGTGCCGGTCGTCTTGTTAGCTATCAGTCGAATACGCGCATAGTAAGCAGTGGCCGGGGCTAGTGCCGTGACCTTATAAAGATCGCGACCCGCGCCAGAATAGTCAAAGTCTTGGGTGGCCGTCGATGCTCGTAGCGCGCTAGCCGATAGACCCACGTTGGTGGTGCCATCGCTGCCAATCCAGTTGATTTCCAAGTAGGAGTAGCCTGTTCCGCCCGTGACCCTGAACAAGCCGTCGCATGATGCAGTGATCCATCCGTTCGAGAAGATCGGGACGTTATCGCTTTCGATCCACACTGTAGTGCCGTTGGCAGGATTGTGACTGGTTGAAGCAATCGGACCCCAGTAGCCGCTCACGCTTCCTATTGACCAAGCGGGACCCGCGCCGCGAGTTGTCCAGCCCAGAGAGCCATTCTCAAACCCGCCATTTGGTAGGATGTTCGGGCTGCTACTAGCGGCCACTACGGTCGTCAGAGTCGAAAGACTGCCGCTGATTCTTTGGAGCGCAGCCTTTGAGGCCGCTGGCGAGTAAGGACGCGGGCTAGCGGCATCAGCCGTTGTTTCACAGAGTTGCGGACGACAAATGAGCGCATAGCTGTTGGCGGGGTTTGCACCCGCAATAGTGCTGAACTTGCGGAAATAGATGCGCGCCTTTTGCGCGCCGCTTGGCGCTACGGCCTTCACCCAGCGCTTCGTCCAAGAATTGATGGCGGTGGTTCCACTGGCGACGGCGAGCGCCCCGCTATAACTGGCCGGGACTGCCAGCGCCCCGCCCGACCCATCGAGCCACTGGATTATCAGTTCGGAAGTGCAGCGGTGGGTGGAGCAGAGAGCGGAAATTTCGTAGTATTTTCCTTCCTCAACGGCGACATCGGTCGTGGATTCTTGGTAGCCGGTGGTGGTGCTGTTTTCCTGGGAAATGCAGAGGACGTTTTCACCCGCCGGACGCCAAGCATCGCCGATCAAATTTCGCCCAAAGCTAACGCCGGTCAGCATCGAGCCGCCGGTTGTCCAGCCACTTATGTCGGCAGCGAAGTCTGAATTGGTGAGCAAATTACCTGAGGAATTCGCTACTGCGTCAGCTAGTTTGGTCACTGATGTCGCAGTCGTGCTGACCGTGCCACCAAGAGTGCTAACGGTTGAGGTCAGCGATGCAGCCGAAGTGCTCGCGCCTTTTGCGGTCTGGTATGCGGTGTAGGAGGATGCATCACTGCTAAAGGCGGTAGCCTTGTCGCCACGCTCCAATTTCATCCGCCGAATGCCCGCGTAGGACAATCCAACCGGGTTCTCTAGGACGAAGCGGCATGCAACTTGTGCGGTATTAGCCGGTGATACCGCCGTGCATTTGTTGGCCTTGCGGTTGGTATCCGAGGTGCTGAAATTGGTGCCGGGGTTGAGTATGGTCTGACCGGTATCGAGCAGGGTATTTCCACTGGCATCCTTGAAAAGCATGTCCAGATAGGCGACGCCGCTGGTTGCGAAGAACGCGATGTCAGCGCTTAAAGTGTAGGGCGCATTAGGTAGAGCAGGCGTGGTCTTCTGTAGCACGACAGTGCCACTTGCCGTGCCACGTTGAACGTGTGTTCCCCACTCCTGATGATTGGGAACATGTATCCATGATCCAGTGCCGCTCTGCACCCAGCCGGTCAGCCCATCCTCAAAACCGCCGCCATCCAACAGGTTCGGCGTCGCCGATGAACTGATGCCAACTATTTCTTCGTTAAGTTCTTGAATGTCGGCATTAACGCTAAGGCTCAGGTTGCTTAGGTCACCTTCGAGATCGTCTACCGCGCTTTGCACGACTGCAAGATTCTGCGCGGCAGTAATGCCTACATCGCTTGCGCTCTGATTGGCCTGGGTGATGTCAGCCTGAAGCTGCTGCGCCGGGATAATTGCCCCATTAATGCCGGTGAGTGCAGTGAGTGCGATGGTGGCTTTGTCATCGGCTGCTACGGCCGTGGCCTTAGTCGCCAGGATTGCGTTGCCAGCCCCTTCGCCGTCGAGCGTCCAGCAACGATCGTATCCGATTTTCACTCGATAAGCTGGCTGCGCGGACGCGATCTGCTTCCAGCCTTCGACCAGAGGCAGTGAGGAACGATCGCCTTTCAGCGTTCCTGGCGAAGAATTCGAGAAGAAATTACCAGCGCGGAAAACGCCAGCGCTATCGGGGTATATATATCCACCCGCCTGGTGCAGTGCATCGCGCACCACATCGCCGATTTCGACTTGGGAGGTCGTATAAAAATTCCAAGTCTGCGAAAAAGCAGCGAAAGATGCTGCATCGATCTTGCCAACTGCGAGTCCGGCCGTCTTGAGAAGATGTGGGACGATCGTCGAGATCGTGGTGGCGTTTACCGCCCCATCTTTGGCACCGACGACGTCAGCAGTGATCGCACCGGAGGGCTCACCACCAAGTCTGAACATCCCGACCGCAGGGGCTTTGGCCCATTGTCCTGGCGCCAGGGTGAGAGCAGCCAGGGCGGCATAATCAGCGGCGGTCGCGGACGCAGTCGCATTGACCTGTCCGCTAAGCTCGTAGACCATGCTGATGTCTTGAACGGCACCGTATCCGTGGACCTGGTAGATGAGTTTTGCCTGATCGATCAGAATGGGGGTGACATTCTGACACGCGCCGCTGCACCACGGCTTGAGCGTGCCTTTGAGCCCTGGCAGCCCTTCTGCGCCGCCGGTGCCTGCATATGAGGCTGACAAAAGATCAACATTGAGCAGATTCTCTGGACCGCTGAGCGGGATCGAGAGTGCCAGATCATCACGCGTCGCGATGCCGCTATTGCCGCTGAAAACCTGCCTGTAGTTGCCCCAGGCATCGCCCAAATCGCCAATCCAGATCGAGCACGCACGACCGTCGAAATCATAGCTCGACCAAGCGAAATTATTCAGGTCGGTGTCCAGGATGATGCCTAGCTCACCATGCGAGATCGCGATCGGCGTGGTCTCACCCTGGGTGGAATCGAAAAGGCTGATCTTGCGCGGCGACCATCCGGTCAGGCATGGAAGCCAGGACAAGTTATTGACGACGACGCCAGTCGCGTCAGCCATCGCGGAAGACATCCGCAATGTCTGCGTCGAGTTGGTAGCGGGATCGTAGGCGGCAATTTCGATAAGAAGGTTTTTCACCTTCTATTTATGATTAGAGCGCGAGCGACCTCATCGCGAGTTCAACGATCCAGTTGTCTGAATTAGGTCGAGGAACGCTGACTTTGGACGTGATCGTCGCGAACATCGCTTCGGTCTGAATGCGATCTGGAGCTTCGACGAATGGCACGAAGAGAAAGGCTTTCTTCTGTCCAACCACCTGAAGAAAATCAGCCCAATCGGCGCGAAACGCGAGGTCGCTCAGCCAAGACATTTTAGCCTTCGCGGTCATCAGCACTGGATACTCATCGAAGGCCTGCCAGCCTGGTCCCGAATAGGGGACTGACTGATCCTCGAAGCCAATTTCGTAACTGGCATCGACACCGTCTGTGGTGATCGCCTTTCCAAACAGCAGGCGCTGCGCCTGGACATATCCTGCCGGATGACCGGTCGCGGTGATGTCGATTCTGATGAAAGCGTCAGTGCGCGCAGCAGGTAGCTTCAAGATGCTTTTCGCAGTAGCTAGGCTGGGCTTCGGAGCAGTCCAAGCCGCGTTCGTTCCGGAGTCATAAAGAGGCGTTGCGCTGGTCGCGGCAGCACTATTTGCCGACCGAATCCGGATAGTATCGGTGGCGCGAAGGTTCGAGCCGATCAACGCGACGGTGTCCCACGCCTGCGAATTGGTCGCGACGATCACATAAACGCTCGTCAGCGATGCTGATCGCCAGACCAGACCGGGCTGATCGAGGCCCATGTTGCTCACCGGATAGCCAGCGGCGACATTGCCGGAATCATAAGTCCAAGATAATGGGCGGCAGACGAGAGCGGTCATCCTCGCACCCTCAGTTTTGAGCGATTTGCCAGATAATCAACTTCAGCGCTGATGAGGCGGTAAATGCGACCGTCATCGACATGGCCCGGAAATGTGCAGTAATAGCGGGCGAGATTTGAGAGGTCTTCGAGGTGGATGACATCCTCGATATCGACCTCATAGACCATTGCGAGAGAGTCCGTCTCTGCCAGATATGCGGCCGCAAGCGTGGTAGCTGCGGCTTGTGCAAGTTGCGTCTCCAGGACGACTTCTCTGGCGTTCGGAAACTTCGTTTTTACACTCGTGTCCTCTGCGATCTGATATCGCCATTCGTTCAAAACGAAGGCGGCGCGTGCTGCTGTGACTGCCATATCTGTATTTATGCGACCAGCCTGCCGTTCACATATTGAGCGGCGCTCTGGGTCGATGCTTTCGTAGCAGCGGTCTTATCGATAAGCTGCCGCAGCAGGTCATTTTGCACTGCAAGCTGATCGTTCGTGGTCTGCTGCTGCTGCACAATGGCAGTCGTCTGCTGCTGAATCGCGGCAGTTGTCGCATCGGCGAAATCCGTTTTGACGTCGAGGATTGCGCCGTCCGTGGCATCCAACAGCATCGAGCGGATCGATTGGAAATCGCTGGTCGAGGTGCCATAGACGTCGCCTGCCAAGGCGAAGATTTGCGAGCCAAGTCGGGTGAAAGCATCCTGGTCGAGCGTCTTGCCAGCGGCAACATCCGCGCGCATCGTCGAGAAGTCATTCAATGAGGTGTTGAGACGATCCAGGCCAGACACGCCCGACCCTTCGCCGCTGAGCGAGGCGCGGAAGTCGTTCAAAGACGAAAGCTGATCGTTGAGGATTTTGTCTAGCTGAAGCTGACGATAGCGCTCCACATTCGCCAGGTCAGAAGCCGAAGCGCCTGCTTTCTGCATTTGCTTAGCGAGCGTGTCCAGAGCCGACGTTGCATCATCGACGATGCCCTGGAGGGGATCATCATACGCCTTTAGGGACTTCAAAATCGACTCGTAAGACTTGGCCAGATTAAGCGCCTCATCGGTGCCCGACGCCTTTATGACTTTCTGCGAAAATTCACTGATTCCGGTGAGAATGCCATCCTGGAGCGCGACCTGGATCGCATATGCGATCGCAGCCTCAGCCCCATCTTTACCGAAATCTTCGACATCGTCATACTTGCCCTTGAGCTTGCCAGTTCGCCCCGTGTCCGAGACGCGCCATTTGCCCTTATATTGCCCGATCGAAACCGAAGGACTGCCAGAAAGCGTCGCGCCAAGGTCGGCAGCCACGGCCTGAAGACCGGAGATGACCGTCCCGGCTGCGCTACTGGAATTGCCTTTCATGTTCGCGGAATTGCCAGTCAACGAAGACACACCAAGCTCGCCGCCTGCCATCGCGCCGATCGAGGCCGTTCCATATGTCGTCTTTTTCAACAATCCGCCGATCGTGCCACCCAGAAGACTGCCGATCGCGCTGCCGATAGGACCAGCAAAGCTCCCCAGGGCGCCGCCGATTTGCGCACCGGTGGTTGAGAATTTGCTCCACAGCATTTTGCCAACGCCAGCGATGGCGGTGCCCATCTGCGCGCCTTGCATCGCACCGCCGACCGCGTTGCCGAGACCCTTGACGATGCTGCCGCCTTTTGCTGGATCGAAAGCGTTTTTGAAGCCATCTATGCTCGAAGACATCGACTTCAAAGGATCGGCTAGTGCGGATTTAATACCCTTGGATTCGTTGCCGAAAAGCTGGTCGTTGAAGTTGCCAGCGCCTTTTTGCACAGCACTACCAAAAGCGTTCTTACCGCCCTGCCCGTTCGATCCGAGCAAGTTGGCGATGCTGCCCAGCAATCCGCCCTGGTTGAAATCGCCCTTGGCTGCTGCGGTGATCGACTCCAGTGTGCGGGCGATTTTGCTGATCGCCTTCCCCCATTTTCCACCGATTTCATCGCCAAGCTGCGATATTGCATCGCCCCACTCGCGCAACGCTTCGCTTTTGATTTCCTGGATGGCGCCATCCATTCCCGCCAAAACGGTCTTCTTTATGGCGTCAGAATCCTTCGATCCGGACAGATAGTCCGCGCGATCTTTCTCGACGGCTGCGATGCGCTGCGAGCGATCCACTGACGGAGAATATTTCGCAGCGATGCTGCTAGCTTTGGCGAGAGCAGCGGCCTGGCCATCATAAGCTGCCTTGGTTTTTAGCGCTGTTTCCAGACGCTTTTCTTCTGTCTGGTAGGTCTCGGACATAATGTCAGCGAGCGAAGCACCCGCGACCAAGGCCTGCTTGCGACGATCCATGAGAGCATCTTCGACGATCTTTTCGCTTTCGCTCAGACCAAGTCGGCGCTGACCATTGACCAGGTTTTCTATCTCGATCGAGCGCGTCTGCTCACGCAGGCCAGTCAAGGCTTTCGCTACTGCGATTTCACGCATGACGGTGTCGAGCTTGCCGTTGGCGGCTTCGAGCGCGGCCTTGTCCTGATCGGACAATTTGTCGCCATACAGCTTCTGTAATTCTTGATATTTCGTCAGCTTTTCTGCTTCCAAGGGCAGCAGCTTCGATGTCGCCAGCGTATTTTCGAGGGTCCGCCAGTAGTCATCTATAGACTTTTGACGCTGCTCAGCGGCCTTCGCAGCATCAGCGGCGGACTTGTCTGGCTTGGCGGTAGCGGCAGAAGAATTCGGTGTAGGCTTCGGAGCGCCACCGGCGAAATCATCAATCTTGGCGCCGGAGCCTTTGCCCATCATTTTGTCGACGGCTGCTTGCGCGCCTTTGGCGTCACCGGCAATCCGAGTAGCATCAGCGACGATGCTGCCCATTTTTGCGGCGCTATTGGCGAAGGATTTTGAGAAGACATCGCCGATGTCGGCCAACGCGGTGATGTCACCGGTGAGCAACCTGGAGACGATCGATCCAAAGCCTGAGAAAAGTGATTTCACATCCTGAAAAGCGATCGAAAATAACTCTGGGATGGCCTTGGCGACAGATTTAACCGCCCGCAAAATGCCAACGAACGATAGCCCCATTGACGCGGTCGTGGTGCCGGTCGATATGCCTAACCATTTGAACAGGCTGCCAAATGCTTCGGATGCCATACCGGCTAACCATGAGATCACATTAGCAACGCCACGGAAATACGAGCCGATTAAATCGCCAACAACGCTAGCGACTTGGCCAACGATGTTGAACGCAATGCCCAGCTTATCGAGATATGATAGGCCCTCGCCTGCCCCGCCTTGCAGGGCATTAAAAACCGATGCGATGCCGCTGATTACATTGCCAGCGATGTTCACAATGCCGCCGATTATGCTGCCGATGCCATTGAGCAACGGCTGCACTTTCTGAAGACCAGTCGTCAGACCGTTGATGATATCGGTGATTGCGTCAGAGAACCCGCCTTGGCCCATCTTGGCAAACGCGAGGAAAACCTGGTCGCTGAGACCAGAGAGAGCGCCGGAAATGGTTTTCGCCTGGCGTTCCATGCCGCCAGCGAATTTTGTGTTGCCGATGTCGATTAGATACTTCTGAATTTCTTCGGAATTCTTGCCGACCTTCGTGGTAACGCCCTGGAATGTAAAGGAGACGTTATCTCCCTGCTGCTTCGACTTAATGCCGAATTCTTTGAGGCGCTCGAATTCACCGGTGCTCGCATCGGCGACCGCTTCGATCATCTGACTGAGGCTCTTGCCCATCGCGGCAGAGGTGTTGCCGTAGCTGGTCATCGCCGCTTCCGATGGCGTAAGCCCGAGCGCCTTGAGTTTGATGAAGCCATCGACGGCCTGGTCCAGCGTAAATGGAGTCTTCTGTGCGAAGGCCGCCAAAGCGTCGAAAGCCTGGCCAGCCTTGGTGGCATCGCCGACGATCGTGGTGAGGCTGGCCTTATATTCTTCGACCTTTGCGGTTGCATTCATCATGGCTGCGCCGACGGCGACAACACCTGCACCAATCGCTGCGACACCACCCGCGATTCCGATTCCGCCCAATCCGGCGAAGCTTTGAGCTAGTCCGCCCACGCTGGAAGCAGCGCCACCGGCCGCGCCTTGCAGCCGTCCGAGCATGCCTGATAGGCCAGCCGCGTTGCCATTTGCGGCCTGCATTTGCTGCGCCATTTTCTGCGCCGCGCCACCGGTCTGGACAAAGCCATTTGCGGAATTTCCGACCTGACCGCCCACTCTGTTCGCGGTGGTCCCGACCGAATTGAGGGCGGCATTGACCCGTTGAACCCCAGCAATAGTGGGATTCGGATCGACGATGATTTTGACTACGGGGCTGCTCACCCTGTATTTATCTGGCGCCGGACTTTTCCTGGCGCTTGGCCAGGACGGACATATGCGTGTGGTCCAACGCGCGGATGACCGTGATTAGCTGGTCGGTCTCGCGCTTGGTGTAGTCGTAGTGCTCCGCATATCGGAGGATGCTCGAAAACGGGATTGCCATCATCCCGCCCATCGCGGCAGGACGCTCACTCTGGAGAGCGCCGTAGGCCAGCCAGAGTGAGGTGTATTGTGGATCGATTTGTGGACCGGCCGCTATCCACTCCTGAGCAAACTCGACCCCGACCGCCGCGTCTTTCGACATCACTGCAAAGTCGGGACCAAGCTGAAAAGTGAGCGCGGCAGTTAGTTTTTTACCGCGTCCTCAGTGTCTTCGCCGGGATAGTTGAGCGCGTCGCTTGCGTGACGATCTAGCTGCTCCAGGACAAAAGGCACGGCTGTCAGATAGGCGATGGCTTCATCGCGAGAAAACGGAATAGGCTTCCCTTTGGCGTCGTTGAGCTTCCAATCGATCAAAGAAATCTCGACGAAAAGATCGGCGTTCATCTTTTCCTTGTAGCCAGGCACGTTTTTCAGGCGGTCGTAGCGCTTGCGAAAACGCTCTGCGGCCTTGACCGTGCGGGGATTGTGCTTGTCGATCAGTGTGCAGAGGAAGCTGCCGTATTTTTCGCCGCGCTCCGTCTCGATTTCGAACCAAACTCCGGCCTCTGCTGCCTTGTCGTCATAGCGCTGCGGAATGAAATAGTCAGTCATGTAGTAATACCTCGCTTGGGTGTTGCGAAGTATTTATGCAAAAGCGAAAGGCGGCAGACCGAAGCCCACCGCCTTTCTTACTTGACTGCTACTAGCGAGGATTACAGTCGAGTAATCATCAAATCTGTTGCAAGCGTGTTGTCGTAAGACGCCGCGAAATCAACGCTTACGAGAGCCTTCGAGCCGTCTTCCTCATCCATCGGCAGCGAGCCAATGGCAGCAGGAAGGGTGAAGGTGTAGCCTGCCGAACCGCTGCCGATCGTGAACGAAACCGCAATAGGCGTGTCCGGAGTGAGGACCGCCTCAGGGGTGAAATCCTTCCGGTAAAACTGAAGGCTCAGCTTCACCTTGCGGAAGCCGCTGGTGCCGATGCCAACGGCAGACGACAGACCAAAAGCATCGCGCGCTTCACGATCGTGCTCGACCGAAAGGCTGAGGGAACGATACGAAATGCCCGTGAGACCGGCGACCGAAACGGTGCCCATGTCGAGCCCGGTCAGGGCCAACGATTGCGAGCTATTTGCGTAAGTGAGAGCAGAAGCGGTGAGAGCCGTGGTGCGCCCCATGCCCAGGAAGCTGAACGACGCTTCGGCGTTGCCGGATGCTTCGCACGAGAGGTCGAACTTCGAAACCTGTAGGCCGTTGAATCGCTGGTAATAGCTGGACGATCCATCGACCATTTTCTTCTCAATGGTGAAGGAAGTGTCTGTATTTCCAGCCTTGATCGTGTCGCCAGCAACGCCTGCGGTGCCGGTTTCGACCCAGGCGCCGCTGCTCAATGCGCTCGTGAGCAAAAGCTCGATTCCGTCATCGCGCTTGAAATGGGTTTTGATTCCGCCTTCGGCCTTGAAGCCGACCTTGCGGGTGCCAGCGCTGGCGCGAGATGCCTTCAGCGTCTGCGATTCAATGACATCGGAAGTGTAACTGGGCATGTCCCCAGGAATATAGTCGAGCTTCAGCAAGACGCCCGATGCAGGCGTGGTGCCTTCGATGGTCTCTTTGATGATAGCGTAAGTCGTGTCAGCCGGATTGATAGCCATGGTAGAAAAGGACTCCAAGAAAAATTGTGCAATGGAGCCTTGCTCCGTTCAGTATTTATCGAACGGCGCAGCTTTTCTGATTTTAGTAGCGGTCTTGTGCTTCGAAGAACGTGCTGACATTGACCTGATACCACTTTTCGTCAGTATCGATCTGGGTGATTTCAGGAACCTGGCAGCGAATTACTTTCGAACCGTTCTGCCAGTCGTAGTTTCGGAAGATCGCGCCGCACTGACCCGCGAGCGAAAGGGCGAGACCGTCCCCGGTCTGCTTGGGTGTGAAAATCTGGCACCAAACCCGGCCCTGCATGGTCTCGATGCCACTGCCAAAGCTTTCGCGCTTTGTAGCACCAGTCCGGATTGCGAACCGGATATACGGTTGCCCCAGCGTTGGCTGAGAATTCGGCTGATTGTCATAGAAAACTTGAACGCCAGAAGGCTTCTGTGCCTCGAAACGAGCGCGTAAAATGAGAAGGTCGAGGATAGCCATTACGCGATTATTTAGTGTGCCGATCGACGGCAGCTTCGATGAAGCCAGTGGGCGCCTGCTTGGAATGACCGTCGTTCAATTTGCCGATATACGGCACGCTGTTGCTGATTTCCATCGCGCCGCCAGGGCCGTTGTCAAGCTGCCAGCCCTGCCGCGCAGCGCCAGTATCCACCGGCGTCGTCATCAAAAGATCGGCGTAAATGTCCAGCGCGACCTTCTGCGTGAGCGCTTCGACATCAGCCTGAGCGTCCGCGATGATCTGCGGAATCTTTCGCATGACATCACTGACGTCGATCGTGATCTTCATCGCACTACCACCGCGATATATGAGATCGCTTCTCCAGCGGGTGCTTTGGTCTCGACGCTCTGGACGGTGAAGGTCTGGCCACCCATCGTAATGGTGTCACCGATTTTGACCGCGTCTTGCATGGTGACGATGGACTGAATCTGCAATTGCCCATTCGTGGCTTTGATCCATCTGGACCCCATGGCGGCCTGGACGGTCTTGGTCGATGTGCTCGAAGTGACCGTGCCCGCCACGGGGTCATAGACTCCGGAGACTTTCGATGTGAGCACCGCTGGGCCACCGAACTTATTCAGAAGCCGTGTCTGTAAACCGGAAATACGGTCGTAAAAGCCGCTCACAAGGTGGCCTTTGCCGACTGGAAAGTAGAAGAGCCGCCGCCGGTGATCGGGGCGAGAATCTTGCTGATCATCGGAAAACGATCAGCCACGACCTGGTCAGAATATTGCACCTCACCGATACCATCGGCCTTTTCCCTTACGATACCAGGGGTGGCTTCGCTCACGAGTGGGCCGGTCAGCGCGAACGGTGCCAGGACCAGGGTCGCTCTGGTGAGAAGCGTATTCGGCAGAGTGACATCGAAGGTATAATGGTCGGTGATGTAATCGCTCGCGCGGATGAGCGCGGCCTCTTTGGTCGCAGTGTCTGCCGCAAGCCAAGCCGTATTTGCGCGGTCAGAGTGGAAAGCGGTGGCTTCTGCCAGGGTTGCGAATGAATTTTCGAAGGTGATCGTCATATTTGTATTTATCTGACGGTCACCGCCGGACGCGAAAAAGCCGCCCCACTTGCGTAGGACGGCCTTTGATCGCCTTAGGATTAAGCGTTGGTCTTGAGGATCGCAATGTTCACATTCTTGCGAGCAAAAACGCGGTCGAATGCAGCAGCGACGCCATATTGAGCGTTGGTCGGGCTTTTCCGGCGCGCCGTGATTGCAGCAGCGCAGGCGAAACCGTTCGGGTGCAGAATCAACTGCTTACGGCTGAACAGACGCTCAGAACCAAAGCCGTTGCCTTCGTCTTCGCCACGGCTAACCGCGACGGCGTTGTCGAGGTTTGCTTCGCCGTAGCTGAACGCGCCGGGTGCCAGAAGATAAGTCGTATAGGTCTTCTTGTAAGTCCCCGTCACAACCGGCGTGGTGTCGTCCACGATAACGCGGCTACCATTGTAGGTCGTGAACGGATTAACCGTCGAAGGAGCAACGAAAGCAGTAGGTTCCAGCTTCATCAAATTCGTGAAAATCTGGCTGTGCATGACGATGACAGAAAGCGTTCCCATGGCGTCGCCCATGGTCTGCTTAGCGTCCAGGATGCTTGCGAAGTTCGCCGACTGTGCAGCCGTGATGGCCGTGTTGGTGTCATTGGCCAGGTTGACGATCATGTCGCCGCCGTCATTGGCGGCGTTGTCCAACTCGATGCCCTTCAGCTTGGCAAGCGCCAGAGCCTGGTATTCCTGTGCCCAATAGGTGGCAACGATGTTGCCGACTTCGCCCATGATATCGACGCCGGATACCGCGCTGACGAGGTCCATAGCGCCCCAATCCTTCGAGCGATAATCTTTGAAGACGATCTGCTTACCGGTGTCGAGATTTTCTGCGGTGGACTTCACCGAAGGATCGTCGCTGGCGACATTGGCTTCGGTCCAGCCGTAGGGATTGACATGCGGGAGGTCGGTGACGGAGCCACCCTGACCGGCGCGCGCGTCGAATTCAGCCGACTTCACGATAACAGACGAAGAGAGAAGAGCAGACTTCAAGGTCGTCTGCTGACGAGCGTAGGCAGCAAAGACCTTCGGCTCGATGAAATTAGAAAGAATAGTAGTGGCCACTGAAAATGGACTCCAAGCAAATGAGGTGGACCGACAAGCTCATTTGCTGCCGGGACGACCCATCGAGCCGTCCCCTTATTTATAATTGTGCGGAGATATTTTCGTTTTAGGCGAGAAGATACGCGAAGTCGGAGCCGAGACCTTCAACCGTTGTAGTAAAAAGTGCCGGATTGTCTTTCTTCATCGTCATCAAAGTCGTGATGTTGACATTGTCTTTGGTGATCGTGGCTGGCTTCGCGCCGGTCGAGCCGGTTGCGCCTGCACCAGAGTTCAGAGGCGCCGCGACGAAATGCTTGCCTTCGTCGCCGGACAAATACGTCTTGATGTGGTCGGCGAGAGGGACATCGCCCACCACGGCCTGGCCATCCTTTAGCTCAGCGCCGCTTTTCATGAGCGCGGTCATCGCCTTCTGAAACTGGGCCGGGACGCCAGATTCGACCAGGGTGGTTTGGATGGCGTTGTCGATGAGCAGTGTCTTAAGCTGCGTGGCCGCTGCCTCATTTGATGTGGTGAGGTCGGCGATCTGCTTTTCAAATCGTTTTGAAATCTGTTTTTCGAGACTTTCGAGGTCGTTGGTCTTGCGCGCGGTCTCCTCAGCGGCCTGGTCGGCGGCCTCTTGAGCGGTCTCAGCGGCGGACTTCGCCTTCTTTTCGCGATCGATCAACTCGCTGTTTTTTGTGGTGAGCTTTTCGATGCTGGCAAGCGCCTTTTCTAGGTCTGCTTGCAGGTCTTCTACTGTTTTTGTCATACTTTCCTTTGGCCGGGGGCCTCAATGATGTGCGCCGGAAGCGCGGTTGATGTCACCGGTGGTGACTTCATATTTATCATCGGGCAGGCCAGAGGGTCACTCGATAGGAGCGATGTCGCCTTGATATAGGGGATCATTCACGACCAGCGCCAACGCGCCGAAGATCGTGCCGGAATGGTCAGGCAGGTCTTCGAAATCAATTTCCGTCAGGAGGAATTCGATTTCACGAAGGTCTTCGGAAGTTAGGTCCAGGCCCTTGTCACTGATGATCTTCAGCGCCTGGTCAGCGGGTTTTGTCATTTAGTAGCCTCTCTATCAGTCCTTTCACATCGTCATCGACCAGGTCGTGCCTGCCCATCATGTAGAGCGAGAAATTCTCAGCGAACCATTCCTTCGAATTCGTCTTCGAGTAGCTCGACGCCTGAGCATCTGATGCCTTTCGATGAGCATCCGTCACGCCACGGAATTTTCTATAGAAAATCTGATCAAGCTCGACTTCTATCGGTGGAATGTTGTTCCTGCCGCGTGGTCCTTTCTTATCGCGCATTTGGTGAACGTGATGCCCGAACTCGTGGTATAGCACATTTCGCGCGCGATCGATACCTGTGAAGTATTCCACGGTGTTGAACGGCCGCTTGCTGATGTCATCACCCGGCTTCCACTCGCTAACCGATTCTTTTGTTGAGCGTTTTGCGGTGGTGACTTCCTTTGCGAGCTTATTGAAAGGTTTGATGAGTGCGTTGTATTCTTTGATCAACTCCGACTCTTGCACGAAAAGCTCATAAAACTGCTCATTCTTTTCCGTCATCGCCACGCGAGCGGCTCGAACATCCGTGAGCTTGGCCTTGACGACTTCCATCTTCGCCTGGAGTGCGTCCCGCTTTGCTTCGATTTCCTGGACCAATGCGCCTTCTGCGTTGCCGATCTTCGACGCATAGCCGTTGAAATAGCTCGGATTTAGGCCAAGCACGCCATCGCCCATGTTTCCGATCGCGCTGGTCGTTTGACGCATTCCTCGCAGCCGGGGAATGGAGAAAGCGTCAGCCATTGCGTCAAGGTCCGGCATCATAGCGCTGAGCATTGATACCGACTGATCGGAAAAGCCGGTTGGGAAAACTGCTTTGCCAAAGTGATCGACCGTCACCCCACGAAATTCGGGCTTCGAGAGGTAGCGAAGATCACCAGCGTTCTCACTTAGCTGCTTGGTAAGCGCCTTCTGGACATCCAGGCGCCGCTGGACAGGGATCGTCTCAGCAGTAACCGTGCGATCGATCGGAGAGAAAGGCTGGTCAGCTTCAGCCGCGACTTCTACTTCTGGCTCTGGAGCATCGGGCACAATGCCTTCCGCGCGGCGAAGCTCGTCGAGCGTTTTATACTCACCAGATTGGGCGAAAAGGTCCTTGAAATCGACCTTCCCTGCGCGAAACAATTCCGCCCGCTGTTTGCCGAAAACTTCGTCCTGGCGCTCTGGCGCTTGATTTTTGATCCAGTCGCCGAAACTAGTTTTTCCTGGGACTTGGCCGTCCATAGAAGCGCGTTGGCCGTCGGAGACCTCATCTTTGTCTAGGCCAAGCTCGCGAAATGATTTCGTCATCGGCACGAGAACCGACCGGCAACGCGGGTGCGCGGGTGGCTTCGGGTGCGCTTCGTCTATCTTGTAGGCGGTGCCATCGCGGCTCTGGCAGATGGAAGATGTGCGTGTGTCCAGGGTGGCCGTCCAGCGCACTTCCTTTATGACATTGCTATTGCGCTGGTAGACTTCCGACCTGGCGTTGCTCGCCACTGTAGCAGACGATGTCAGCACGAGCGTTTGCGCAGACTGACGGCTGATATTCAGGACGCCATCGGAATAATTGGCGGCCTTCGATCCCGCTACGCGGCGGACGATCTGGTCTGTCGTTTCGCCCTGGACCAGGCCAAGGCGGATTGCCTGGTTGACCCGCCCCTGGCGCGCCAGTGACATATGATCTGTCCACGATGAGAGTAAATGGCCGTCTATCGGCGACTGATCGACCAGCGTTTTGAGATAAGTAGCGCTCGGGATGTTGGATTTGAAATTGATGGGCAGCGCTGCGCTGATCGTCTGCCCCGCCCACTTTGCCTCATATTGGGCAAGGTCGCCAAGCTCATCACGAAGTGTGGTGTGGACGCGCTTATAGATAGCGTCATTGAGGTCTTTGAGATCGGCCTGCATGTCCTGCAAGCGCTTGGTCGAAGCTGGTCCGAGATCGTAACCGCGCTCTTCGATTTTGACCAAACGGGTGGCGATCTTCTCGACAAGCTCGTCATCAGCGCTGTTGAGCAGGCGGACGATTTTATTGGATTGTCCACGGGCCAGCTTGTCCAACTGGAGGACGTGGCTGATATACTTGTCGAGTAGGGTTTGGTTGACGCTCACCCCCGTATTTATCAAGTCGCTGACGCTGGCCAAGCGCTCACAGGACCAGCGTCAACAATCGTATTTATGCCGTGACGGGTGGCGCATCCACGGTATCGGCAGCGCGGCGAGCTTTTTCCTCTTCATAGGTGAGGCCAGCCGGGATCACTTCACCTTCCTTCATCACATCGAAGAAAGTCTCGTCCGCCATGCGTCCAGCCTGCACCAGTGCAAGGCGCGTGGTGAGTTCGTCTGCACCCATCGGTGTGGGCAGAAAATCAGTGTTGAGACGGTATGTCACCGCTGGTGCGTCGATCCAATCCATCACGCTGTTGAGCGCGGCTGTCAGACGATCGGAGACCGCGTTTGTTATGCCTGCGAGAAGCGAGTTTTCAGATGCGCGGCGAATTGCCAGCGTCTCTGCGGCTTCGGCGGCGGCTTTGTCCGATTGGAGGATACGGCTGCCGATCGCGGCAAGTTCATTCACCTTATCCTGCACCGCGTCGCGCAAATCTTTCAAGGCTGACCCACTGTGCTCGCTGATGAAGACGCGTGTATCGCCCGTAAATTGCCAAATTTCTGCAACACCCACGCTAAGATCGGATTGTAGTTCTCCCATATTATTGATGTAGCGGACGGGATTTCCGCAATATCTCAAGACGTTGTTTTGATCGGCTTGGTGACGATAATGAGCGAAGTTGGTGTTTACGACTTCATCGAGCACGGACGAAGTAGGCGTAAAGCTACCATCGGTGTTGACGATTTCGATAGGGATAGACGTCATCGTGGCGCCATTTTTGAGAGGTGTGATGGTCTCGCCTGCAATCCATTGGTCACCAACTCGGTGGTGCAGGGTCACACCATAGATACCATTTTCTAATGACAGCACACGGACCGTGTCTGCGTCATCCATCAGGCGGACAAGGCTGATCACACGCCGGTTGCGAACGATGGAAGTTGAAACCTCCAGGATGCTTTCTGCGGCGTAAAAGGCTAAAAATGGCCGATATCCTTCGGCGACCGCTTCGGCTTTGGAAAGTCCTACTGGCATAGCCGGTGAGTCCGTCAGTATCACCGAAAAATTGGTGGTCATCGTTTCTTTGAGGAGGAGCTTCGCGAGTTGCGGCAGTGTCAGCGACTGGGTGATCGTGTCCAGAATATCAGAGTAATTCTCACCACCAGTCAGCACAGGGTCCTTGCGAAAAACCAGCCCAATGTGCCCTTCAAGGGTGCGCGCAGCAGCAGGAAACCAATCCGCGTTGCGAAGATATCTTCGGTATTCTTCGGCGGTCTGCGATAAATGCTTATCAAGATAAGCCTCCCCGGCCGCGATTATGGCATCGCGACCAGCGAGAGCATCTCGGTTGCGCTTCCAGACAGCATGGCTACTTTGAATATTCGGTGTAGGTCGGCTAATATCACTCATGGTAATATTTATCACCAGAAGCCCCGCACCTTCCCGCCTCTCCCGATGTTTGGCTTCTCGACTTCACCGGACAATTCGCTCAGCGCCCACACCAGCGCGTCGAGCCGATCTGGAGAGCCGTCCTTGCTGCGACTGAAGTCGGTGTGGAAGCGATACATCTGCTGCTCTAGGTCGGAAAATTCTCCGACATGATGCACTTTGTTGCTCGCATAGAGTGCGCTGATCGGCTCCGCGCGGACGATCTTCCCTCGTGATGCCCAAACGGTTTTTACGGGAAGATGCGGAGCTACCAGGCGAAGCGTGCTGGTGACCATGTCGCCGCCATTGTTGCGCTCAGCGATCACCGCATCGGCGGACCATTTTCGGTAGGCGTCCGAAGCCGCTTCGGCCCATCCTTCCGGCTGCGCCTTCAAAGAGAAGTCGTCGAGAATATAGTAGTGACCGTCGAAGCATTGGCCAGCGACGATGATGCCTGTCTCATCGCTCTTCTCATGCGAACTAGCAGCGGGATCGATCGCGACAACAATTCGCTTCAGATCGGGCGCTTCCTGGACACGATTGGCGTTGACCGTGGAAGGCTTGAACATTGAGTGTTCGCGCTCGTCACGCCAATATCCGTGGACATACCGTTGTATATGAGCGTCGCTACCTTCGAGTTGATCCTGGAGATAATCCGCTCCAAGATGCGTGTCCGTGGCGCTCACGTTCATTTGAAAGCTGTCGTAATCTTCGGGCTTTCTCAGCGGCAGATTGCGGTCAGGATTGATCTTGTCGACCCAGACCCGGTAGGTGAAATGATCCTTCGCGTCCGGATTGAGGTCAAAGAACATCTTAAGTGGAAGCTGCTTGCCTGAGATCGTCTGCTTCACATCTCGAAGACGAGATTTGAGTTTCATGACGTCGTCGTAGGTGAATTCGTCGCACTCATTCATCCAGATGGTGGCGAATTTGTCGCCCATGATGCGCGTTATGTTGCTGCTATCGAGTCCGGCGAAGAAAAAGATCGAGCCGTTTGGTAACTCGATCGACATCTCTGTCTCGTTTATCTTTGTGTGCTTGTCCGCAAGCAGGCCAGGATAAGTCATCTCCAGGGCCTCTCGGAAAGCCAGATCGAAGAGCGTCTTGCGACAAGAGGTCGCTGTCTTTCGGAAGATGCCATGCCGGGAACCGGGTGCGTTCATCCCCCGCATGGCGAGGATGTAGCTTATGACTACGGACTTTCCGGAGCCGCCGCCGCCATAAAGGAGATTAAAGCGTGCCGGGGATGCTTTGACGAAATCCAGAGCAGCGGCCTGGACTGGGATGGGTTTGAACTGATCGGTTAAGCGCATCTCATATTTAGTTGGACGGCTTTTAGCTCCCACCGAAGCTCATCCAAGATCGACCTGACGCAAACCTCTTGAAGTTTTGTTCTTCTAATGTTCTCTGTAGGGCATGACACGAATCGACACCGCAGAGCTATCCTCGATCATCCTCCAGGCGCCCGCGTGGGCCCAAATCGGCCTCACTGTGGACGACGAAAATATCAGGGAACGGGCAGCGACGGAACTCGCTATCGTCATCGCAGAAAGCTTAACGGGATTCCCGGACTTGCCAGATTTTGACCAGCTTTCGCTTCCACTTTGATCAATGCGCATCGGCCATGGCGACCTTACACGAAAGGCACTGCTCAGCCTGGAGGAGCTTCTAGTCGAGGTCGAAAAAGGCACAGCGAAGCGGTCGTTGATGCTCCGCTTCACTCTCGCCTATCTCTATTCCATCGGGAAAGAGAGCAGATACGCTTGCGATGAAATCTGGAGAACGCTGGCCTACGAGCATCCACACAGCGAGCATTGCACCCGCAACGCCAGATCAGCGACTATCAACTCGTGCTTGAACGCGCTCTATCTAAGCGTTGGCTTGGAGCGGACTTCGGAGATGATGTTTTATATGCTCAAAAAGGATCGTGAGACTTAGATTCCAGGCGCGGAATTGAAGACGACGTCGAAGATGCTGTCGCCGATCCCGTTTAAACCAGCCAGGTTAAAGTGGGTGCCATCGTGGCGCGTGTAGCTATCGGTGTCGACCATATACCACTGGGATGATGCAGCCGATTTGGCCGCCTGGGCAGTGCGAACTGTGCCCGATGCAATGCCGCCGCTTGCGACGCGCGGCATGACGATCTTTGCCGTCGAGAGCAACGGAATGTCGGCGTTGATGCGTGTGTCAAAGTCGGCAAGGTCAGAGGCGAAGCGTCCTCCACTGGATGCGTTCGACATGTCATTCGTGCCCAAAAAGTGGCACATTCCAACTACGCGCGGATAAAGGCTCGCAGATGTCAGTGCGGCTAGCGCGGCTGCCCAACGCGCTCTGCTCTGATTGTTGATCTGTCCAGAATCGCCTTGCCACAACAGACCGTCGCTGACCGACCAGGACAGGTAGCCGTTATACTTGGCCATTACAGTCGAGGCCACGTTTCCGCCCGTATAGCCCAATCCGCCGACGCCGACTGTGCCGACATAGCTTGTGGCGCCACCCGCCGAAAAAAGCGTGTAAGTTCCCTTCGCGACGCCCGTTCCGTCGAGGATCGTCCCAATCCCGTTGCTGCCGACCGTCGGCGTCATGATGTTGCCCGTGATGCTTGCAGTGACATTACTACTGGTAACGCCACGCGACTGAAAGCTGCCGCTGGCGACATCCTTGATCAGGTAGAGAGTGTCATTGGGGTAGTCGGCGCGGAAGCGCTTGATGAACTGCAATTCTGCACCGATGTTTCCCGTGTTTACGGAGAAAGAAATGCCTGAAATCGTGCCAGGCGTATATGTCACCCATTGGCCAGCGGTATTCCAAACTTTGACTTTGTCGCTCACTGTATAGGACGCGATTGCGGTGGTTTGCTCGCCTGCGGCGGTAGTGCCTAATGCCTGCGAGTCGCCCATCAGAATGAAAACGGGTGCATATGCAAAAGCGTTGGCGACTGTCCCACTCACGGTCAGAGCGATCGGCACAGTGCACCCATCGGCGGCCGTGGCTGTAATAGTTGCCGTCTGCGGCGATCCAACTGAGATGCCATTGGTCGCGCTCAGGGCGCCATTGCTGGCGACGGTGAGATTAGCGTGGCCCGATGCTTTTGAATAAGTGACAGGCGCTACCAGGGATGACACGGACAGCGTAGCAATAACGCCGGAGGAGGCGCCTGCGTTGAGCGTCCTGGTGATCGCCTTGATCTTGCCGCCTGCGCCGCCGCCGCCCGAAAACCGCATTTAGCTTTCGACTTTCTGGATCACGGCGCGGCCAAAACGGATCGTTGCCGATGGATTGTAGGTGCCGTCGGTGCAGCGCAAGAAAGCATAAGCCAATAGTTGCGGAGCGTTTAAGGCATTGCCCGAATATGTGTGAGGTGCGGTCCTGAGAACGCCGCGCACCGCCTCAGATGGCAGCCATCCCTGGGCGCCTTCCCCCATCGCGCGGTTGTAACCGGTTGCGCCTTCCCACCGTAGCTCCAATTTCGGAGCATTGATGCAATTGTTTCCCTGGTCGATTTCGAAAGCGATCAAACTCTCGACGGTATCTCCATCGAGGAGTCCGGCAGTTGCGGAGCCACTTACGCTCGACACGATACGGCCCATTATGGGTGCCGCGACATAGTCAGCCGTGGGGCGGCCGGTCACTGAATACGTGCCACCAAAACTCAATTGCGTCATCGGCGAACCGTCGTAGACAGACGTGACCTTGGAGACCGTCATTGTGAGGCCGGTCACCGTGGTCATCGAGGCGGTCCAGCTTGTCGGTGCAGTCCCGGCGGCGGGTGCCGTCACGGTGCCAGATGTCCCCGACATCATCGGATTGGGCAGTAAGTTCGCACGAGGCGTGCCCGCGCTCCAAACCAGGCTGCTCGAAGGCAGAAGGTCAATCGGTGGATACCATGTGTTGAGGATAGCTGAGACTGCTTTGCCGATATAATACCCGCCCCCAACCGCAGGATGCGTGCCGTCGCCAAATAAATTGGCCTTCGGTTGAGCGCCAACAGACGTCGGATCAGTGAGGTCGATCAGGCATGATGACGCTACCGCGATCGTGCCTTTCGAGTTTGCTGCGAAGGCATTAAGCCAGCGATTACAGCGGTCTAACACCTCAAACTGCGCAGCGGTAAAAAGGGTCGAGAAGCCGGTGGTGCGCGGAAGGATCGGGATGAAAATGACCCGAATGCCGCGCGCGGTCAGATAAGCCGCGATGGCCGTCCAGTCCGAGGTGATGGATTCGAAGGTGCCGGTCGCCGCGTTGTGGAAAATATTGTTGGTGCCGCACTCCACTACGAGCGTGGAGGGTTTCCTAGGCATTTGCGCCAGGAAAGAAGGGATCGCTGCAAAAATCTCAGAAGTCTCTTTGCCTGGAAATCCCCAGACATACTGCCTCAACGGCATCGAGACGCGCTGCCCACTGAGCGTCAGCGCCCAAGTCATGTAACCGTGGGCGCCTGAGTTGTCGTTGACGGTCACGGGAAGGGAGACGCGATCGCTCCCGTTAAAATCCGCAGTCGTGATGCTGTCGCCGATCGCCCCCACGAGAGGCGCCAAGCCTGGTGCGGACCGGGCGCCGCCGCCGCTCACAGGCATCAGACTTCCGCAATCAGATCGGTGGCAGTCGTCCCGGTCGCGCGAATATACGCTGCGCGAACGTTGATGTAGCTGCCATCGGGCAAGTTTTTATAAACGACATCGAGACTAGCGTCGACACCACGCAGTGTGACTTGCCCTCCCGTTCCGACGAAAATGCCCTTCGGAATGACGGGCAAAGCGTTTGTGTCGTGAGGAACTACAGTATAGGGTGCTCGCGCGGGTGTTGCCACTGAGTCATTGTAGGCTGGATATTGGTATGGATCGTAAGGCATGCCCTTATTTATGATACCTGCCATAGTAATGTGGCTGGTCTATACTTGAGCGTTACATGGCCTATAAGCCTCTAGGAGCCTCTCTGAGAGCATCTATACTTGAGTGGCACCTTAGGACCGGGGTCGTCCTAACGGTCGCCAGGGGGCATCCTGGGTAGGCTGAGCGGCGATCTGAACCTCAAGATGAGCGAGACGCTTGGATAGGCTGAGGACAGCTTCTGCGATGGTCACATGATGCTCGATGAGATCGTGCAAGGCTATGGATTCAGGATAGGTCATGATCGTATTTATGGGACGAACGGATGCCAATGACTGTCCACAGGCATTTATTTTCATTCGCCTTCCATCCTCTTGCCTTTTCAGAAGCCTAGGAAAGTCCGCGCGTCCCGACACACATGACCATGCCGAGTGACGAACGGACGCCGATTTGGCGATGGGCCGAATCCCTAAACCGTCATTTACCCTCTTGCGCCATTTGGAGACTCTGGCACTATCCCTTGTGTAAGGACAACGGGGGTTGCCCAATAGATTGAGGTTTTGAGGTATTAAGTTTCACTGTCCACAGCTTTGCAAGTGATCGCCCTTGCCCCGAATTCGAATCGCGGCGATAATGGCGTCATGGTCACTGGACTATGAGATTTTGAGTTTCCCGTGGGCACACACCCATGGGCTGGGGAGAAGAAGCCGGTCGGCCTCGCGAGCAATGACACCCTCCAAAAGGTGCATCCATGATCGACTTCTTCTCCCCGCTATTTGTCAGTCTTGGACACTTTTTAGCAAGCGATATTTTACGCAAAACGCATCAATTCGATGCGCAGGATTTTAAGTGGCAGGCCTCCAGTGAGCCATAGATCATAATGGCCAGGCACTGCCTGGCCTTTCTTGCATCCAAGGTCGTTTCGGCTACGATCATGGGATGGATACATGGATCGACTACTTTGCCGAAACCAAGTGGCTACTAGCGCTGCTAAACATCGGCGCGATGCTCACGATTATTGGAAGCATTGTCGGAGCGCTGCTTTGGTTCTGGAAGAACTTCGCCCATGCTCCCATCAAATCGTATGTCAAACGGTTCGAAGAAATGATGACGTTGGAGGTGTGGCGTTGTGCGAACGATTTGCATGAGTTCGTCGGAAGGCTGGCGTGGCGCTCGCTCAATGTCTTCGGGGCGGGAACTGCCTGTCTACTGTTCTTGTTTGCGATCGTAGCTAACAGCAAGGCACGAAAGATAGGCGACCCAATTTCTCATTTAATGAATACCGGCCTCGTTGGCAGCGGCGTCGCTTTCTTGCTGATGACGGCAATCTTTAGTTGGCACGTCGCATTGCTTCGCGCTGTAATTAGGCACACGCTCACACAACGAAGAAATGCGGGATTGAACCCTACGCCTTCGTCACTCGACTGATAGCGTCCAGGCTGAGCTTCCTCTGATATCGTGCCAGGACGGTGGCCTGGATCGTCCGCAACGGTAAGCCCGACGCTCTCATTGACCGTATATCAACGGTGACGGCTTGCTCCTCGGGCACCTCCACCAGGGCCCCCTCTTCGACCCTGAAGCCGAACGGCACCTTCCCTCCCAGGTAGCGACCACGATCGCGCTGATCGGCCTTTACAGTCGTGACACGCTCACGAATTGTATCGCGCTCAAGCTCAGCAAAGGCCGCACTGATCGTCAGGAAGGCCTTTGCCATACCATTGCCCGTGATGTCTCCAAGACCTTCGATGATGATCACCCTGATCTTCTTTTTCTGCATCGCTTCGACCGTCTGGAGAGCGTCGAGAGCAGACCGAAAGACACGATCCAACCGTGCTGCGACGATGGTGTCTCCATTGCGCAATATGGCCAACAGCGCGGCTCCCTGGGGACGCTTGGCGAGGGGGATGGATGCACTTACCCCTTTCTCAACGAAGGTCTCAGTGAGCGTCTCACCGGCTATCATACACCATCCCTGAATCTGGCGTTCCTGGACGCCAAGGCTTTCACCTTCCTCACTCTGCTTGTCCGTCGATACCCGACAATATCCATACACCGCCATGATCAGCCCTCCCCGCGCAGCACTTGCGCCGCCGAAGTGAACCAAAGTGCGGCTTTGAAATCTTCGTCCGGCGTAATCAACCTGCTGTGACCGATCCAGCTAGTATCGAGGCCCCCGTCGGGCTTGAATTTGAAGGTCACTGTGTCAAAATCTCCAGAGCCCAGGTCGGTATAGACTTCGTGGTCACCTACAAAGCCAGGGTGGACAGTCCAGCCGTCGAGATCGAGCGAATCTCTAATGGTCTCGGGTTTGAAGTGCGCGTGGAACTCCCGCATCGCAGACTTCAGCGTTTCCGATCGCCGATCTTGGTAAACTCTCTTGTCCTCTGTCATTTTATTCACCTGTCTGCTTGTTCGTTTGCTTATTTAGCATAGAACGTGTCTGCTTGTGAATAGAAACAGACAAGATGATCAAAGATCGTTCACATCGCCTGGCAGAATATATGTCGTGGCTTGGCGAAGATCGACCTGGAGACGATCACTGTAAGCCTTGCGGTTTACCCTCGACGCAATCCATTTGATATTGTCGCTCAATAGTCGGCGCTGCTCACTCGTGAGCGTCTCATCGGTTGGGATAGTGAGAAGACGATCCACCAGAGGATGCATGCCAATTTCACACGCCATGGCGAGACGGTGACCAAATTCCTGGTCGATATACGCATGAACATGGATCAAGCCAGGATCGAGACCCATTTCCTCCGTGATCTGCGTGATCGAAGCGCCTCCACTCACGCGGTAGAGGACAATCTCACAATGCTCAGCAGACAACGTTCTCCAGGCGGTGGTGGAATCCATCGCCAGAGCCTGGTCCGCTACGCGCGCCAGTTCTTGGACCGCACTGTTGCGCTTGGCCTTGTCAATCAACGCCCTCTTCGAGGGCTCATCTATATGTGGTAGTTTCTTCTGTGCCATGACACTATTTACACTGATGTAAGTAGTGTCAGTCGAATCCATCGATCACAGCATTGGTGGCACACTTGCAGCCAGGGAACATCCCTGGAAACTGCCATGAGCCGTCGAGCCAAAGCCCCTTCTTGAGCGAGAAGACGGAATCGTTGGCGGATCGATGCGCTTCATCCATTTGGCGATCCACGTAGCTAGGCGGATTACTTGCGTGACATCGCGCACCAGAATAAAGCCACTTTCCTTCGGTAATGCCGTGACCCAGCATCTGCGCGGTGTTCATCAGCGAACTGCTGCGGTTACACAGGTAGAGTGCAATATAAGCACTGCGATCCTTCCCCATGCCCAAATCCGTCAGTGCCTCAGTGATATAGCCGACGTCACGGCCCCTGATGATCCCGGCAAGTGCTGCCTCATAAACGGTCCGCTCGTCACCGAAAGGCAAGTCCTCGAACTCATGGACGCGGTCCCACAAGTCGGAGCGAATTTCTTTGGTGACCCGCGCTGAATCGAACTGGACGGACGGGATGAACGGAACAGCTTTCGTCGGGCCGTTGAATCTTTTTGAAACCCAGCCGAACATCCGAATTCACCCCACGCGTGGCTGATGATCCTAAATGGAAATCGAAACAGCAGCAAGCGCGAGAGGCCGATGTGACCGTAACCTCACTTCGCCGTCTTAAGCAGCCACCGGACCAAGTCTGGATTGTCAGCCAGGACGCCGACGATCGCAGGCGCCAGTTGGGTAACCACGGTCTCCTCATCGGCATCATCGGGGATCGATCGTTCACGAAAGCAGGCGTGAAGAATTTCGTGGATCACGACCATCGCGGCATGCTTCGCCTCCGGCTGCACATCAGCAATTCGGATCAGTCGGTCTTGGGCAGAGCAATCACCATATATCCCGATCTGGTCGGAAATGGGCTTGTCGAGCAAAGCTATCTCGTAAGTGGAAATCCCAACTTTTACCGCCGTTGGCAGGCCTTTCACTCTGTGACTCATCGCGTATTTATGGTGCGTCCAGCGGCGGTCAAAGCATTCTGGACCGGCTTCTTACCCAGGCTCAATTCGACCTGGATCGCCTTGATGTCCGATCCAGAATCAAAAAGCTCGACGATCTTCGCATTCCTCTCATGACGAGCCATGACCTTGGTGTCGCCGCGCTGAAGATCAGCCGCTAATAGCATCTTCCGGATCGCATCTGGAACCAGGGCTTCCAGGGCAGGGTCGCTCTGGACCTTCGCTGCCGGTCCTGTCCGGTATCGGATCACCTTCATGCGCGGAACCAGCGGCCGCTGATCGCGGTGTTGTAATAGGCCTTCTCACCGCAGGGCATCTTCGCTCGAAGCACATCTAGGCCAAACTGGAGCCTACACTCTTCGTAGTCGACCTCTGATCGTCGCTGATGGATGGAGAGAACTTCACGCGTGAAAGCGTCATGCCCGAGATTTTGGAGGTCGATCGCCAGGGCGGTGCAAGAGCCCCAGTAGGCCTGCCACTTTGATTCTTTCATTTTCCCGTTGGCTTTGGCCTTGCTGAATTTCTTGCCGATGTAGCGCTTGCCGGTAAGCGTGTTGGTGATGCAATACACGAAGCCCGCCGAACTTGTGATGTCGGCTTCGGTTAAAGGCGCGGGGATGATCCATTCTGGGGGCACATGCGTATTTAGCCGGGGCGGTGCGGTGGCCTGGTCGAGCCGGTCGCGAGGGATTACCTGTGCTCTACTAGACGCGGTCTTATCGCGGTAGGTGCCGTTACTTCATACGCGGGACATTGATGTCGTCATGTCGTCATGTCGTCATGTCGTCATGTCGTCACGCCGTAGCTACTCCCCCAAAACGCGGAATGGCGGAAAACAGCCATTTTTTCTCTATATATAAAAAAATATACCTTCAATTTCCTTATCTGTTTTCACTGGCGGGATTTGTCGTGACGACATGACGACATTGACGACACGGCGTCAAGAATGGCAGTTTTCCGCCATTTTATGCCGATTATCTGTCGTCAAAAGTGACGACATCTGTCGTCAACTGTCGTCAAAGTTGACGACACGGCTCCGACCAAATTGACGACACTGACGACAAATGACGACACGCCCACGATCGCAAGAATGGCGGAAAACTGCCATTTCTGATGATCCTGAAGGAAATTGCTGTCGTCACTCGCCAGAATTGACGACAAGGTCACCGCAGGTAAAATGACGACGACGGGAAGAAAAGTTCACCTCCTGCGTCGATTAATTTCGACTTCTGTGCAGCAGATTTGATATTCTAACTAAATAAGAAGACGGCTGTGGTGGCGGTCATCAGAACAAACGAGTTTCACCCGGCGCAGGTGCGGCAGAAATCGCCCTAGCTCCATGATCGTAAGGACTGACGCTGCCACCACAGCGTCAGTCCTTTTACTTTAACGATCAGGTGAAAAATGATTACTGTAATGACCTCTAGCCGTCAGGATGGCAAATGGCCTCTTCTGACCAAACGTTTTACTGCCGACCCCAATGGCGGATACCTCAAAAAAGACTTCGACAGCGCCACACTTTATGATGTGGACCTCATCGACGCGACGAACATCCGCGAGTTCTCTTCGGTTCTGAAGGACCTGGAAAGCCTTCCTCATTGCTGCATTGTCCGCGCGGAGCCGACCGGCGCGAGAGAGAATATCCGTCGCAAGATCGCTTCGGAGAATGGAGAGACCCCTCCCCTGCGTGACAATCCACGCGGCCTGTCCTGGGTGATGCTCGACTTCGACAAGCTCCCTGTCGCGTCTCTTGGCCTGACCAACAACGAAGCTCGCCTCCAGTATCTTGTGTCGCTGCTGCCGAAGGAATTCAATGATGTCACCTACCACTATCAATGGTCCGCATCTGCCGGGATCGATGGTTGGGAGACTTTGTCCGCGCATCTTTTCTTCTGGCTTGATCAGCCCTGGCTATGCCGCACCCTGTATGAACGTTTTTCGTCAGGCGATTTCAAGAATGTCGAGGTCGATCCGGCACCGTTCACATCGAACCAGCCCCACTATACGGCCGCCCCCATCTTCGACGGTTGCATCGATCCGATTTCGGAGTTTCGCTCCGGTCTTCGCGTAGGCGCCAGCGAAGTGGTGGTGCTTCGCCCTTATTCGCGTCCGGTCACCCCTCCACCGGCGATTTCGCCCCAACGGCATTATGACACTTTTGGCCTCAAGCGCTTTGGTGAGCTTCTCGGAGAGATCGGTCCCAATTACCATCGCCCGATCTTGCGTGCGGTGGCCCATTACTGTGCGGTGGTGCCAATGGCAGAGTTCGACCGATATTTCCTCAAGACAGCGATCGCTGATGCGGTGACCGTCGCTCCCCAGGGAAAAAACCGGAAGTCCGACTACACCAATGACGCCTATCTCGACCGCGCTATCAGCGGCGGCTCTCGCAAGTATGGGAGGGCCATCTGATGCGCTTTCCCATCGAGAAAATGCCTGCCCGCGCCCGTGACGCGATCGAAGCGCAAGCCGCAGTTGGCAACTACCCTGTCGAGAGTGTCGGCACCGCAGCCCTGGCGATAATGTCGCATGCTTGCCAAGGACTTTACAACGTGGACTCCTTGCAGCGCCACGGCGTCACCTATCCGCTGAGCCAGCTTTTCATGATCCTGAGCCCTTCCGGAGACGCCAAGTCCGCGATCTACAAGTCGCTGATGGCGGGAATACACCGCTACCAGGGGAACATGGGTGAGATTTTCGAGGAAGAGAAGCTCGCCTACCAGGTGGACCTGCGCCAATATGAGAAAGTCCGTGCGGCGGTAGAGAAGAACAAAGAGTCCACCCGGCAAGAGCGTCTCGACGTCGAGCGGATGAAGCCTCTGCTACCACGGTCACCTTATAATACGCCTTCGAAGGTCACCACCAACGGCATTTTCCAGACGCTACAGGAAGGCATGCCTACCTTTGGCATCTTCTCTGGCGAGGGTGGTTCGCTGCTTGCTGGACACTCTCTGCGCAAAGAGAATGCCCCGGCAGAATTCGCGTCCGCCATCACGACGCTCTGGGACGGTGACACCGTGGATCGCACCACCGGCGATGTGACGATGCGCCTGCGCGGACGACGCTTGTCCGGCCTGATAATGGTCCAGCCTGAAGTCGCTTCAGGCTTCCTGAATGACCCCACGCTGAAAGTGCATGGTATCCACGCCCGCTTCTGCATCGTGGCTCCTGATCTTTGGGAGCCTCTCGATCTGGACTTCAATGATCCGGCAGAGCAGCGTCGCCGCGACCGTCTCATGTCCCGCACCGACGCCTTCAACGATCGCATCGAACAGCTTCTGGTGGAACCCCTCTCCACTAGCGATCGGGATTATCGCGAGTTGGTTTTGCCGACGATCGGATGGTCACTGGCTGCCTCTCGTCACATGCGGGAATTTCAAACCCGCGCTCTGAAGATGCGTAGCGAGGAGGAAACGTTCTTCAAGCGGGTCTTCGAGCATGCATGTCGGATGGCCGCTGTCCTGGCGGTCTTCGAAGGTCGCCGTAAGTCCGTGCCACAGTCGATGCCTGGTGATCTTGCCGATCCAGTATCGGTCGAGATCGCTCTGGAAGATGCAGAAGCCGCTACCGCTCTGATCGACTTCTATGCGGAACAGTGGCGCAGACTGGACGTGCAGCCTGCCGACGAACGGGACACCCGCCTAGCCAATCACATCGACCGCGTGGCCAAGTTCATGGTCAAACGCGCAGCGCCGGTCACCATGCGAGACCTCTCCAGGAATCCGCTTCAGCGGGTGGACTTCAAGGTCCGCGACCAGGTGCTTGAGAGCATGATGCGCGATCAACTGATCGTTGCTGAGGAAATCGAAAACGGCACGACCAAAACCATGACCTGGAAGCTGGCAGCATAATGCCAGCTTCTCACACCTTAAACAGAAAAGGAATTGCAATGACTTACGAAGAAATCATCACCGACATCACCGCCCGCTATCCAGACCTCGACACCGCTGGTCTGGAGAAGCACAAGCGCGACGCTCGCGGCGAGTGGCACGAGTATGAAGCTGCTTTTTGGGCAGCCTATGACTACGCTAGAAGCCTTCGCATCCTGAAGAGCTACCCTATCCGGGGCGGAGGCACCAGCTACGGCTTCAAGCACGATGTAGAAAAACTCGCCCAGGCACATGACACTCCTGTGTATGTGCCGAACGGAGTGATGATCGCGGCGCTGATCTTCGCCGGGGTGCCGATACGAAGAGCGGACATCAACGCGGTGCCTCGCGTGTCCCCATCCTCGCGCTTTAGCGAATATGACGCCCGTGGGCGGTATCGGGTCCCGATTCTGCCACCCCTCCCGACCTTCCGCAGCTTCCGCGCTCAACGCGCTTCAGGCAGCACCTGATCAAAACTAACAAAAAGACCCCCGCTGTAGGAGCAGCGAGGGTCAAGGTCGTCATGAGGAGTGTAGGAAGAAATGTCTAGAAACTTCCGACCTACTATTTATACCACAAGAGAAAATTATTGCATAAATTGAAATCAATTACGGTGCGATGCTATTGGCGGCAATTTTTCGGATTTGACTAAATAAGAGACAACAGCATTTAGGAGATGCTCAAATGTCTACTTCACAAATCCAGAAAGAACTTCGTCGGTTGTATCATGACCTTCCGCGTGACCTTTACGCACAGCTAAATCTTCTCCGCGTGGCCTATCTTGGTTTTGATGAGACGTCTTCACTCCAAATGGAGGAAGCATTCTCATGATCGCGAACATCCTGATAGTCGTCACCGTATGCGCCAATGGCTACATGCTGCTCTCGCCTTCAAGTAGTGCCGACAACCGCGCCTTCGCTGTCGCCAACTTGGTCCTACTGGCTACTGTGATGGCATTGTCATGAGCGACGACCGCACCATCACAGCCCGTCTCATTGCCATTGAGACCCTGCTCAAGATGATCATAGACCGTCTTCCACCCTCCCCTTCGCCGGTCTTGGCTGGCCAGGACAGCACTTGGATCAAAAAATGCTTGGTCGATGAGGGCAAGCCGACCCTGCTGACGCTCGACCTGGATGGTCGGACGCGTCCGGTGGAGGAGAAGTGATGACCCAGGACGATCTTACCTTCACCCTGCCCCCAGCACTGATCGAATGGCGATTCTGTCCTTTTCCATCGCCGGGAGAACACGTCGTTTTCTTCAATCTCGCGCCAGAAGTTTATAAGTGGGCCTTCGAGACTTACAACGGACACCCTACATCGTTTCGCATTCGTCACGATTTTGATGTGGAGCAAAAATTTGGCTCACAGGCATCACTGAAAAACCCGCGCATCACTTTCACGACCGTAGAAGATGCGATGATGTTCAAGATGAGGTGGATGTGATGACCCAGGACGATTTCACTTTCACGCTCCCCAGGGAAGCCTTTGACTGGAAATTTTGGCAGGTTGGGGACGGCGATGCGATGCTTGGCTGGTCCATGACCCCGGCCTTCAAAGCGTGGCTGATATCGGACATCCGGCGACCGGATGGCAGCTTGCCGGTCAACGAATACTTTGAAATTTCGGGAGGTGGCCGCCCACAAAGCTCAGTCGTGGTCGGTGCGCCAAAGGTCACTTTCACGACCGTAGAAGACGCCACCCTTTTTAAGCTGAGGTGGCAGTGATGACCCAGGTATTGATCCCGGTTGAGATGACCTCGCCGCGCTTCTGTATGGCGATTCCCAGTGCGGTGGCGGACTGGCTGAAAATGCATACCGCTGGCGATTGGTTCTTCGTCGAGACGAGCCCGAACCAGAGTTGTAGCGGTTTAACGCCTGCCATCGTCTATTTCACAGATGAAGATGACGCTTTGCACTTCAAATTGAGGTGGTGTTAGAAGTTCGCCTTCACTGGCGCCACACCAGCTTCCCGCGCACGCTTTTCGGCTGCTGCCAGTAGCCGACGCTTTTTATCAGTGCGATCTAGGCCACTATTGCGAAGCTCTTCGACCGGTGTCGTCAGGCCAAGCTCCGCCTTTCGCCGCGCGGTTGCTTCCCAGTATTCGTCGAGAGTGCCCAGGTCGATCATTGCGTATTTACTCCCCAGCCTGCCTCTCTGGATTCAGAATCTCCGCGACGGCGTCATATGATTCCACGACCGTTTCCTGGCGACCATCGGCGAAGATGATCAAGGTGAAATCATCCGCAGGCTGAAAGCTCTCGACCAGGTTCATGTTGACCGTGATCGGGCCACCGTCGAGCAAAGTGAGTTCTGCGACCATTTTTCGTGCTCCTTTGGCTGCATAAATACCAGATGCGAGAACACCTAGACACCCATGAAGTTCAAGACTTTTGGACAAGCGCCGCCGACCAGACCTGGCAAGACGCTGACACTAGCTTCGATCCCTTCAGCGCCGACACCGTTGGCTCACCCATGTGGATCGCCGATCATTATCACGACCACAGGGAAGAGATTGACCGCGAACTCGACATCCTGCGGATGCAAGAGCTTGCGGAAAGCGTGCCTGGCTATCAGCCGCCCCAGCACCTTTCGAAGGACTATGAGGTGTATCGTCATGCCAAAATTCTGGCGCTGATCGAGGCGCTGGAAGATGAGTGAGAAGATCGTCCTGCCGCTGACGTTCGTGGCCCGCATTGAAGGTCAAGACCGGCACCTCTGGTATACGCACGCGGCGGCCCCCCGCGCCGATATGCGCGATTGGCTGGTCCAGCACATCGACCCGCAGGCCTGGTCCTGCGATTTTGCAGACGACTATTCAGTGGCCTTTGAGCGCGAAGACGACGCGATGCTCTTCATGCTGAGATTCGGTGATGACATCGCGGCAGCACGGCAGGAAGACGATCGCCGGAGCGCTGAGTGGATGGCTCAGATGTTCCAAAAGCCGACCTTGCTCGACACTCTTGTGCATGTGTCAAAATGCATTTTGGGCTACCTCGCCACGAAGGTCGGGCGATGACCGGCGACACCACGATCATCATCACGATCCACCCCAATGGCAGCGTCACATTGACCGCTGACGAGCCCCAAACCGTTTTATCGAGGGTCTCACTGCGGACTGTGCTGCTGAAATTGGCGCAACTGGCGCGACGATCATAACGGTTCCGGTCGAGTCCCGTCCATAAACATTTGTTATTTTTTAATTTAGGTTTTCAAGGGGTTAGTGACGTAAATTGATTTCTCCAAACATGAAGAAAGCAAGTTTATGAACACCACCACCACCACCGCAGACATCATTTTCGACGGCTTCGACTACCTTGGCTTAATGGACGACTTCATTGCTCGCCTCGACGGAGACGAGCCCGACATCGAAGAAATCATGGTTGGTCGAATTGATGATATTCTGGTTATCCACCGCTATACGGAAGTGACGATGGATTGGGTCAGCCCATACGAATTTCCCGGCAGCGAGTTCGTCATCATCGCACCCACCTTCGAGGTGAAAATGGCGCACCATCAAATCGAGAGGCACAGCAGCCATCGGCAAATTGGCGGCACCGGCAGCGTCGAAGACTTCGCAGCGTTCCTCGTCGATAAGCGTCCGATCGTCATGACCGAAGCTGATGACGAAGAAGCTGGAGACTTCGAGGAAATGGCCGAAGATGTCCGGGGAAGCTGCTGCGGATATGAGTGGCCGCGCGACTGATCTTCAACCACCCTCCCCATAAAATCGTTTTGCGGGGAGGGTGGAGACGATGGCGAAGCGATAAACTCGTTTTGCGCCTCAAAATCGAACCAAATTCGTTTCCTGAGCCTGCGCGGAAATTGCCCGATTTAATAAATCGCTTGACGCGGCGGCGCCTGAGTCTCGCATAGAGATATACCACCTTCCATAGTAACTGTTTCTCTGATCCAGGCTAAAACATACCACCTAACATACTAAAACGGGCATCTTGTCCGGCCGCACGAAAATAATCAGGTGGACCAAATTCGTTTTTCGGGTGATCTTCTGGTCACGGCAAGCAACGCCGTTGCACCATACCAAGGAAGACTTCAGATGACAACCAATACCAAGGCCAAGACCAGGACAAAGACCAAGATCGCATTTGACGAAACGTTGCACTCTTTCAACCACAACCTGGGCGCACTCGTGCATCGGACCAGGATGCTCAACGAAATCTTTGGCGATCTCATGCGGCGAGCGGAGGCTGACCCTGTCCTGGCCTCGATATATGTGCGCGAGGCGCGTGAGCGTCTTTCGTCGATACCGCCTTATCAGCCAGAAGCGGAGGTGGCATGATGCGCAAGACCATCGCCCGTGGCCAGTATGGTGAAATCTCGACCGCTGACCCGCTCTACTCGATCGGCAGAAAATTGATCCTGCGCGCTATCGCACAGGGCAAGCTCTCTCCCGAGCATGTGGACTTTGACCACCATAGGCGAGGCACTGCTCAAAATTACGATGTCTATGATGTCCAGGTGCGCCCCTTCCGGATTCTCATCCAGGACCGCTACACGACCGGCGACAAATATGGTCTTCACCCAGTCAAGCGCTACTACACTCTGACGATGACCAAAGGTCGTAGGATCATCGTGCGCACTGCCCCTGCCCCAGATCAGGTCGTCAAGAAGGCGAAGGCGGACGAAGGACGCTTTCGCGGAGGGGTGATCCGCAAGCTCGATTTGATCAGCCTTGCACGCCGCCGCCGCGTGGCGCGTGACCTCGTGGCGCATGGGCTCTGACCGTGCCAGTGTTCTGCACGAAGCGCGAGTTCGACGCCGCCATCATCGGTCTCAGTTTGGTCACAACTTCACTATTTTCGGCGGAGGTGACGATCGATGGCGGCGACTGGCACTATCTCCTCGAAGATAGCGACTGGTCATATGAGCGGCGAGACTACCACCAAAGCATGGAGCACCCAGAAAATTCGAGGGTCTTCTACGACGGCAAAGGAATCGTTCTGTTCGGGAGCTTGGAAGATATCGTTTTGCTGAAATTGGCCGCATAAGAAAAAGGGCCGTCTGACCGGCCCTTTCTTGTCTATAGTGCTGCTACCCATGCATCGACATCAGATGCGCGCCAACGGACCATCCCGTTGCACTTTCGGGGTTTGGGAAATTTCCCTTCGCGTGCCCATTTCCAAATCGTTTTGCGGGTTACTTTTGCGATCTTCGTGATGTCGTCATAGCTATAGAGAGTGTCTGTGTAGGTAGTCATGTTACTTGGTCATTCTGTTGGTTACCTGACCACTATGCCGATTCGGGTTCATTTATGTCGATATGATTCGACATCCCCAAGATTACTTTCAAGCGATCCTCCCACACCCGCAGGGCACGTCGCTTTTCTGCGAGATATTGGTGACGATTGTAGGTGCCAGCGACACCTGATCGATCCCCGCCGCTGATGTGATTGAGGACTGCTTCAACATGACCCGCCGCCACCAAGGGCTGCTCATCATCACCCAGGATGCCGTTTACGAGGGACGAGAAGGTCCGACGAAGATCATGTAGCCGCCATTCGGCCACGGTGGCGCCGGGTTGAGCTTCCTGGGCAAGCTTTTCGACGGATTTGCGGATACGCTGCTGCACCCGAGAGAAGCCGCTAACTGATCCTTCGCTCTCCGCGTCGAGGCTGGCAAACATCAGTCGGTTGGTTTTCTTCATCCGCCGTTCGATGATCGACCAAGCCATGTCGCCCAACGGGACAATATGCGGCAGACCATTTTTCGTCCTTTCGCCGGGAAGGTCGATCAGTTTTTTCTCCGGGACGATTTCGTGGAGCATCAGCCCGAAGATTTCCATTTTTCTCTGTCCCGTGAGCAGCGCCAGCCGATAGCCGTCCGCCCATACATCGTCTTCCTGGTCCAAAGCCTTCCAGAGCAAACGGATTTCATCATCAGACAAATATCGCGTCCGCGACACTCCACCAGATTTTACCAGTGAAGCGGCCGGACTGACTTCCAGCTTAGTCTTTCGACGAGCGCTACCGCGAGTGCACCATCTGAAAAAAGCGCTCAGATAGGCGATCAGCGTGTCCGCCGTCGCGTTCTTGCCCGTTTCGCGGATAGTCTCGACGATGTCATCTAGCTGGTCGTGTGTGACCGACGAAAGCGCTTGCTCGCCAATTTCAGTCTGAAGGTAGAGCCGCCAAAAATTGCCCTTCTCGTAAATCGTTTTTGCTTTGTTTTTCGGCGATCCATCAGGCTTTTTTTCCTTGGCAAGATACGCGAGATATAGGTCCCAGGCTTGCTGACAGGTCACCCCGACCGGCGCAGCGACTTCGGGCGATGGTTCTTCCGCAGCAGTCTTCCCGGTGAGGTCAGCGCGCGTAGCCCCGGCGTCGACCATCCCTCGAATTTCCAAAGCCCGCTCACGAGCATCGGCAAGGCCCATGTCCGAGAAGGTGCCGATCGTCTGCGTGTGCGGCTCCCCCTTTACCCGCCCTTGCCAGACCCAACTTTTCACCCCTGACCTGGCGATCTTCAACACCAAGTTCGGTGCGCCGGGGACCTTGTGCCTTTCGTCTTTTGCGGGGGCTTTGATGGCCCCGATGCTTTTATGGTTCCACACGAAGCTTTGCATAATCAGTCCCCAAATCGCGCTACTGACTAGCGCATACCGTCTCTCACACATACGCTACACATACGCAAGAGGGTAATTTGGGAGGGATATGGGGTAATGGAGGGTAACAAGCGATCCGCAGAAAATGGCGTATTTCATTGACTTTTTGGCCAAAAACCGCCATTTTGCTGGGGATGAGAAATCGCTGTTTTATTTCTTTTAATCAGTAGGTCGCTGGTTCGAACCCAGCTGGACTCACCATAATCTTATAGCCTCACTTCGCACCGGCGATCTTCGGATCATGCCGGTCCAGGAAATCGAGGATCGTGTGCCACAGATGCACGGATATCTTCGGCCCGCCGACGCTATGTGTCTGGCCGGGATAGACCATGGTTTCGAACGGCAGGGCGGCCCCCTGCATCTTCGCCATCAGCGCAGTCGAATTTTCGAAGACTACATTGTCGTCCGACATGCCGTGGATCAGCAGCAGCGGATCTTTCAGCGCGGTGGCATCTTCCAGCGCACCGGATGCCGGATAGGCGCTGTCCTTCGCCTTTGGATCACCCAGATAGCGCTCGGTATAGTGCGTATCGTATAGATCCCATTTCGTGACGGGCGCGCCGGAAATCCCGGCCATGAAGATGCCCGGCGCCTTCTGCAGCAGCTTCAACGTCATATAGCCGCCATAAGACCAGCCATAGGTCGCGATCCGCGCAGGATCGACGAAGGGCTGCGCCTTCAGCCATTTTGCACCCGCTAGCTGATCCTCAACCTCGACCGTGCCCATGGCCTTGTAGATCTGATCCTCAAATGCCTTGCCGCGATCCGGCGTACCACGATTGTCGATCGCGTAGACGATCCAGCCTTGCTGCACGAGATACTGGTTGATCACCCCGCCCCATTGATTCGTGACCTGCCGCCCGGCACCCGGTCCGCCATAGTGAATCATGAATACCGGATAGCGTTTGCCCGCCTCCAGCGGCGGCGTCATGATCTTCGTATAAAGCGTCGAGCCATCCGCAGCTTTCAGCGTACCGAATGTCGTCTTTACATGCACAGAAAGATAAGGGCTGTAGGGATGACTGGCGTTCAGCGCATTTTCCGAAAGCCAGCGCAACCGCGTCCCACTGGCGTCCGCGAGATAGACCTGCCGGGGATTGTCGCTGTTGCTGCGGCTGACGATGATCCGTGTCGCGGCATTGTCCATCACTGCCTCATTCCACCAACCGCTGCCCGTCAGTTGCCGGGGTGCGGGGAGTTTCTTGCCGCCGCGCAACGAAGCGCTGTACAGTTGATCCTCCAACGGCGTTTCGCGATTGCCAGTGAAATAGACCAGCCCCTTGGCTTCATCCACACCCACAACCTGCCGCACTTCCCATGCCCCCTGCGTCAGCGCAGTCCATTTTGCGCCAGCTACATGATAGAGATGTCCATGCCCCGTCCGTTCGGACCACCACAGGAAGCTCCCATCTGCCAAGGCGCGGAAGTTGGAATGAAGGTTGATCCACGTTTTCGCCCGCTCCGTCAGCACAATGGAGGATTTGCCCGTAGCGGGATCCACCGCAAGCAGATCGAGCCGCTTCTGATCGCGGGTTTCGCGTTGCACGTATAGGGTGTCGCCGTTCTTGGACCAGTTCACACGCGCCAGATAGACGTCCGGGTCGCTGCCGAGATCGACCTTCACTTGGCCAGAGCCGTCCGGCTTCATCACATACAGATCGGCCAGCGCATTGGGCGTGCCAGCCTTGGGATAGCGCTGCGCGTAGACGCTCGTGCCGTCTGCGCCGATCGCCGCACGGGTGACGACACCGACCGGGCTTTCATCCACCCGCGCCACGGCAATGTAGCGATCCCCCGGCGACCACCAGTGCCCCGTTGTGCGATCCATCTCCTCCTGCGCCACGAATTCGGCGACACCCCAACTCACGGTTTCCGAAGCGCCTTGCGTAAGTTGCCGCTCGCTACTGCCGTTCGCGTGCGTCACGAACAGGTTGCCGTCACGCACGAAGGAGACAAAACCACCGGCGGGGCTGACCGTAGGGTTCAATTCCCCCTGCGGCGTGTTCGTGATCCGGGTGACCCCGCCATCAAGCGCGGCAAGATACAGGTCGCCGTCCAAAGGCACCATGATGTGCTTGCCATCCGGAGCCCAGTCATAGGCCACAATGCCTTTGCTGTCGCCGATGCGGGCACGCTCCCGCTGCATCTTTTCCGCTTCGCTCAGCGCCGCGCCGCTGCCGACCTTCTTGGAATCGACCAGCATGCGCTCAGCGCCCGAAGCCGTATCGATCGCCCATAGATCATAGCGCTCTTTCTCGTCGGCGCGCGGCTTGAGCAAAGTGACCAGCCGCCCGTCCGGCGACAGCTTCAAGGCACGGGGTCGCGGTCCGGAAAGGTCGGGGCTGGCGAACACCCGTTCGAGCGTGAGCGCAGAGGATGCGGGCGCCTGCGCGTAAGCAGGCAAGCTCCCCACCAGCGCAATTGCCGTCAGGGTGGAAACTCGCAAAACCCCTTGCTTCAACGTCATTTATTTAAGTTCCTCGTATCAGTTTACGCCCGACACTACCGCCAGATCCAGACACAGGGAAGCGCGCAATGAGCAGCCCAACGGTTGCCTACCGCTAAGCGAGGATCGCTGAATTTTAGACTGGGGAATGGTGGGCGCGGCAAGGATTGAACTTGCGACCCCACCCGTGTGAAGGGTGTGCTCTACCACTGAGCTACGCGCCCCCGAAGGGAGCCGCGCATTGGCATTGGGCTGCGTTCCTGTCAAGCCACAGGCCGGATCGTCATTCCATTGCGTCGGCAATTTCCTCAAGAGGATCGACATCGGTCACGCGGATCTTGCCGTGCTCCAGTTCTACGACTCCCGCCTGCTGCCAGAGCGCAAGCTGGCGGTTGATGTTCTCGCGGCTGATCCCGGCGAACATCGCAAGTTCCGTCTGGCTGAGCGTGATGACGTTGCTCTCGCTATTCTTGAGCAGCCGAATCAGAAAACGCGCCAGGCGGGGGGCCGCGCCATAGGCGCGATCGGTCTCGATCGTATCATTGGCCAGCCGCAGCCGCATGGCAAGTTCGCGCATCAGCCGAAGCGCAATCCCGTGGTTCGAGGCAATCACTCGCTCGAAAACAGGCCGGGCAAGGGTGAGATAGCGCACCGGCCCCATGGTGACGACGCTGGCGGATCGCACGCCGCCATCTATCAGGGCTATTTCGCCCACGACACTGCCGGGGGACGCATATTCCAGCACGATCTCGCGCCCATTGGCGGTGTAGACGGTAACCCGCGCTTGTCCTTCAAGCAGGATGATAAGGAAATCGCCCTTGTCGCCCTGCTGCAACAGGACATCGCCCTTCTTGGCCTTATGTTCGCGACCGTCTGCCAGCAGTTGTTGCAGGTCTTCCGGACCGAGCGAACGTAGCAGGCTATGTTCCGGCATCTTGGCGTATAGTGCGGTAATATCCACGCGATACTCCTCCCTTTCAGCCGAAAATAGCGGCCGGCCTAGACCAATCGGCTTTGTTTGACCGCAGCCTCAATAAAGCTGGCGAACAGCGGATGCGGATCGAAAGGTTTGGACTTTAGTTCCGGATGGAACTGAACGCCAACGAACCAGGGATGATCGGGTCGCTCTACAATCTCCGGCAAAGTGCCATCGGGTGACATGCCCGAAAAGATAAGACCGCCCTTTTCCAGCGATTCGCGATAGCCAGCGTTGACTTCATAGCGATGGCGATGCCGCTCGCTGATCTCATCCGTCTGATAAATGCCCGCGACAACGCTGTTACCGCTGAGTTTTGCCGGATACGCGCCAAGCCGCATCGTGCCGCCCAGGTCGCCGCCTTCGATACGCTTTTGCAGACCTTCCGACCCCATCCACTCCGTGATCAGACCGACGACGGGTTCGCTGGTCTCGCCAAATTCGGTGGTGGAGGCGTGACCGATACCGGCCGTGTTTCTCGCGCCTTCGATGCAGGCCATCTGCATGCCTAGACAAATGCCGAAGAACGGCACTTGCCGCTCCCGCGCGAAACGGACGCTGGCGATCTTGCCCTCGCTCCCGCGAATGCCAAAGCCACCTGGGACCAGAATGCCGTGCATCGGCTCCAGTGCCGCCGTGACGCTATCATCATCCTTTTCGAAGAGTTCAGCGGCGATCCAGCGGATGTTGACCTTCACACGGTTATGCAGACCGCCATGCACGAGTGCTTCATGCAGCGACTTGTACGCATCCGGCAGGCCGACATATTTGCCGACAACGCCGATCGTGACTTCGCCTTCTGGATTGGCATGGCGATCCATGATGTCGATCCAGCGATCCAGCACCGGCATCTTGGCGCCTTCGATGCCGAACGCACGCAGAACTTCCTCGTCCAGCCCCTCGGCATGATATTGCGTCGGAACCGAATAAATGGATGAAGCGTCCAACGCGGGGATGACCGCTTCCTTGCGGACGTTGCAGAATAGCGCGATTTTCGCGCGTTCGCTGTCCGGCAGGGGCTGTTCGCAGCGGCATAAGAGAATGTCAGGCTGGATGCCCAGTGACGTCAATTCGCGTACGCTGTGCTGCGTCGGCTTGGTCTTCAATTCACCGGCAGCCGCAATATACGGCACCAGCGTCACATGGACAAAGATCGAGTTGCCCCGTCCAAGATCGTTATGAAGCTGCCGAATCGCTTCCATGAACGGAAGGCTCTCAATATCGCCGACTGTCCCACCGATCTCGCACAGGACGAAATCGATCCCGTCCGTATCGGCAAGCGCGAAGGCTTTGATCTCGTCCGTGACGTGCGGAATCACCTGAACCGTCGCGCCGAGGTAATCGCCGCGACGCTCCTTGGTGATGATCGTCTGGTAAACGCGACCCTGCGTCACATTGTCCGATTGGCGGCTGGGAACGCCCGTAAACCGCTCATAATGACCAAGGTCGAGATCGGTTTCGGCACCGTCGTCCGTCACATAGACTTCGCCATGCTGATATGGCGACATCGTGCCCGGATCGACGTTCAGATAAGGATCGAACTTGCGGATTCGCACGCGATACCCTCGTGCCTGCAGCAATGCTGCAAGGCTGGCGGCCATGAGACCCTTGCCAAGCGAGGAGACCACGCCGCCGGTGATGAATATATACCGCGCCATGGGATAAGAGGTTTAGCCTTTTACAAACGAGTTGGGCAAGCGCGCGAATCCGCACGCTCGCAAAAATAATTTCGAGCGGAGAGTGTCAGGTCGAAACGTGAAGTGTTAGTTTGCGAGCGGAACGGTCTCGTTACCGGCCTTGGCAGCAGGCGGAGTGACATTGCCAACCGACTGGGCCGCACCGGCTAGAGGATCATCGCCAGCGAGCGGAGCGCTATTACCGGCAGGCGCAGCCGGAGCCGTTTTCGCCAGCGAAGTATCAATGCTGCTTGGTGCATGCTGAACAGAGGCGATTACGGCCAGAACGACGCTGAGGGTCACGAACAGAGTGGCGAGAATCGTAGTCGCGCGCGTCAGAAAATTCGCCGCGCCACGCGCAGACATCAGTCCCGAGGGACTTCCGCCGACGCCCAGGCCGCCGCCCTCTGACTGCTGCATCAGGATGACGGTGACCAGCCCGGCTGCGATGATCGCCTGAACGACGAGAAGAAAGGTAAAGATCATGCGGCTATATTGTCCGGGAATGAATGTGTTGCCGCGCACATAGCGAGGTTGGCT
>JBPPMC010000268.1:0-3753 GCA_051305835.1 Sphingobium sp.
CGCGAAGGCGAGCGGTCGCAGATCGCCATCTTCTACAAATCCTACAGCAAGACCGTGGAGTCGCCCGTTACCGGCGACACCACCGACGAAATGCGCCGCGTGCTGCGATCCTACGCCGTCTTCAATGCCGATCAGATCGAGGGCCTGCCGGAGAAATTTTATCCATGCCCGGTCAACGTGGTCGCCCCTGACGACGAGTTACCGGCTCGCGCAGAGCGCTTTCTCGATGCCCTTCCGGCGAAGGTTCACCAGAGCGGCGATCGGGCCTTTTACGACCGCGTTGCCGACAGCATCACGATGCCGCCCATCGCGTTGTTTTCCACCCGCGCGTATTTCGCGTCGACGTTGGCGCATGAGGCAGGGCATTGGACCGGCCATCCCGACCGGCTCAACCGAGAATTCGGCAGGAAGTTCGGCGACAACGCCTATGCTTTCGAGGAGCTTTGCGCCGAGATGACATCCGCCCTGCTCGGCGCGGATCTTGGCCTCCCGACCGCTCACATCGACGATCACGCGGCATATATCGGCTCGTGGCTTGCGGTGCTGCGCAAGGATTCCCGCGCCATCATGACGGCTGCGGCGAAAGCCGAAGCGGCGGCCGCCTTTCTGCTCCGCGCAACTGGCCTCGCCACGTCGGACGAAGCCAAGGAGCAGATCCGTGAAGCAGCATGATCGCGGCGATCGCCCGCCCCGACCTCGGCGCCTGCCGCCGGTTCGCCGAAGCGTTCAGCCGCGGCAAGGACAGGGGAGGAGAGGGAGCCTTCGGCTTTTTGAGCGCGCCAGAGCGCTCGAAGGAGGCTCCCATGTTCTACGACACGCTCTACCGCCACAATCAGGCCCTTTCCCCCGCCGGTCTGGACCATCTGCCAGCGGCGCTCCACGCGCTCAACGCCGCCGTCGATGACTGTCAGCGTGCCGGCAAGCCTGTCGCGGGCGATGCGGCAATCCTGCTCCTCATCCGTCATCTGGCAGACGTTGCCGAACGCGATGCGTCCGGCGTCAACGCTCTGCGCCTCCGTTGCGAAGCGGATCGCCTGGCAGTCGACGCCGCACCAGCACTGCTCGACATTGCCGGGACGAACGTCGGCGGAAACTACCACGCCAAGCGTACTTTCCACTATCAGGCGCGTCGCGCGCTTACCCGTCTCGCCACGGCAATCGGCATCGACGCGGACGACGCCCGCATCAACACCGTCATGGGCGGCGATCACGAAGACGGCACGACGGAGCTGCGCCACGCGGATCTCGCCATTCGCGTGGTCCCGCGCGGTTTCCTGCCGGACAGCGAGGTATCGATCAGCCGCTGTCGCGATGGGCAGGAGATCGGCAAGGCGCACCGCGCGCCGATCACCGAGTTGCTCGACATGGCCGCGTTCCAGCGCCGGATTGCCGGCATCCCCGGCGATATTGGCACTCTGCGCCTCGCGGCTGCCGCCTGAACCCCGCAATCATAGGAGACCTCTCATGGGTTGGCTCTTCATGCGCGATATGGGTGGCTACGCCACTCCGCGCTCCTACCTCGACAACCAGTTCACTTATGCGCACGCGGATCATCGTCTCACGGTTCTCGCGTCGTCGATGGTCGGTTCGACCTATTACGCGGCGTGCGAACGGATCGACGCGTCCGGCGCTCGGGCCGTCTTCGCCGTCGTGTGCCTGACCAGGCAAAGCACCGGCGCGCGTGGCGGCTGCACGTTTGGCTACAAAGACATGACGGAAACGATGGGACCGTGCGAGAGCGACTGCCCTGCCGCAATTCTCGATGAATTGACCGAGACCGACAGCGTTTACGCCTCCGAATGGCGCGCACGCTGCCGCGCCAACCTGGTTCGCAGCAAACTCGAGCGCGCGAAGCCGACCCCGAAGCCTGGGCAGACCATCATCTTCGACGAGCCCATCCGCTTCAATGACGGCGAAGATCGCGACCGTTTCATGGTCATTGCCAACCCGAAGGGCAAGGCACCGCTTTTCCGCGACCCTGTTACAGGCGCCGTGTGCCGGGTCGCAAAATTCAGGACGCGCGGCTACCGGCTTATCAACCCGGCCATCGTCCCGAAGGACTCGACCGATGCCTGAGCGCGCGCCGGTGATCGCGGCCTGGGGCGCGGGCGTCGATTCTACCGCCATGATCATCGAGCTCGTCGAACGAGGCGAGCCGATCGATATGGTGTTGTTCGCCGATACCGGTTCCGAGAAGGCCGAGACCTACGCGTTCATCCCGGTCTTTCGTCGTTGGATGGATCGTCACGATCTTGCGTCCGACATCGTCCGCTACCAACCGCGCAATTTCAAGCATTGGCCGCCCTATGATAGCTTGGGCACCAACATGCTGACCAACGCTACCCTGCCGTCCAAGGCATTTGGGCGGGGGTCGTGCTCGCTCAAATGGAAGGTGGCGCCGCAGGACACATGGACGGCGCAATGGGCGCCCGCCATACGGTGCTGGGGAGAAGGCGGACGTGTCGTCAAACTGATCGGCTATGACTGTTCCGGTGCCGATCAGCGCCGCTACGCGCATGCCGAGGGATATGCCGATCCTCGCTATGACTATCGTTATCCCCTTCGCGAACTGGGCTGGACCCGGGCGGATTGTATTGCCCATATTGAGCGTGCGGGCCTCCTTGTACCGCCCAAATCCTCATGTTTCTTCTGCCCCGCGATGCGGCCGCACGAGGTGGATGCGCTCTCCAAGGACGAGCTTCGCACCATCGTTCTGATGGAGGCTCGCGCCAAACCGCGCTGGCGCACGATCGACGGTCTCTGGCGCAAGCCCGTTGTCGGACGCCGCGGAGCGACGCCGAGACCGGGCAATATCACCGCCTATATCCGTCAGCACGGCCTTCTCTCGCCGATCGAGGTTGATCGGATCGTTGCGGATGCACCACTCGCGCTGGTCGGGTTCCAGGTCGCGCAAGCCCGCAAGCCTATCGAGCAACGCATGTCGATGGCGCAATGGCTCGACGCATTTCACCGTGGTCAGTCCGCAAGCTGACCGTTCTCACTAACTACGGAGACTCTCATGGCCGATCGTGCTTCTGTCGCGATCCGCATCGGCGGATCGCTGTCCCCTGACCTCCTTCCCGGCTTTTGCGCTGCCGTCGAGAGCGACGGCGCCTTCACGGATTGGGAGGGCACCGCGTTCGACCCGGACGATCTCGATCCGAGCGTTCCCCTGTACCTGGCCGACCATGAGGTTGCCTGGGGCCGGTTCGAAGCGATCGAGACTTTCTGTGTCGATCATGCGCTTGTCTTCGCCCGCTGGGCGGGCGGCGCTTCTGGGGCGTTTGGCCCGGAGCGGGTGGTCTTTGACGGCACGACCGTTCGGAGTTTCAGCGCCTCGGACGATGACGAGATCCTGATCTCGGCGGAAACGGTGCGCGGTCTCGGCAGCTACGCGGCGGTGCTCTCGCATCTCGCGGCGGCGGAATTGGAGATACCCCCGTTCCGGATCGACGGCACAGGCTGAGGACAAAGCGAAAACCGGTCTGTGACGACACCTCCCCGCCAGAGGATGCTGCATATGGGCGCCCGCGAGGCGCTGGCAACCCGCGAACGGCGGGCCGAGTTGCCGTGTGCCACGGCTGCCCGCACCACCCCTTGTTCGCGAGTTTCCCTCGGCTGTGCCTCGGTGCCAGCCCCTCTTTTGCGAGCGCCCGGAGGATGCGCATCCGGCGGAGAGGCCGCCGGCACAGACAGAAAGGCTCGCTATCATGTCCACATCGCTTGCAGCCGCACTCGCGGCACTGGAGCTAG
>JBPPMC010000300.1:0-16734 GCA_051305835.1 Sphingobium sp.
TACGTGACCGTTATCCGGGGGCTTCAGACATATTGTCACCTCCATGCCTGCCCCGGTTGCTTCCGGCTGGAGCATCGCCGGGTGGGCCTCTCACCCACTAGAAAGTGCCGCCTTTGCACGGCGCACACCCAAATCGGACCCTCAGCGGTCCACTTTTACACCCCAGGAGCAGACCGCCAGCTATTCCGGCAGCGGTCGACCAACTTGCGCCGTTCCAAGACCCGGTCAGAATGGATGCTCTTGGTCAAACCTGCCATTGCTATTTCGTTGAGCTAGCCAGCCGTAGCCCGCAAAGTCGCCGCCAAACGCGGTGAATGCTTGGCTCTCGCAAACTGGAAATGCCATTATCTCGCTGGACAAAACTTGAACACAATGATATTGTTGTGTTCATGATACCGGACTTGATCGAGCTGGGCTCACCTTGCCCTTGGGCCGTGCTGCCACCCGGCATTCACGACGCGTCCCTTGCTGAGGTTGAGGCTCGCTTTGCGACCACACCACATCGCAAGTGGTTGTTCGATGGCTTCGTCCGCATGGTTCAGGCTCTAGCCGCCGCCGGCTGCCGTTATGTGTATCTGGATGGCAGCTTCGTGACCGCAAAACCGCACCCCGGCGACTACGACGGCTGCTGGGAGCATGTTGGGGTCGACCCGGCCAAGCTGGATCCGGTCCTTCTCGATTTCGACAACAAGCGAGCAGCGCAAAAAGCAAAATACCTCGGTGAGATGTTCATTGCCGGAATGCCTAACGGGCCGGGCGCTCCCTTTCTCGACTTCTTCCAGGTCGAGAAGTCATCCGGCCAGGTCAAAGGCATTCTCCGCATCCCGCTCGCGCCGCTGAAAGGAGCGACGCCATGATCACCAATGAAAAGCAGTATAGGTCGACCAAGGCTTCGATCGAGAAGCTGGCGGGAGCCTTTGCCGCGCTTGAGGTGCCGACCAGTGACTTTCCTGAAGTGTTCGCGAAGGCGCAGCGCTCGGCGCTGCGCAGCCAGATCGACGAACTCGAGGAGGAAATGCGCTTCTACGAGGACCTCCGCGCGGGCAAGATTTCTGAATTCTCGGCGGACAGCCTTCATGACCTTCCCGATATCCTCATTCAGGCCCGCATCGCGCGCGGCATGAGCCAGAAGGATCTCGGCGATTTCCTCGGCGTCGCAGAGCAGCAGATCCAGCGCTACGAATCCGACCGCTATCGGGTGGCAAGCCTCGACCGCCTCACCGAGGTGGCCGACGCCCTGAACGTGCGCATCGTCGAGCGGGCCCAACTGGTCGGAAGTTCGAAGCTCGACACGGTGGATCCGTCTTTCTGGCAGGCATTCCCGCTGGCCGAAATGTTCAAGCGTGGGTGGTTCGAGGACTTCTCGGGCACGCTCTCGCAGGCGAAGAAGGCCGCTGGCGACTTGATCCCGGCATTCCTGCACGGAGCTCATTCACAGTTTGCGCCGATGGCCCTGCACCGCAAGTCTGTGCGGTCGAGCGGACAAGTCCATGAGGCCGCTATTGCCGCATGGGAAGCGCGGGTTCGGACACTGGCTGATCGCAATCCCCCCGACCGGGCGTTTGATCGGGATCGTCTAACTGCAGAATGGGTGCGCGGCCTTGTCGGGCTCAGTCTTGAAAATAATGGTCCGCGCCTTGCAGCCGACTACTTGCGCGATGCAGGTATATCGCTGGTGATCGAACGACACCTGCCAGGAACATTGCTTGACGGTGCGGCGCTGGCGTCAGCAGATCATCATGCGATTGTCGCGATGACCCTGCGTCACGACCGGCTAGACAACTTCTGGTTCACGCTCCTCCACGAGATCGGCCATATAAAGTTGCACATCCGGTTGGGTGAATATGCCGCGATCTTTGACGACAACGATTCGCCCGCAGCCGACAATGTGGAGCAGGACGCCGACTATTTTGCGCAAGAGGCCCTGATCCCGGAGGCGAACTGGAACCTTGCTGTGTCGCGCTTTACCCAAACGGAGAAGGCGGTTCTTTCTGATGCCAAGCGCTTCGGCGTGTCGCCAGCAGTGATCGCAGGGCGCGTGCGGCGGGATGCAGGTGACTACACTTTGCTTCGGACAATTGTCGGTTCAGGCGAAGTGCGGCGGCAATTCGAATTGTAAGAGGGTAAAAATGGCTATTCCCAACTACTATGTCCCGCTTCTCCGCTGGCGGGCAGGTGAATACCGGGCACTCAAACGCCTGTCCGATGCCTGCCGCCAACGAACCGTGCCGCTCATCGAAGTTCTCCCGCCAGACTACGACTTTGCTCTGCGCCAGCCCAAGAAGCACATCGATGAGCAATTGAAGCCGTTCGCAAAGCAGGTCGAAGACCATTGGCCCAACCGCCCGGCCTTGATCGACGCCGTCCAGATCGATCCTCCGACCCGTATGGGCGACGGTCGTCATCCGCTTACTTTCATCTTCAATGAGGCGCGCGCGAAGGGCTTAGACCTTGTGCCGGTCACCGCCTTGGATCGCGACGTCGGATATCAGCAGAGCGTCCAGGGGATCGTCGCCGCGAGCGGCCGGGGCATTGGATTGCGGTGCGCCCTCGACGAAGCGCTCGACCCCGATTTCGAAGCAAATGTACGCGCCCTGATCGCTCAGCTCGGCTGCCCTGAAAATGGTGTCGATATCCTACTCGACCTCGGTAGTCCAAAGTTCGATCCCCAGGACCCGCTGATCGCAATTATAACCTCGGTCTTGTCGAGCGATGGAATCTTTGCCTCGGCACGATCGGTTACCATCCTTGCGACCTCGTTCCCCGACAGTCTGATGAGCCTACAATATGGGCTGGACACTCTGCCGCGACGAGAGTGGCTGCTGTACAAGGCACTCATGGTGGCACTACCCGGCCCCGTCCGACGCCCGGGATTTGGCGACTATGCGGTGGCGGCGGTTGAATTCCCGAAGGGCGATATGCGCTTTATGCGTGGCTCACCCAATGTCCGATACGCTATCGACGATGCCTGGTTGGTCGCCAAAACCAAACGCCAGAAGTCGAACAACAATCACGCCTATCCTGGCCTGTGCGGCGCAATTATCGCTTCGGGCAGCTTCGCTGGCACCGCGTTTTCGGATGGTTCAAAATACATCAACGGTTGCCAGCTCGGCACCGAGAAGATGGGCAATCCCACGACCTGGAAATGGGTCGCGACCAATCACCACATCACAAAAGTGGTTGCTGATCTCGCCATGTTGTCCGGGACTTGAGCGCAGTGCGGACGGCGCTCGACAACTTCCGCAAAGGCATCAGCGACACGAGCCGCTGATAGAGTTCTTCCCGAGGCGCACGCAGATCACGTTCGGGAACGCCAAGCTCTCTGAGGAGAGCCTGGACCTCGGGGCGCCACAGCAAACGTGCAAGCACAAGCGGATCAATGCCTCTGTTAGCACGTTCCGGTCGCACGCGACGGAATCGCACGCCCTGGTTTGCGCCGCGCTCGGCGACCATGATGCCCCACCAATCGGGCACGATCGTCATGGCCGACGCAAGATGCTTGGGATCGACGATCAACAAGGCCTTGTCGACGACCTCGCCATAGGCGGCCACCTGCCGCGGCAGACGGTCGAGAGTGTCAGCCTCTGCCTTGATTTCAACGCCCCGGATGTGGCCGTTGATCACGGCAATATCGATCCGGCAGCTGCCGTGATCAAGGCCGAGTTCGTCGATGACGAGGGTATCGGGGCAGGCTTGGGCGTGGGTCAGCAACCGCCGATGGGCGGCTTGCCGAACATCACTGTCTCGAAGCGGTCTCGAAGCCATACCGAATCGATAGCCGTGGTTATGGCTGAATGGCAACGACCAATGTTACGCCGGGCTTGCCATGACCTCTATAGCCCAGCACGTTCATGTAGAGATCGGTAATGCCCACGACGACCCGGCCGGCCAAGTGGGTTTGCTCCACGTCGACAAACATCGCCAGGAGAGGCGAGTGGGAGAATCCGGCGCCACGCTGGTGGCGAGTCTGGCAAGCGCGGCCGGTGGCGCGGCCCGAAGCGTTGCAGTCCGCGCGATCGCTGAGCCAATGCCGTCGGACTGAATTGGATATGGGGCGCTAGCGGCGGCTCTACAAATGCCGGCGCGACGGGCTTGCCCTTGTGCAGGTCCCGGCGATCGCCGGTCAGGGCTATGGTCTTGTCGACCGTCCAGAGCGCCTGGCCGCTCACACATCATGCCATTCGAGGCAGCCCGCTTCGACCAGAAAATGCTTCAAGATGCTGTCGGACGCGAAAACGAGATCGCGATCGCGTGCGGCTTGCTCCGACTTTTCGGCACATCCTATGGCGGCTTTCTGGATCGATGCTGTTCCCGCTATACGACAACTTATGGGTCGGAAGCTGACACTGCATCATCGTCTATCTGAGCGCCACCAATGTCCGCTTTCTCCAGATCACTACCGGGAAGCCGACTGGCGCAAATGTCCCAGTGTTTGGCCTTCCGGCATTTTCAGTCATCCGATGTCAACCCGACGGAAGTAAAAACGAGCGTGGAAGCCGATTGCCTTAGCATCCGTCCGGCTACCGAAAATTACGCGGCTTGATCTTTATACCCTCAGTCTGCTGCCCCGGCACGATGCCAGATCCCAGTCGAAAATCAGGAATGTAGATGTCGCGGACCGGTCGCCCAAGCGGCTTCTCGACGGGATCACGCGAGTCAGGCGCCAGGCCGTTCTTGACTACGTCGGCGCGACCGACGCGGTAGAGGTCGGCAACATCGCTGCGGTTGCCAACGCTGGCAAGCATAGACGACATGTCTTCCAGCCACTGGGCGATGACATGGATCACTTCCCCTTCCCGCTGCACTTGGCCCCGCACGGCCATCATGGATGCACCGAGCACGGTGCGACGGTTCTTCTCGAACACCGTGGTCCAGACGACCAGATTGGCGACGTCACTTTCGTCTTCCAGCGTGATGAACATGACGCCCTTGGCAGAACCCGGCTTCTGGCGCACCAGCACCAGTCCGGCCAGGTTGATCCATCGGCCGTCCCTGATCGACTGCAAGTCAGCGCAGCGGATCATGTTGCGGGCTTTGAGGTCTTCCCGCAGAAATGCCAGCGGATGGGCGCGCAGCGACAGGCCGGAGGCACGATAATCCTCCACGACTTCTGCCCCTTCCGCCATCGGCGTAAGATGCACCTGCGGTTCGATGGCTTCGGCGCGTACATGCATAATCGGCAATCGGCACTTGCTTCATGGCTTCGGCGAAGACCGCTCCTATCCGGCTATGGTCACCGTAACGCCGCCTGTAAGCAGCACCAAAGAACAGATTGGCGCTACTTCAGGCGGCAAGATGGCCGACAAGGGCTAGCAGAAGAATGAGCGCAGCGGCGAGCCACGTGATCTTGAGGATCCTTCCGCCAAGATCAAAGACGTTCGCTCAACGATATCGAACATTCTTTTCGTCTGATGGGACACGGCGAACAGCACTGTCGGGATTACATACACAGTAAGGAAAGCCAACTTGTCAGATACTTCATGCGGTACTGAACTCGCCGCCTCCGTAGCTCCTGTTGCCCTCGCAGGCACGGCTTCGTCATTAGAGACATGCGCCTCAAAGCAGCGCACCAACTGCGTAGGCAATTATGCCAATTAACGAACTTACGTCGGCGGCTCTGGACGCCGCGAGCGACGCGATCGGCGATGGTCCGGTGGCAATGGTCAACTTTTTATGGTTCCGTCGCAGCCCACGATATGCGGACAGCTTCGAGGACAGGAAAACGACGGCGCGCGATGCTTACTATGAAGGCTATGCGGGCGCCATCCGCGCAGTCGCGGCTGACCTGGGCGTCGCAATGAATCTTATCTATGCGGGAGACCGCCTCCATGGATTGCTTGCCAAGCCGCACGAGGATTGGGACGATATCGTCATCGTGCGATATGATAGCTTCAGCGGTTTGAGGAGGATCGTTGAGAGTGATGCCTATCACAGCACCGCCAAGCCTCACCGCGTAGCGGCAGTGAAGGACTGGCGATTTTTCGCCACGAAAAGCAAATGACGCAGGGATACCTCAATCGAAGGCGCCAAAGGCGGCATCTCGAAAGCCGACGACCAGTCGGCTGCGTCGTATCCAGGATAATGCGGGCCATGAGTTAGGCGTGCTGGCGGCCTATCAGGGGATGATGCCGATCCTGCGCAGCACGCCGGACGCCCGTATCGTCAACGTCTCCAGCGGTGCCGGGTCGCTAACAGTGGTTTCGGACCCGGCCTCGCCGTTTCTCCCGGCTTCACTAAAACGCGGCTCACCGGATTTTCTGGCACAGAGAGCGCTGAGGAGGGTGCTGCGGAGGCCATGCAGGTGGCACTGCTCGGAGTCGGGGCGGTGACAGGTATGCACGCCTCGGTGGGCGTCGTTCCGTGCTAGTCTGATACAATAGGTCCGTTCGAACTTCCATTCATCCATGCACCCTGCCTTGAGCATCGTCCCGATCAGATCAATGAACACAGGATCATCGATCCGCCGGGCCAAGAGGCCGAGCAGGATGTCATGGTCGATGTTGTCGAAGAACCCGCGAACATCCACTTCGATCAGCCATTTCACGCCCGTCCAGGCTTTGCGGATTGCCCCGCGTTGGGCGAGGAGGTTTGCGATGCCGCGTCCGATTCCTTGCCGCCCACCGGTGACGATTGCGATCTTACCTTCATGCGTGTTCATATTGTCCTTCCTGGTTTGTATTGGGCGTGAGGACGCTCGCTATGGCCGGCTGATCTCAGCGAGAAATGTTTGTGCAGGAGGGCGACTATGCGTGCGACTTGCGCGTCGCGTGTTCGCCATCGGACCGATATTGAGTTGCCCCATTAGCGAGGACAAACCAGGGCCTGCGACGACGCTCAACACGAGGGTTCGAATTCAGCATTTCGCCTACGGGAGCGGCGCATTGGTGCTGGATGCCGGCTCCGACAATTCCGCTGGCACCGGGTCTGACTGGCGTTTGCGACCGTGGAGCGCGTCGATTTCAGCTTGTCTTGTGCGCAGATAATCCGCGCGAACAGTCGAATAAGGATCGTCAGCGCCGTCGAGCAATTTGTGCATGCCCTCGTCTGCCTCGGCACGCTCGTCGATCAGCCGCACCGTCGTTGTCGGAATGGTGAACAGAGGATCGTTGAACGGTGCCCCGACAGCAAGCGGCAGGACCGACACATCGGCGATGCGGCCTACCAGATCACGGATCGTGGTCGGACCCATCAACGGCAGGTAAAGGAAAGCGCCTGGCTTTACCCCGTAATAGCCCAGGGTATAGCCAAAACCGTTCATCCGGCGCGGCAGCTTGAACGGGCGTTTCTTCGCTACATCGAACAAACCTGCCGCACCGACGGTGGAATTGATGGCGAAGCGCCCCACCGTCTCGGCGCTCTTTCCCGGCTTGAGTTGCAGCAGATAGTTCAGCGCCACGACGGGCTCGTAGAGATTGCTCAGGAAGTTTCGCACACCGCTGCGTACGGGCGACGGAACCGACTTTTTGTAGGCCAGCGCGACCGGACCCGTAACCGCCTCGTCAACCGATTGCACGATGGCGTAGGACTGGACGTTGACCCCTTGCAGCGGATCGCCAGGAGGGTGGCCCGCCCTGCCTGTCACAACGATATCCTTCTCCGACCGGGTGGTTTCGGCCGCAGGCGTCGCCGGTCCGGTGGACGGATCGGTATCTCGCGTCGGCGTAGATTCCGGGTCAGCCGCCGCATTCCCTTCGTTCACCGAAGAGGCAGGCACTGCCTGGTCCGCACTTATTGGTAGCGTGACCTCTGCTGTAGGAACCGGGAGTCCCGCAGCAGAGGACCGAGCAGTTTCAGGATCAGCCTGGAAAGCGATCGACTGCGCTGCGAACATGATCGCTGCAATACTCAAAGGGCCCGACCTCCCGAGGTGGAGCTTTGCCCCCATGTCCGCCGGCTATTTGCCAATGCGGCACGCGCTCGAATAATGCTTGCGACCACTAGGCCCAACTGATGGAGCGTGAAGCCCGCGGCGGTGAATGCCTCCACTTCCTGTCCATGAACCGCGAAGCCCCGGTGCCAGCTTAGCACAGCGATCCGCCGCAGAGCCTCCAATCGAGGACAAGCGAGGCGAGCGCTGTAACGTTTGCCGAACAAGATGCCCATTGCGATCGAGATGCGACCGGGGTTGCGCAAGGTGGAGAGATCGTCCCCGCGCGCGAGACCGACGACCGACCATTCCAGCGGGCTAAGGCAATCGGAACCGGGCGTGCCCGTGACCCGCTGGTAGAAAGGCTGCGCAGTGGCCGCGCTGCCGATGTCTTCCTGGAAGACCATATAACCCATGACAATCTCCTTCAGGATCGCCGTCCGGAGATTCCGGGTGTCGGCCATCGTTCAGATGCGATTTGCCCAGCTAGGCGAACCAGATCGTGGCCGCCGGGACGACTTCGCGAACGCGCCAATTACTGCGGCAAAGGCGCGAGATTGCGCGGAACAACGGGCTTGCTCTTCGCGATTTCGCGAAACCACAACGCGATTTCTACGCGTCGTAGGGCGCAGCGGTGTGAGCTGTGGGGTCGTTCGCTTCGACAGATGTGAGAACATCTCGTCATCGTCTGATTTGTGGACTGCCTACGCCTACGCGTCTCATAGGGCTCGGGAGGTCTGCCAAGGCAATGGCGCTACTGCGCCTGCCGAAGTCATCGTACTAAAATCTGCAGCCGAGTATCAGGCCAACCGGAGCGCGCCGAACAGAAACTGCACAAGAGGCTCTGCAAGCTGCTCGACCGAGCGACCCAGGATAAGTCGTCTCGACAGGTGAAGCATGACAAGCCCGTGGAGCGTCGCCCATATCAAGTGCGCCTGATCGATGGTGCTTTCGGGGGACTTGGCGCCCGGAAGGGTCTCCAGCGCGCGCACCAGCACCAGCCAGGCTGGGGCGTTAGGGGGATCATTTTCGGCGTCCACGATGGGCAACGCGACCGAGCCAAACAGGAGGCGATAATCCTCTTCGTTCCGAACCGCGAAATCGAGATAGGCCGAGCACAGGCTGCGAAATTTACCGACCGGATCTGACGTGACGGCAGCCGCGTCCTGCAGGCAGGAGGCGAAGTCGTGCCTGATGCGGTCGCGTACGTCCTCTACCAGCTTCTCTTTGCCGGGATAGTAGCGATACGCCGCCATCGCGCTAGCGCCGACCCGAGCTGCCAGCGCTCGCATCGAGAGGTCGTTCAGACCACCTGCACGGATCATGTCATGAGCGGCATCGCGCAGCACCTCGCGCGTCGCATCGTAACCTTGTGCTTCGCGCCAGCGCTGCGCGAAGTCGATATGATCGGTCAAATGCCGTTCGCTTCCAGCGAACCCCAGGCACTGACTGCCTGAGCGACGTACGGTTGGGACACCGGCACCGATGCCCCATTGCTTAAGGTGAGTAGCGCGGTGCGGCCCGTCTTGCGCAGGCCGGTGACCGCATCGGTCGCGACCCACCAGGAGCGGTGCACTTGAGATCCTGGAATGTGATCGATGCCTCGCAGTGCATCGGAGAAGCGCATGAGCACCATTGCGCTGCTGCTACGGGAATGAACCCGAACGTAATGATCCTCGACCTGCAGACAGAGGATTTCGCCACGGATGTGTGGCGGTAGTCGTTCGATCAACGCCGTGTCGGTCGGACCGTCCTCCGCCAGTAGAACCTCTTCCCCGGTCCGCTCAGGTTCGATGTTCGGCGCTGCCAAATGCGGGGCGAGACCAGCATGCGCGTGGGTGAGGCTCTCGACCAGTCGGTCCGACAGATAAGTGTATCCGCCGCCGATCAGAGAGATCGACACGAAGAATTCGAACAGATCGGCTGGGTTCGGTAGCCAACCAATCATCATGTTGGTCGCGACACCGACGACGAGCATCATCGGCAGGGTCGCAACGACCGTTGCGGCGATACGGCGCTGCGCGGCTCCTCGGGAACGCAGCCCGGGCACTTGCGAGACGAACCACGCTGCGGACTGCGACAGGATCAGCCATGCAGCCATCTGAACCGTCCAATATCCGACTCGCCCGATCCCATCGAAGCGGTAAGTGCCGAAGGGAGCAAGGAAGGCGAGGATCGCCGCGAAGAGCATGGCCAATCCGGCGCGGCCGGTGAGACGCAACAACCAGGACTCAGCATTGAAACTCGCGAAATCGCGCATCGTGGACCGTCCTTTCCGCAAGGCAGGTATAGGTGTACGCAGTAAACTACGCAACCGCGAAGAACCGATGGCTGGCTTGCCGGCATTCAGCTAGCCAGCCTCTGGATCGCAGATCGCCATTTATGGGCGACGAGACTGATGCCTCCACGGCCAGCGACGTCGTGATTGACAGTCTCCAGGATGGACGAATGGCGCATGCGCGTCGTCGCCTCAAGTGCCGCTTCGCTGGAATGGCCGGGCGGGCGTCTCGGCACCATTGAATGCCCGACCGCTCAAGCGAGTGAGCCTATGCAAACGTATGAAGCCAAGCGGTGTGAGCATGTCGTTCAGATATATCCTGACGACATCGATCACATGGGCCACGTAAACAATGCAGTGTACCTGCGCTGGGTGCAGGATGCGGTCGTTGCTCACTGGACGCGGCGCGCTCCGGCAGAGATGGTCGAGAACCACCTGTGGGTGGCTCTCCGGCACGAGATCACCTACCGTCAACCGGCATTTCTGACTGACAGCATTATCGCAGAGAGCGTCTTCGAGTCACTGCTCGGCGCACGGGCGGTATTCACCACGCTGATACGGCGTGGAGACGTTCTTTTGACCGAGGTGAGGAGCACGTGGGCCTGCCTCGATGCTGTTAGCCGAAGACCATCGCGACTTCCCCGCGCGATCGCCTGCAACTTGTTTACGGGATCGTCGCAGGCTGCTCCCGCAGCCCCCAACGAGATTCAAGGCGCGGCTCAGGCGGCGTAATCTCGAAAGGGAACCAGATGAGACAACAGAAAATATCAATAGAGTGGGAAATCCCGGTTCCAGTCGAGAGGCTGTTTTCACATCTCGCCGAGCACGAAAACCTCGTTCGGCTGTTCGCGCCTGCCAGGATAACCAGTCTGGCGAACGGGCATTACGAGCGTAACGGGATCGGATCGTCGCGTAGGGTTCGACCCGGACCGATGCCCTCGTTCGTGGAGACCGTCACTGACTATCGGGCGAACGAACTCATCGAATATCGCATCACGCAGGGCGGCTTGCTGCGCAATCATCTCGGTCGGATGCATTTTGCGAGCCTTGGATCCAGAGCGTCGCGAGTCTGCATCAATATCTCCTTCGAGGGACGGTTTCTCGGAGTCGGTCCAGCGTTCCGGTTCCTCCTCAACCGCAGCATCAGGCAGGGCCTGGCCGACCTTGCTGAGGGTGCCGTGTCGCTGGAGCTGGCAGACGCAGATGTCGCGGGCATCCGCTAAGGCTACGCCTCGAAGAACATGGCCAATCCGGCGCAACCGCTAAGCCGCAGCAACAAAGCCCAAAATTGAAACTCGCGAAACCGCGCATCGCGAACCGCCTTTCCCGGCCGCAAACCATGCGTTTACGCAGTAAACCACGCATTCGCGTAGGGCCGATGGTACGCATCGAGTCTCCCACCTAGCCAGTCTCTCGAAGGGCAGATCACTGACGATCCGCTACGCAGGGAGCACGACATGAACACGAATTATCTCTGGTTGGCAGCCGCAGTTGCCGGCCTGCAAGTCACCCCGGCCCATGCCCAGGAAGCGCTTGGCGCTCCTACAACCGTCGATGCAGACGCCACGGCGCCGAGCCCCGACGACGATGATGACGACGATGCTCCAAAGGGCGGCGTACATGGCTTCTTCTCGATCGGCCCGGGCATGGTGCCGGCATTCGACGGCGCCAAGAAGTACCAGCTGATCCCGCTCATGATTGCCAACGTCGGCTATAAGGGCGTTAATCTTGAAGTGCGCGGTCTTGGAGCCAGGCTCGACGTGCTGGGCGACAGCCCCGTGCAGATCGGACCAATGTTCAGTTTCCGCGGCAACCGCAACAGCTCCAGTGACGGCAGCGGCCGGGTGAAGATGTTGAACGACGTCGACTCCTCGATGGAGGTCGGCGGCTTCGTGGGCTATCGCTTCGGGGGCGATGAGCACGGGAAGGGTGAGATCGCCTTCGATCTCAGCCTCGCAAAGGACGTCAACGACGGCCATGACGGAATGATCGGTTCCGCGCAGGTTTCCTATGCCGCGGTCCGTACCCAGAAATTCTTCCTGAACGTCGACGCCCAGACCACCTTCGTCGACAAGAAGTATATGCGCGCTTTCTTCGGCGTGACGCCTGAGGAATCAGTCCGGTCGGGGCTCGCCGCCTATCGCCCCGATGGTGGTATCCGCGACGCCGGCGCCGGCATCACCGCAGGATACCAGTTCAACGAAAAATGGGGCCTGATCGCTCGCGCCGGCGCAAATTACTATCTGGGTGATGCCAAGGACAGCCCGATTGTCGATGAAGGCTCCAAGATACAGGCCGTCGGCGGTCTAGCCCTTTCCTATCGCTTCTGATCCGAGCGACAGGGAGGAGCCAGTCATGGCTATGACGCTAACAAAAATTGCGGCGGTCACATTGCCGTTGAGCCTGCTGGCTTGCGGCGAGGGCCCAACGGCCAACGTCGTCAGTCGGGAGGCCAAGCCGCTGATACCCTCAATCGCCGCGCCTACAGCCGCATACACCTTTGCTCAGGCGCGGAACCAGGGCGGTCGCATCACGACGCTCCTGGTTACGAGCTTCGGTAAAAACACCATCCAGGCGGTCGATCTCACCGATTTCGGCGCGCCCCTCGATGCGGACATCTTCGACGTCATGTCGATCCTCGGCGAGCCCGGTTTACAGCAAGCGGGCGTAGCGATGCAGGACCGGCGCAATTACCCGATCGAGGGGCTCGTGTCGGCCGCGGGGCTCGGAAGACGCCATGTCGCGACAGGAACGAATTTTCGGGAGCATGCCAAGGAGGCGGAGATCGACGAGGTCTTCAATTTCCCGAAATTCGGTCCGGCCACGCCGGCGCGGACGACTGTCGCAATGAAACCGGGCGCGCTCCTCGACTACGAGGTCGAGATCTGTGCGCGCTTCGACCGCGACATCAAAACGGTTTCGGACTTCGACGCCGCGCGGAAGGGTTTCTTCCTCTGCGGCGACTTCACCGACCGCGCGCGGCTTCTGCAGCTCGTCAATCCCAGCGACGTCGGTTCGGGCCAGGGGTTCAGCGACGCCAAGAGCGGAACCGACTTCTTCCCAACCGGCCCGTTACTGGTTGTTCCTCGCGATTGGCAGGCCTTCGTCAAATCGGAACGGATGACCACACAGGTCAATCAGCAGGTTCGTCAGGACGCGCGTGGGGCTGAGATGATCCTCAATTTCCGCGAGATCGTGCAGAAGGCACTAACCAACGGTGGCGGTGGCAAATACACCTTTCGGGGCGTCCCGGTGCCGCTGCTCACAGGCGGCAGGATAGAGCGTGGCGCTGCCGTCATGTCAGGAACCTCTGAGGGCGTCATCTTCATGCCGCCCCGAGTGAGGGACTATGTCGCTGGCGGGGCGCGCTACATCTTTACCGGACCAATGTTCCGGGGACGCTCGGCACAGCGAACCATGATCGACGCGTTCATCGAAAAGGAGCGGCGCTCCGGACGGTATCTTAAAGTTGGAGATAACGTGCTGCACAGTTCCTCCTCGATGGGCGACGTAGCGATCCGCGTGGAACCCACGTCGGCATCGCCAACCGGGGCTCAGCGTGTCGCTCCGCCTGCTGGGGAGCGTTCGGTCCGCTGACGGTAAGCAAGCCGCACTTGCCCAGACGGCTGCGTCAGCCCGCAACGGGATCCATACGCACTTCGCCGATAGAAAAAGGAGACCGGGCATGCCGGAAATGCACCTCTATGCCCTGCCGGCGCTTTTGCGGAGCTGGCGCCCCCCATATAAAGGGCCGCGTAAGATCGGGCGCGGCATCGTCTTCATCCTCGCGATCCTCGTCGCCCTGATTTCGTATCGTTATCTGTTCGACTTTGGGCCAATCCCGCCGAATATCGCGAACAACCGATATCGTACGGTTTGGCTGACGACCCATGCCGGCTTCGCCGCGACGGCACTTCTCGTCGGTGCCGTGCAGTTCAGCAACGTGCTGCGAGAGCGCCGACCAACGATCCATCGCTATGTGGGTGGGGTCTACGTGATTTCCTGCCTCATTGGAGCCGGGGCTGGACTTGTCCTGGCGGCCGGAGCCAGCGCAGGTCCGATCGCATCCGCAGGATTCGGCACGCTCGCCGTCGTCTGGATGTTCGTCAATGTGCTCGGTTGGCAGCGCGCTCGGACGCGGCAATTTGCCGCGCATCGGAGATGGATGATCCGCTCCTGGGCACTGACTCTCTCCGCCGTGACGCTGCGGCTCTACCTGCCGCTTTCCGAGATTACGGGGATGCCGGAGCTGCCCGCGTACAGGGCGATATCGTTCCTGTGCTGGGTGCCCAATCTGATCGCAGCCGAGCTGCTGTTGCGCTATCGCCCGTATCCGCCCCTTTCGAAGACACGCCCGGCACCGACGCTCTCGCAGGCACAGCCACAGTTGTGATCGGTGCCTTCAAACGTCGCACACCCTACCAGGGGAACGGAGATGGGCTCCGATATGATTCCTGTGACGAGATCGGTGTCGGCGGTAGCCAGCGAAAGCAGGTCTGCTTTTTCTTCAATGCGCAACGTCATCAACTGCTGCACGGGATCGGCACGGCCGTCGAACTCGGGCGCCTTTCCGGCTTCGACGTTCATGTGATTTCTCCAGCAGCAGGGCATGTCGAATACGCCCGGGAAGTGGTGGAAAAGCTCGGCGGCGCCCCAATCACCTTCGTTCACGTCAGATCGCCGATCCTTGAAGCGAGCATGGTGCGTTTCGGTCGCACGATCCCGCCGAAGCTCCTCAGCCTCGCCGTACTCGCCAAGTGGCTCAACCACTTCGACGCCATTTGCCACCCCGGAGCGCACCTCAATCCTCCTCAAGAGGCTGGGGATGCGCCGACCGCACTTCATTCATCTCGATCACGGTGCCGGTGACCGCGCAGCCGGGTTCGATCGCCGCATCCGGCATTTCGACTTCGTGCTCATGGCGGGCCAGAAGCACCGCGAGCGACTGTTGGCGGAGCGCCTGATCCGACCTCATGCGCATGCTGTCGTTGGTTATCCAAAGTTCGAGGCGGCCGACGCGGTTTGCAGAACCGATTGGCGCCCCTTCGACAACGACCTTCCGACGGTGCTGTACAACCCGCATTTTTCGCCGCTTGGCTCGTGGGCCTCATGCGGCGAGCATGTGCTCCAGGCTTTCGCATCCCAGGAACGCTATAACCTCATTTTGGCGCCACATATTCGGCTTCTGGACAGTGGGCTGCACGCGATCGTTCGGCTCCCCTCTTGGCCCGCTACGATACTCACCCTCGGATCCACATCGATCGAGGCACCGACCGCTCGATCGATATGACCCATACTGCGCTGGCAGATCTGTATCTCGGCGACATCAGCAGCCAGGTCTACGAGTTCCTGCGCACGCCCCGTCCCTGCCTCTTCCTCAACCGACATGCTGTCCCTTGGCAGACGGATGAGAACTATGCTCACTGGCGCTTCGGCCCCGTGCTGACGGGGATCGAAGGCTTGATCGGTGCCGTCGACCGATCGTTTGTGGAGCACTCGCAATGGCGAGGAGCGCAGGAGCAAGGAGTCGCGCGCACCTTCTTGCCTTGCGGCGGAGCACGCGCAGCGGCGAAGGCGATTGCCGATTATCTTGCTCGTTCGGCTCGTTGCTCCGCGGGCTATGACCACCGCTGACATTTCGAGCCTGGATCGGCGGAATCGTTCCTTGTGCACCGGGTCGTCAGCGCTGGTGTCGGTCAACGCTTTCGGGGAGCGCGGCATTGGGATCGCAGGGCTGAGTGCCGCCTAACCAGTCGCACGCATATCCATGTGATTCCGCGAAGTCGCGCGTCGTAGGCTTTGCAGCAGGCGGCTTTAGCACGTGTTTACGAAGTAAACTGCGTACCCACGCGGGTATGGTCGTACGGCCTACACGAACGTCTTAGCCCCAATCAAGCGCGGCAATGAAGCAACCGTCTAGCGCGGAACCCCCGTAGAGACAGGACGGCACATGAAGCTTTCAACGACGTTCGAAACATCACCCCTTGCATGTGCGGAAAGCGCCGGATCGACCCTGACGGCGCAGGCGAAGGCTCAGATCGGAGCTTGGTATCGTAGCGGATGCAACGCGGCCGGCGCGCCGTATCGGTCGTGGAATGCGGCGACGATCAGGAAGCATTCGCTCAGGCCCCTCCTCTTGGCGCTTCCAGCCGCTGTTCTTCTGAGTGGTTGCGCCACGACACGGGTCGCTTCCGTGCCGCAAGCGGAGCGCGATCCCCTCGAAGGCTTTAATCGCACCGTGTGGAGCGTAAATCGCGGCATCGACACGGTGGTTCTGAAGCCCGTCTCGACCGTTTATCGCACCGTCATACCTCGCCCGGCACGCAAGGGGGTGACGGGCGTATTCCAGAATCTCACTGAACCCTGGTCATTCGTCAACAACATGCTGCAGCTGCGGCCAAAGCGAGCGTTTCAGAACCTCGGTCGGTTCGTTGTCAACACGACCGTCGGAGTTGGAGGTCTCGGCGATCCAGCGACCAAATTCGGCATCAAGCCTGCGCCCGAGGACTTCGGCCAGACGCTGGGTCGATGGGGGGTTGGCGGCGGAGCCTACATGGTCCTGCCTCTATTCGGTCCCTCGACATTGCGG
>JBPPMC010000311.1:0-28973 GCA_051305835.1 Sphingobium sp.
GAATGCGATCATCGTTGCCGCAAATAGCGATGTGCAGCGGATGCTGGGCGAGACGATCCGCCAGATCGATACGCGCCGCGAACAGGTGCTGGTCGAGGCGATCATCGTCGAGATCGGCGACAATGCGGCGCGGCAGCTTGGCGTCCAGTTCCTGCTCGGCAGTACCAAGACGGGCTTTGCCGCGACCAATTACAGCAATGCCAATCCCAATATACTGACGCTGGCCGGTGCCTATGGATCGACCAGGCTGAACCAGACGACGACCACTGTAGTTGCACCGGATGGCACGCGGACGACGACCAGCACGACCGAGAATGGCGACCTTTCCAGCACGCTCCAGCAGGCCGCAGTGGACTCGCTGTTGAATGCGACGGGCGGGTTCGGGGGTGTGGCCACCAGCCTTGGCAAGAACGGCCTGTTCGGTGCGATTATCAATGCGGTGCGCAGCGATACGGACAGCAATATCCTCTCGACGCCCTCCGTGATGACGCTGGACAATCAGAAGGCGAGTATCCTCGTTGGGCAGGAAGTGCCCGTCACCACAGGCGAGGCGCTGAGCCAGAATTTCGACAATCAGTTCCGCACCGTGCAGCGGCAGAATGTCGGCGTGCAACTGGAGGTGAAGCCGCAGATCAATGCGGGCGGCGCGATCAAACTGTTTCTGCGGCAGGAAGTCAGCAGCATCGCCGGACCGGTTTCAAGTAACAGCAGCGACCTCATTATCAACAAGCGTGAGATCGAGACGACGGTCACCGTGGACGATGGCGAGATATTGGCGCTGGGCGGATTGCTGGACGATAATGAACGCCGCACGATCGAGCGCATCCCGATCCTGAGCGACATTCCGCTGCTGGGGGAGCTTTTCAAGTCGCGCAGCAAGTCGCGCGCCAAGACGAACCTGATGGTATTCATTCGCCCGACGATCCTGCGGAGCAAGGAGGATGCGCAGCGGCTGACGGCGCAGCGTTACGGCTATATTCGCGGGCAGCAATTGCTGAGCAACCCGAACGAAGAGCCGGGCCTGGACGAATTGCTGCGCGATTATATGGGCACCACGCCGCCCGTCGCGCCGCAAGCGGGGGATGTGATGGCGCAGGGCGGGGCGGGTGTTGCTGCTCCGGTTGTCGTCGCTCCGCAAGCCGCGCCGGTGGTGGTGACGCCGGAGGTGCGGTCTTCAACGTCCGTAGTGCGTCCGGTGCCGGTTCCGCCGAGCGAGCGGAAGCGATGATGGTGAAAGCGCCCCATTTGAATCCTCCCCGTAAAGGGGAGGGGGACCGTGCTCGTAGAGCATGGTGGAGGGGTAGCGCCATCTCGATAGGGGGATACCCCTCCGTCGGGCTATGCCCGCCACCTCCCCTGCAAGGGGAGGATCTACGCGTCTCCATAGCGACGCCACTTGTGAGTCTATCGTGAAGATCGGTCGCGGCACTACGCCGACGGCGCTTCCGCTGCCGGAAAATCCGCTTGCGATTTCGCCGCATATTGCGCCGCGCCTTGTCGACATCCCCTATGGTTTCGCGCGGAAATTCGGCGTCGTCATGCTGGAGGCGGATGACGGGCAGCGGCTCGCGGTGGCGTTCCGCGAGGGCGGCGATCCGCGCATATTGCTCGAAGTGCGTCGGCATCTGGTGCAGAGTTTCGATGTGCGTTTCGTCGATCCTGTACAGTTCGATCGACATCTGTCGGAACATTATGCGATGGACGGCAGCGCCGCCGCCATGGCAGGATCGATGGAAGTCGGCGCGGACGAGCTGGACCTGATCGCGAGTGATATTCCGACCGCCGACGATTTGCTGGACAGCGCGGACGATGCGCCTGCGATCCGGCTGATCAACGGCATCATCGCCGAAGCGGCGCGGCAGGGCGTGTCGGACATTCATATCGAACCCTATGAGACCGGCCTGGTCGTGCGGATGCGGATCGACGGCGTGCTGCGCGAGACGCTGCGCATGCCGCCGCATGTCGCGCCGGTCGTTGTGAGCCGCGTGAAGGTGATGGCGCGGCTGGACATTGCCGAGCGTCGCGTGCCGCAGGATGGCCGCATCGGCCTGACGCTGGGCGGAAAGCTGCTCGATGTGCGTGTTTCTACATTGCCGAGCCGGGCGGGCGAGCGCGTGGTGCTGCGCATATTGGACAAGGAGAATGCGGGGCTGTCTCTCGATGTGCTGGGCATGTCGGGCAATGCCGACCGCATTTTCCGTGAGGCCTTGTCGGAGCCGAATGGCATCATATTGGTCACCGGCCCGACCGGATCGGGCAAGACGACGACGCTATATGGCGGATTGCGGCAGTTAAATGATGGCAGCCGCAATATCCTGACGGTCGAAGATCCAGTCGAATATGCGATCGACGGCGTGGGGCAGACGCAGGTCAATCCCAAGGTCGGCCTGACATTCGCGGCGGGGCTGCGCGCTATCTTGCGGCAGGATCCCGATGTGGTGATGATTGGCGAAATCCGCGACCGGGAGACGGCGGAGATTGCGGTGCAGGCGTCGCTGACCGGGCATCTGGTGCTGTCGACGGTGCATACCAATGATGCGGTGGGCGCGATCACGCGGATGCGCGACATGCGGGTTGAGCCGTTCCTGCTTGCCTCCACATTGCGGGCGGTGATTGCGCAGCGGCTGGTGCGGCGGCTGTGTCAGCATTGCCGGGAGGCGGTGCAGGCGGACAAGTCCGTTTCCGCGCTGCTGGGCTTCGATCTTGGCACGATCGTCTACAAGGCGAAGGGCTGTCCGGAGTGTAGCGAGACGGGGTTCAAGGGGCGCATCGGCGTGTTCGAGGCGATCCGGATCGACGACACGATCCGCCGCCTGATTAACGATGGCGGTGATGAATCGCTGATAGCGCGTCATGCTTTCCTGAATGCGCCGAACCTGGGATCGGCGGCGCGGGCGCTGGTGCGGGACGGGCAGACGACGGCGGAGGAGGCGATCCGCATTTCGCGCCGCGAAGTGGAGCCGGAGCCACTGGCGCCTGCCGCCACCGATGCCTGAGTATGACTATCTCGCCATCGATCCCGCCGGGCGCGAGAAGCGCGGCAAGCTGCGTGCCGATAGCGCGGACGATGCGTGGGCGCGGCGGGATGCGCGCAAGCTGTTCGTGGTCAAGATGGACGCGGGCGTTGCCGCGAGCGCACCGGCGGGACGGGCGCTGCTGGCGCGCCGGGGCAAGAAGCTATCGCCCAAGGAATTGACGTTGTTCACGCGCCAGCTTTCGACGCTGGTACAGGTCAGCCCGCTGGAGGAATCGCTGCGCACGATCGCGCGGCAAAGCGAGCAGGAGCATGTCCGCGCCGTCATTGGCCGCGTGCATGCGGGCGTGATGGAGGGGCGTCGCCTGTCGGACTCGCTGGGCGGCGATCCGCGCAGTTTTCCGCCGCTGTATCGGGCGATGATCTCTGCGGGCGAAAGCTCCGGCAGCCTGCCCACCATCATGGAGCGGCTGGCCGATCTGATGGAGCGGCAGGCGGCGATCCGGTCGAAAGTGATTACCGCCATTGCCTATCCATCGGTGCTGGCCGTGTTCGCGGTGACGGTGGTGATTGCGCTGATGATGTTCGTGGTGCCCAAGATCGTCGAGCAGTTCGACACCATCGGGCAGACATTGCCGCTGCTGACGCGGATCGTCATGGGGATTTCCGATATATTGGTCAGCTACTGGTATGTGCTGCTGGCGATTGGCGCGCTGATCGGTTTTGGCGGATGGTATGCGCTGCGGCAGCCGGCATTTCGCTATCGGTTCGACGGGATGGTGCTGCGCCTGCCGGTGATCGGCCGCCTGACGCGCGATTTGCATGCGGCGCGGATGGCGCGGACGCTCTCGACGATGGTGGCCAGCCGCCTGCCGCTGATGGAGGGATTGGCGCTGACGGCGAACACCGTCCACAATCGCGTGCTGCGCCGCGCGTCGGACGATATCGTGGAGGCCATTCGCGGCGGCGGCAGCCTGTCTGCGGCGCTGCGCCGCGCGGGCGTTTTTCCGCCGCTGCTGGTCTATCTGACGGCGAGCGGCGAGGCGGCGGGGCGGCTCGATTCGATGCTGGAGCGCGCGGCCGATTATCTGGAGCGGGAGTTTGACAGCTTCACCTCGACGGCGCTCGCATTGCTGGAGCCGATCATCATTATCTTGATGGGCGGCATCGTTGCGGTCATCATCCTGTCCATCCTTCTCCCCATCCTGCAATTGCAAAGCCTTACAGGTGTTTGAGCCAATGAAGTCCCTTTATACCCGCCGTTCCGCCGAACATGGCTTCGAGTCTTCGCGCCGTTCCGCCGAACATGGCTTCGAGTCTTCGCGACGTTCCGCCGAACACGGCTTCACGTTGGTCGAGTTAATGGTCGTGATCGTGATCATAGGCCTGCTGGCGACGATCGTGGCGATCAATGTCATCCCTGCGACCGACAAGGCGCGGGTGGAGAAAGCCAAGGCCGACGTGTCCACGATCGAGCAGGCGCTCGACCAGTATCGGCTCGACAATCTGAATTATCCCAACGGGACCGAGGGTTTGCAGGCGCTGCTCTCGCCGCCTGCGACACTGGCGCAGCCTGCGCGGTATCGGCGCGGGGGTTATATCAAGAAGCTGCCCGAAGATCCGTGGGGCCGCGCGTATAAATATGCCGTGCCGGGCAAGAAGGGGCCGTTCGACATCTATTCTCTGGGTGCCGATGGCCAACCGGGCGGCGAGGACGATAATGCCGACATCTATTCCAGCGAGATCTGAGGCAGGCTTTACGCTTGTTGAGTTGATGGTGGTGGTCGCGATTATCGGGCTGACGTCGGCTGCGGTCCTGCTGTCGATCCCCGATCCGCGCGGGCGCGTGATGGACGATGCGGAGCGATTTGCGGCGCGCACGGTGGCGGCGCGGGACAATGCCGTGGTGCTGGCGCAGCCGTTGGCGGTGTGGGTTTCCGCATCGGGCTATGGCTTTGAACGGCGCAGCGCGGGGCAGTGGGTGGCGATGGAGGACAAGCCGTTCGTCACGACCAACTGGCGCGAGGGAACCACGGCGGCGGTCGGCGATGCGGGCCGCGCGCAAGTGATGTTCGACAGCACGGGCCTGCCCGCCGATCCGCTGACGGTCAAGCTGTTGCGCGACGGGCAAGTGGTGACGGTGCGCGTCGATCAGTCCGGCAAGGTCGATGTGGATGGCTGAATGGCGGCGCGGCGAAGCGGGCTTTACGCTGCTGGAGATGCTTGTCGCGCTGGCGGTGTTCAGCCTGGCCGCGCTGGCGTTGATCCGGTTGCAGAGCGTGACGATCCGGACCGCCGCCGATCTGGATACGAAGGTTCTGGCGCAGGTCGTGGCGCGCAATCTGATGGTCGGCTGGCAGACCGATCCGCAGCCGCCCAGCCTTGGCGAAGCGGCGGGCGACGTCGACAATGCCGGGCAGCGCTGGCACTGGACGCGGCAGGCGAGCAAGCTCGATGATCCGCGCCTGATGCGGGTGGATGTGCGAGTCGAGGGGCGCAACAGCCCCGCGCCCGCCGTGCTGACTTTCGTGCGGGCCGTGCAATAATGGCTCCCGTCCGCAATGGTTTTACGCTGATCGAGTTGCTGGTCGCGCTCAGCATCTTCGCGATGCTAGCGGGGGCGGGCGTGCTGTTGCTGGGCAATAGCGTGTCGGCGCAGGGGCAGATCAAGCTGCGGCTGGACGATATGGCGGCGGTACAGCGGATGGACGGTGCGCTGTCCGCCGATCTGGGGCAGGCCGTCCCGCGGATCAGCCGCACCGATAGCGGGACGCTGGCGCCTGCCTTCTTCGCCAATCCGCAGGGTGAGAATATGCCGGTGATGCAGTTCGTGCGGACCGGGCGCAGCAATTTCAGCGATGCGTCGCGATCTTCGCTGCAGAAGATCGAATATTGGGTGCGGCAGGGGCGGTTGGAGCGGCGCACTTACGATCAGGTGGATGGCGGCGCGGCGAATGAGCCTGCGGCGTTGCTGGATGGCGTGCAGTCGGCGGTTTTGCGCTTTCGCGATGTGAAGGGGGATTGGCTGAACGCGTGGATGCCGACGCAGCCCGACCTGCTGCCGCGCGCGGTCGAGATGGTGCTGACGCGGACGGGCAATCCGCCGCTGACGCTGATCTTTGCCGTGGGGCCGGGGCCGGAGCCGAAGGTGGCGACCAATGGGTAAGGGCGGGAGCGAACGCGGCGCGGCGTTGCTGACGGTGCTGTTGCTTGTGGCGGTGATGTCGATCATCGCGGCGACGGCGCTGGAGCGGGTGACGCTGGCGACGCGGTTGACGGGCAATGCAGGCATGCAGGCACAGGCGCGGGCCTATGCCGATGCCGCCGAGGCGATTGCGAGCATGCGGATTGCCGATCTGGTAGCCGCGCAGCCGGGCAGGACGACGCTGGCTGGCGGATGGATGGGAACGCCGCAGCAATTGCCGGTGCCGGGCGGCACCGCGATGGCGCGGGTGACGGACAGCGGCAATTGCTTCAACCTCAATAGCGTGGTCGCGGGCGATGAGGCGGCGGACCTGAAACTGCGCCCGGTGGGTGTCACGCAGTTCGTCGCACTGATGCAGGCGCTGGCGATCGATTCGCGGCAGGCGCAGGTGATCGCCACGTCGCTGGCCGACTGGATCGACAGCGATAGCGTGCCGCTGCCTGGCGGGGGGGAGGATGAGGCGTATCTGCGGCTGGCCCAGCCCTACCGCACGGCCAATCGCCTGATGACCGACGCCAGTGAATTGCGGGCGGTGCAAGGCATCACGCCTGCACTTTACGGGCTGCTGCGGCCATGGGTCTGTGCGTTGCCGACGAGCGACTTGTCGCCGATCAACGTCAACACGCTGTTGCCCCAGCAAGCGCCGTTGTTCGCGATGCTGCTGGACGGCAAGGCCAGTGTCGCGCAGGCGCGGCAATGGCTGGCGCAACGTCCGGCGGATGGCTATGGCAGCACCACGGCGTTCTGGGCGCTGCCGCAGCGCGCGGGGTTCACGCCCTCGGGCGAAGTCAACACGCAGGCGAAGCTGACGACGCGCTGGTTTCGGGTCGATATCAATGTGGAACTGGGGGGCATCGAGATGACGGAGACGGCGTTGATCGATGCGCAGCCTTCGCCCGCAAAGGTCGTGTATCGGCAATGGGGCGAGGCGACATGAGCAGCCGCGATGCGCTGATCGTCATACTGCCCGGTGCCGCCGATGCCCTGCCGACATGGCTGCGCGTCGTGGACGGAGCGGTGGTGCAACAGGGTAGCGGCGCGGACTGGCTGTCCGCCTGTGGATTGCGGGAATGGCCGGGCGGTTCTGCGGTGATGCTGGTGGTCCCGGTGGAGGCGACTACGCTGTACTGGATTGCCATGCCCGACCTGCCGGTGCGGCAGGCGCGGGCGGCGGCGCGACTGGCGGCGCTGGAGGCGGGGATCGGTCAGGCGGACACGATGATGGCCGTGACGGACCAGCAGGACGACCCGGCGGTCGCGCATCTGGCGGCGGTTGCGGCGCGTGCCGATATGCAGCACTGGTTGTTGTGGGCGCAGCATAATGGCCTCGACCCCGATATCGTGATGCCCGCCGCGCTGATCCTCCCCGCGCCGAGCGAGGGATTTGTGCGCGGCGTGATAGGCGATGAGGCGGTGTTGCGCGGTGTGGATTGCGCGCTGCCTGCCGACGATCCGGTGGCTGCGGTTCTGACCGGCGATGCAGAGGTTGTGGGGGTTTCCCCGGTCGCGGTGATCGAGGGACTGATCGCGGCGCTGGATACGCCCGTCGTCAACTTCCGGCATGGGGATTTCGCCAAGCGGACGCGCACGAGCGTGGACACGCGGCAGCTTGCGCGGATCGCGATGTGGTGCGGGTTTATCGCGCTCGTCAGCCTCGTGATAACATTGGTAACGATCATTAAGCTCAATTCGGACGCCAGCCGTCTGGACGCAGACAGCGTGACCGTGGCGCAGGCGGTGCTGCCGGCGGCGAGCGATGCGGAGGCTGCCAAGCGGGAACTGACGGGCCGGTTGCTGGCGGGCGGCAGTGGCGCTTATGGTTTTAGCGGATCGAGCGCGGGCTTGCTGACCGCGATGCAGGGTGCTCCGGCGGTCAGCGTGACATTGCTCGACCGGGCGCAGGACGGGACGTTGAAGGTTACACTGGCCGCGCCGAAAGCGGATGATATCAATGTCGTGCTGCTGGCGTTGCAGGCGGCGGGCTTCACGATCACGGCGACGTCGTCGTCCGACCCCAGCGGGCGCGTGCTCGCAGATGTGACGATGCAGCCATGAGCGCGCTTCGGACATGGTGGAGCGGGCTTAGCGTGCGCGAGCAAGTGCTGGTCGGGATCATGGAAGTGCTGCTGGCCATTGTAGTCGTGTGGCTCGGCATCGCCCGTCCGGTCGAGGGTGCGCTGGACAGTGCGCGAGAGCGGCAGGCGGCGGCGCTGGATCGCAACGTGTCGGTGCGGGCGAAGGTGAAGGCGTTGCGGGCCATTCCGGCGCGGATGTCAGGAGCGAATGGCGGGCCGCTGGATCAGGCGGTGGGACAGAGCGCGGGTGAGGAAGGTTTCACGCTGGAGCGAGCGCAGGCGCAGGGCGAAGGCCGGGTGGAGATCGCCATCGCGTCGGCGCGCCCAACGGCGCTGCTGGCTTGGATCGCGAAGCTGGATGCGCAGGGGATCGCGGTCGAGACGCTGACGGTGCAGCCTGCCCCTGCGGCAGGCACGGTGTCGGTGCGCGCGGTGCTGAAGCGGGTGGGGCAATGATGGGCCTCATCCTGTCGCGCCGGGCCAAGCTGGGCCTGCTGCTGGTATTGTTCCTCGCGCTGGTGGCGTTCTTTCCGCTGCGGTTGGCGATGGGGATGCTGCGGCTGGACCGCTATGCCATCAGTGCGCGGTCGGTGCATGGCAGCCTGTGGTGGGGGCAGGCGGCGCAGTTGAATGTCGGCGATGTGTCGCTGGGAACGGTGAGCGCGGGACTGTCGCCCGTGCAGTTGCTGGTCGGGCGGGCGCGGCTGGATATTTGGCGAAAGGTCGGCGCGCCAGACGATATCGAGGGTGCGCTGACGGCGGGGTTTAATCGCGTGGGGCTGGACGATGTGACTGGCACCGTGCCGATGGGCGCGGTGCTCGCGCCGATGCCGATCAGCGCCATCGCCTTCACCGATGTGAGCGCCTATTTCGCGGGGGCCGAGTGCGGCCATGCCGAGGGGCGGATCAAGGCGTTCGTGAGCGGCGACTTGCCGGGGCTGAACCTGAGCCAGGGTCTGACGGGCGACGTGCGCTGCGACGGCAAGGCGATATTGCTGCCGCTGGTCAGCCAGTCAGGGCTGGAGAAGCTGAACCTGCGGATCGGCGCGGATGGGCATTATACGGCGGAAATGCTGGTGCAGAGCAGCGATCCGGCGCTGGAGCAGGGACTGGGCGCGGCGGGCTTTGGCAAAGACGCCAATGGCTATGCGTTGAGGATCGACGGATCGCTGTGACGCCCTGGTGGGCGGCGAGTATTGGCGCGGGGACCGGCGCGATTATCGGCAGTTTTCTGGCGACATTGATATTGCGCTGGCCGGAGGGGCGATCGGTGGTGGGCGGGCGATCTGCTTGCGATCATTGCGGTCAGGTGCTGGGGCCGCTGGATTTGGTGCCGATCGTGAGTTTTATCTTTCGGCGTGGGCGCTGCGGGCATTGTGGCGGCGGGATCGACTCGCTGCATGTCGCGGTGGAACTGGGTTGCGCGCTGATCGGCGGCGCGGCGTTGCTGCTGGCGCCGGGGATCGAGGGTGCCGGTTGGGCGGTGCTGGGCTGGGCGCTGCTGACGCTGGCGATGTTGGACTGGCGGCATTTCTGGTTGCCCGATGCGATCACCCTGCCGCTGGTGTTTTTGGGGCTGACGCTGGGCATGTGGACGACCGACGTGCCGCTGGTCGATCGCGCGATCGGAGCGGCGGCGGGATATTGCGCGCTGCTGGCGATTGCGCTCGCCTATCGGGCGGTGCGGAAGCGTGAGGGGTTGGGATTGGGCGACGCCAAGTTGCTGGGCGCGATCGGCGCGTGGTTCGGATGGCAGGCGTTGCCGTTCGTGCTGCTCATCGCGAGCGTGGTGGCGCTGCTAGCCGTGGGAATTGGCGCGGCGAGAGGCGCGCGCATTACCCAAACAACGCAAGTGCCGCTGGGCACGTTCCTGTGCATCGCGGCGGTGCCGGGATGGCTGGCGGTGCTGATGCTGACGGGAAGTGGTGCCGGCTAGAGGATTCGAACCCCTGACCCCCTGATTACAAATCAGGTGCTCTACCAACTGAGCTAAGCCGGCCCGTTCCGCCCCTTACTATCAGATGACACCGAACGTCCAGCCCTCCGTGCGGGCAATTTCGGGGGTGAGCATTTTCGGGGTCCATGTCGTGGCGTTCTGCGCAGCTTGGCGGAGCCAGGCGGTGGTGAGAATCGCGTCGGTGCTGTGGTCGTCATAGCGGGCGAGCGGATCGTGCGGACGCGTGGCGAAGGCGGCGAGCGCTTCGTCGAGGGCGGGGCCGCTGCGGATTTTCGAGAGGCCTTTGCGCATGCCTGCCGCGCGGGCGGCGAGGGCGGTGTAGATTTCCACGATCAGCGGGCCGGTTTCAGGGATCGGATCGAAAGGCCAGATTGGCACTACGCCGCGCAGACGGTGGAGGACGCGCATGCCGGTGAGGCTGGACTTGCCCACCTGCGCCGCGCCGACGAGGTTGAAGCAGCTATAGGGGGAGAGGCGCATCGCAGCCTGCCCATGTTCGCAAACCCGGAAGCGCCCGCGCCCGGCGGGGAACAGATCGCCGCAATCGCCCCGCTGGCGGAAATAGCGGCGCGCCTCCGGGTGATTGATGAAGCCGTTCGCGCCGAGATGCGGGTCGTCAGCGGAGAGTTGATCGACCAGCGCCCAGAGTTCGGTAGCGCTGGCGGGGGATTGGTCCCAGCCGGGGAAATAGCTTGCGGCGTCGTGGAAGGGAAAAGCGGGCGAGAGGTCGAGGCCGATCAAGATACGCGTGCGTGCCTTCGCATGGTCTTCGAACCAGCGGAGGATGGCGTCGCGGCTCCATCCGCCTGTGGGGCGCAGGAGGGTCGGGGCCGCATCGCCGAGGGGGGCATAGGCTAGGGCGAGACCGGCGGGGCGCTCGACCGCCTGGCCGGACCAGTCGATGACAGCGAAGTGATCGAACCGGGGGACGGTCAACTCTCGCGCTGTTCCGTGCGGCGTCCGTCCCACCAGGCCATGCGTTCGGCTACGCGCTGTTCGTAGCCGCGATCGGTGGGTTTGTAGAAGCTCTGTGGCGGGAGTTCGTCGGGCCAGTAGTTCGCGCCGGAGAAGCCTTCGGGCGCGTCATGGTCGTAGGCGTAATCCTTGCCGTAGCCGATGTCCTTCATCAGCTTTGTGGGGGCGTTCAGGATGTTTTGCGGCGGCGTCAGCGACCCGGTTTCGCGGGCGGTGCGGAAGGCGGCTTTCTGTGCGGCATAGGCGGCGTTGGATTTGGGCGCGGTGGCGCAATAGAGGCAGGCCTGCACGATGGCGAGTTCGCCCTCGGGACTGCCGAGGAAGTCATAGGAATCCTTGGCGGCGAGGCACTGGATCAGCGCCTGTGGGTCGGCGAGGCCGATATCCTCGCTCGCGAAGCGGACGAGGCGGCGCAGGACGTAGAGCGGCTGTTCGCCTGCCGTCAGCATCCGGGCGAGATAATAGAGCGCAGCCTGCGGATCGGATCCGCGCAGCGATTTGTGCAGGGCGGAGATGAGGTTGTAATGCCCCTCGCGATCCTTGTCATACACGGCGACGCGGCGGTGCAGTAGGGCGGAGAGCGCGGCGGGGTCAAGCGGCTCCGGCACCGCAACCGAGTAGAGCGTCTCCGCTTGGTTGAGCAGGAAGCGACCATCGCCATCGGCGCTGGCGATCAGCGCATCGCGGGCGGCGGGCGTAAGGGGAAGCGGGCGTTCGGTGAGGGCTTCGGCGCGGGCGAGCAGCTTTTCAAGCGCATCGCTGTCGAGGCGGCGCAGGATCAGCACTTGTGCGCGGGAGAGGAGCGCGGCGTTCAATTCGAAGCTGGGGTTCTCGGTCGTCGCACCCACCAACGTGACGGTGCCATCCTCGACGAAGGGCAGAAAGCTGTCCTGCTGGGCGCGATTGAAGCGGTGGATTTCGTCCACGAAGAGCAGCGTCTTGTGGCCGAGGTGGGCGTGATCGCGGGCGGCTGCGAAGACTTTCTTGAGGTCCGCGACGCCGGAGAAAACGGCGGAGATCGGCTCGAACCGCATGCCCACGGCATCGGCGAGCAGGCGGGAAATGGTGGTCTTGCCCGTACCCGGCGGTCCCCAGAACAGGATCGAGGATAAACGCCCGGCGGCGACCATGCGGCCGATTGCGCCTTCCGGCCCCGTCAGATGTTCCTGCCCCACGACGTCATCGAGCGTGCGGGGACGCAGGCGGTCGGCGAGCGGCGCGTCGGGGCGGTCCTGCGACGCAGCGCCTTGTGTCGGGTCTGCGCCGAAAAGGTCTGGCATGGCCGGTCAGGGCACCGGGCTGGCGAGCGCGAGCGCCCCGCGCTGACGCTGATGAATGACGCGGACATAGGTGTCGACCAGCGCCTGATTGACTTGATCCCAGCCATAATGTTCGGCCTGTGCGCGGCCTGCCTCGCCGGCGCGAGTGCGGCTTTCGGCGTCGATGCAGTAATGCTGGAGGGCATCGGCGAACTGGCTGATCGCGCCGGGACGAATCAGGCGGCCGGTAACCTTGTCGGTGACGAGCGATTCGCTGCCCGTGGCGCGCGCGGCGACCGTGGGCAGGGCGCAGGCCATTGCCTCCAGCGTGACATTGCCGAAGGTTTCGGTGACGGAGGGGTTGAAAAGCATGTCCATGCTGGCCACGCCGCGCCCGAGGTCCGCGCCCATCTGAAAGCCGACGAAGCTGGCGTCGGGCAGGCGATTTTCGAACCAGCTACGCGCGGGGCCGTCGCCGAGCACTAGGACGTGGTGGGGCACGCCGCGCCGCTGCAACTGGTCGATGGCGTCGGAGAAGACGTCCAGCCCTTTTTCCATCACCAGCCGCCCGGTAAAGCCGATGACGGGGGTGTCGTCGGCGATGCCCAGGCTGCGGCGCCATTCCATGTTGCGGCGACCGGGGTTGAAGATGTCCTGGTCTATGCCGCGCGTCCAGATGCCGACATCATAGTTCATGCGCTGATTACGGAGCAGTTGCGCCATGGAATCGGAAGGGGCCATGATTGCGTCGCAGCGGCGATAGAAGCGGCGCAGGCCTGCCTCGATGATCGGTTCCAGAAAGGCGAGACCGTAATAGCGCGGATAGGTTTCGAACCGGGTGTGGACTGAGGCGACGGTGGGAAGCCCGCGCGCCCGCGCCCAGCTTAATGCGCGGTGGCCGAGCGGGTCGGGGCTGGAGACGTGGACGAGGTTTGGCGCGAAGGCCTTCAGGTCGCGGCGCAGGCGGGGCGAGAGGCCGAAGGGCACGCGGTATTCGCCGCGTCCGGGGATGGGCATGGACGGGGCGCTGATCAGGTCGCCGGTTGCGGGGAAAGCAGGCTCCCTGATCGTCGGCGCATAGACGCGAACTTGCGCGCCCTGCCGCAGCAGATAGCCCACCAGCCGGTTCAGCGCCTGGTTCGCGCCGTCCCGCACATAATTATAATTGCCGCTGAAGAGCGCGATGCGAAGGCCGGTGGCGTCCATGCCCTGCGCCTTAAACGAGACCGGCGGAAAGGCCAAGGGAACCGGAGGCGCGTCCTTCGTTTTATGCCTTTCGAGAGGAGCAAGGCGCGTATGAGCGAGACGTTTCGTAAGGGTCAGCGGGTGCGATGGAACTGGGGCACGGGCACCGGGCACGGCAAGATTGTGGAGCGTTTTGACAGACATGTCGAACGAACCATCGAGGGCGCAAAAGTCTCCCGCAATGGCAGCGCGGACAATCCCGCATTTCTGGTATCGAGCGAGAATGGCGGCGAAGTGTTGAAGCTGGCGTCCGAACTGCACGCGGCCTGAGCAGCTGCTGACATAGGTTAGTGGTAGCAAGGCGGGCCTGCTTCTGCGATGAAGCGGCATGAGCCGGATGACGATCACTGCACTGCTGACGGGGCAGCCGACGCTGTTCCGCGAGGATCATTATAGCGCCATCGGCAAGACGCCGCGTGTAGGGCCGGTGGCGATCGGTTGGTCTGGGTTCGAGGGTGATGCGGTTGCGGACCCAGTGCATCATGGCGGCTGGGACAAGGCGATCCACCTGTATCCGCAGGAGCATTATCCGTTCTGGCGCGACCTGCTGCCGCAGCAGGCGGCGCTTGACGCGCCGGGAGCGTTTGGCGAGAATCTGGCGACCAGCGGGCTGACCGAAAAGGAGCTGTGCATCGGCGATCGGTTCACGATGGGGACCGCGATCGTCGAGGTGAGCCATGGGCGGCAACCCTGCTGGAAGCTCAATCACCGGTTCGGCACGGCATCCATGATGGCGAGCGTGATATCGACGGGGCGGGCGGGCGTCTATTTACGCGTGATCCGCGAGGGCGAAGTGGAAGCCGGCGCGCAAATGGAACTGATCGCGCGTCCCTTGCCGGAGTGGACGGTGGAGCGGACTTTCCGGTTGCTGATCGGCGGCGGGCACAAGCGCGAGATTGACGCGGTGCTGGCGCTGGCGCGGATGACGGTGCTGGCGGAGGCGTGGCGGCAGCGCGCGCGGAAGCTGGCGGGCGTTTGAGGGATTAGGAGTTTGGGCCGTAGGTCAAGAAAAAGGCCCTCCAAATTGCTCCGGAGGGCCTTCTACTCGCTAGGGGAACGAGATGTTTATTTCTCGCCGTTGTCTTTTACGCCGACGACCGGGACTTCAACTTCCGTCTTTTTCGTTCCGACGACAACTTCCTTGCTATCGAGATCAACGCCGGGAAGCTTGCCGCCTTCTGCGGACACGTCAACGTCAGGAAGGGCTCCTTCCTTTACGTCCGCAGACCAAAAGCCTGTCGCGAACAGAAATCCGATGATCGCAAGCGCGACAATAACCAAGATTGCGATGTTTCGACCTGTGTTGCTCTTCCTTACGACAACCCGGTCATCATAGGGATCATTTTGAACTGCCATTACCGCTCTCCTTCTGAAACTGTTGGCGGAAAACGGGCATAGCAACAATTTGTTCCGTTTGAGAAATGTTCGCAATATGGATGGATCATGCTCATGATCTCAAGGCAATTGCACGCTTTAGGACTCCGTCGACCGAGCAACTCATGATTCCGCTGCCAAGCGGGGCGGGGAGAAGAAGAGAATTTGGGTGATCTCGCCTTGTTGGATCGTCGCCAACGGGCGCGCGGGTTCGGCACTTGGAAAAGAAGGTATTACGGTCCGCGCGTTCTTGCCTAGGTCACCCAGGCTCGACGTCTTGCAGTGTAGTTGCGTAACGTATCGACAATGGCGTCCCGTAAGGACTGCTGCTCCCTTTCGGGCTTTTGGAGGCAATTACTGGTTAGCCGCTTGTTCAGCGACGCCCCTACATCCCTCGACCGGATTGCCGGGTAGTGTTGCGGATATCCGACTGTAGTGCTGGATGGTTCCGCGCCGACCGCTCCCGCCCGACATGCCCCGTATCATGTGCCTGCCGACAGGAACCTTCATTGCCTTCGCTGTGATCAGGAGCGTTGGAAGTGCTGCAGCGTGTAACCTATTGGTTATGTCGTGATTGCCCTATGCGTAAGGCCAGCAGGTCAATCCTGATCGTCGTCGGCAGCGCGCTCTGGCGGATGCAGGCGCAGGCGCGTGACGCGGCGGCTGTCGCTGGCAGTGATTTCCAGCCGCCAGCCGCTTTCCTCATGCAGCAGGATTTCGCCCGTTTCCGGCACGCGGCCCGCGATCACGAAGGCAAGGCCGCCCAGCGTGTCGACATCTTCCTCGACATCGGCGAGCTTCGCGTCGATTTCCTCGGCCACGTCCTCCAGTTCTGCGCGGGCATCGGCATCCCACATGCCATCATCGAGCGGGATCAGCAGCGCCTCGGGTTCCTCGTCATGCTCATCCTCGACATCGCCGACGATTTCCTCGACCAGATCCTCGAACGTCAGCAGGCCTTCGGTGCCGGAATATTCGTCCAGCACGATGGCGAGGTGCGTCCGCTTGGCGCGCATTTCCGCCAGCAAGTCGAGCACGCCCATGCTTTCGGGCACATAGAGCGGCTGACGGATCAGCGGCTCCAGCGTTTCGGGCGGCGGCGCTTTCCCTGCCAGGATCGCGAAGGCGTCGCGGATGTGGATCATGCCGACAATGGTGTCGAGCGTGCCGCGATATACCGGGATGCGGCTGTGTCCGGCATCGGCGAACAGCGCAGCGAGGTCGGCGAAGCTCGCCTTTTCCTCGATCGCGATGATGTCCGCGCGGGGCACGGCGACATCGTCGACCGTATGTTCGCTGAAATGGAGGAGGTTGCGGAGCATCTGTCGCTCAATGGCGGACAAGTCACCCTTCGCCGGTGAGGTGCGGCCGTCCTCATCCTCTTCATCATATTCGTCTATGGCTTCTTCAATTTCCTTGCGGAGGCTCTGTTCGCTCTCCTCGCCGAAGATCAGGGCCTTGATACCCTGCCATAAACCGCCTTCTCCCGATGGCGTAGTGTTGCTGCTACTGTCCGCGTCTTTCGAAGGCGCCGGGCTGTCGTCAGCCATGAGAAAATATCTTCCTTTTATTGCGTCGGCCAAGGATGATCCTCAGTCCGAATAGGGGTCGCCCAAGCCCATAGAGGCAAGCGTGCGGATTTCCAATGCTTCCATCGCTTCGGCATCGACCGTTTCCATATGATCGAAGCCGAGCAAGTGGAACGTGCCGTGGACGATCAGATGGGCGGCATGATCGGCGACGGAAATGCCCTTGTCCGCTGCCTCGCCGATGCAGACGCCCGCCGCCAGCACGATATCGCCGAGCAGCACTTCGCCATCGTCGGTATTGGCCATGGCTTCGAGCAAATCAGACTGCACCATCGGAAAGGAGAGGACATTGGTGGGCTTGTCCTTTTGCCGATAGTCGCGATTCAGCGTCTGCACTTCCTTATCGTCCGTTAGCTTGACGGCGATTTCGTAGAGCGTCGATTGCGTTTCGTAATGGGCGTTGGGGCTGTGACGGATGGCGGCAGCCACGGCGTCAAGCGCGAGTTTCTCCCAATCGACGCCGGTGGGCCAGTCATTGCCTTCGTTGATCAGCGCGACATCAAGCATCCGGGCCCTCATAGGCCTGCACGATGCGGCCGACGATCGGGTGACGGACCACGTCCGAAATGCCGAAGGGCACGACGGCAATGCCGTCGACACCCTGCAGTTTGCTGACGGCGTCGGCGAGGCCGGAGGCGCCGGGCTGGGGTAAATCAACTTGCTTGGGATCGCCGCAGATCACCATGCGGCTGTTTTCGCCAAAGCGGGTGAGGAACATCTTCATCTGCGCGATGGTGGTGTTCTGCGCTTCGTCGAGGATGATGAAGGCATTGGCGAGCGTCCGCCCGCGCATGAAGGCGAGCGGTGCAATCTCGATCTCGCCCGACGCGATGCGGCGTTCGACCTGTTCGGCGGGGAGCGTGTCGTAGAGCGCGTCGTAGAGCGGGCGGAGATAGGGATCGACCTTCTCCTTCATGTCGCCGGGCAGGAAGCCCAGGCGCTCGCCCGCTTCCACGGCGGGGCGGGAGAGTATCAGGCGATCGACGGTGCCGGAGATCAGTTGGCTGACGGCCTGCGCGACGGCGAGGTAGGTCTTGCCGGTGCCTGCCGGGCCGAGGGCGAAGATCACATCATTGGCGACCAGCGCCTCCATATAGGTGATCTGCGTCGGCGATCGGGGGACGATCGTCTTCTTGCGGGTGCGGATCATCACCTTGGGCGGTTCGGCGACGTCATGGCGGATGATGCCATCGAGCGTGGGTTCGGAGGACATGGCGATAACGGCTTCCACCGCGCCTGCGTCTATGGATTGGCCCTCGACGATGCGGTTGTAGAGGCCGGTCAGCACATCGCGGGCGCGCGCGGCGGCTTCGGCTTCTCCCTCGATCTGCAGGCGGTTGCCGCGCGCGGCGATATAGACGCCGAGGCGGTTTTCGATGGCGACCAGATTCTGATCGAACTGCCCGAACAAAGTGCCGAGGAGGTAGGGCTTTTCGAATATGACTTCGAGACGGGCACGCTCACCGGGTTCGGCCCGGACATGATGCTTCTTCGCCATTATTGTTCCCTCCTCGATTTTTGGTTCAAGCCGCTTTCCTTTCAGCAAGTTCCCCGGTGAGGCTGTTTGGCCCCGCCGATACGATATCCACGTCGATCATATCGCCCAGTGCCGCATCGGGCGCGATAACATGGACGGATTGCAGCCACGGTGTCTTGCCGATGCGCTGGCCGGGATAGCGGCCCATGCGTTCCAGCAGGATCGGCACGCGCCGTCCGATGGTGGCGGTGTTGAAGTCCACCTGATGCGCGTTCAGGCGGGCCTGTAGCCGCTGGAGGCGGTCGTCCATCACGTCGAGCGGGATCTGCGCGGCCATGTCGGCGGCAGGGGTGCCGGGGCGCGGGCTGTATTTGAAGCTGTAGGCCATGGCGTAGCGGACCTGATCGACCAGCGCGAGCGTCGCTTCGAAATCGGCATCGGTCTCACCGGGGAAGCCGACGATGAAGTCGCCGCTCAAGGCAATGTCCGGGCGCACGGCGCGCATCTTGTCGAGGATCGCCAGATAGCTTTCCGCCGTGTGGTTGCGGTTCATGGCTTTCAGGATCGCGTTGCTGCCCGATTGCACGGGCAAGTGCAGGAACGGCATCAGCTTGTCGACTTCGGCATGGGCGGCGTACAGGCCGTCGTTCATGTCGTTCGGGTGGCTGGTCATGTAGCGAATGCGGGCGAGGTCGGGCAGGGCGGCGAGGGCGCGGATGAGGCCGTCGAACGCAATTGCGCGACCGGCGAAATCCTCTCCGGTCCAGGCGTTAACATTTTGACCTAGCAGCGTAATTTCGCGAACGCCGCCATCCAGAAGCGCCTTGGCTTCGTCGAGGATAGCGGAGAGCGGGCGGCTGATTTCCGCGCCGCGCGTATAGGGGACGACGCAATAGGTGCAGAATTTGTCGCAGCCTTCCTGAATGGTGAGGAAGGCGGTGGGGCGCGCCTGCTTCGGGCGACCGGGGAGTGCGCCGAATTTGGAGGCGGCGGGCATGTCGGTGTCGAGCGCATTTTCGCCGCGCATCGCCTTGCCGACCAGATCGGGCAGGTTGTGATAGGCCTGCGGGCCGACAACGATATCGACGGTGGGCGCGCGGCGGGATATTTCGCTTCCTTCGGCCTGCGCGACGCATCCGGCGACGGCGATCATCGGACGGGTGCCATCCTCGCGACGGAGGCGGCCGATGTCGGAATAGACTTTCTCGGCAGCGCGCTCGCGAATGTGGCAGGTGTTGAGGACGACGAGATCGGCGTCCACACCTTCGTCAGCGGCGGTCATGCCCTGTGCGCTCAACATTTCGGTCATGCGCTCGCCGTCATAGACGTTCATCTGGCAGCCGAAGGATTTGACGTGGAACGTGGCGGGCGCGCCGGGGCGGCGAGTCGCAGGCACATTCTTGGGCGTAAGTGGGCGATTCATTACGATGGCTATATAGCGCCCTGCGCGGCGGCGATAGGCGGGAGGCAGACCGCGATCCTTTTTCTGCTTTCCGCCGCCAGCAGCTTGCGATCCGGATAGTCCTGCGGATCGAAGGGCGGCAGGAAGTGCAGCGTTACCGGCAGCGGTCCGGGGCGGGCGAGGATGCGGAGCGCGTTGGTGGCGAGGCTGGGTTCGTGCCAGGCTATCTCCGCCGCAGCGGGGCCATAGTCGATATAGACGGGCTGCACCTGAAGATCGCGTGGGGGCGGGAGCATGACGGAGAGCAAGGCGGGCTTGAAGGGCAGCAGATCGTGGCCGTGGCCGGTGGTGCCTTCGGGGAACAGCGTCATCGGCTGATGATCCTTGAGCGCGGCGCGCAAGGCCTCGACTTGCTGGCCGACGTCATGGCGGCGATTGCGGGCGATGAAGAGCGTGTTGTGCTGCGCCGCGAGCCAGCCGACGAGCGGGAGCGCCTGCACATCATCCTTGGAGACGAAGGCCGTGCCGGTCGCGCCGCCCATGGCGAGAATGTCGATCCAGCTTAAATGATTGGCGAGGAAGAACACGTCGCGCTTCAGGGGGGTGCCGCTGATCGTGACGCGGGCGCCGGCGGCGCGGGCGGCGAGTTTCAGGAAGAGCCGCGACCAGGGAGACGGCCTGCGAAAAAGCCGCCAGATCAAATGGGGGATGAGGCAGAGCAGCAGTGCGCCCGCCAGCGCGGCGAGCCGCCGACCCCGGCGAAATCGCGCGGCAAGCGGGAGCGTCTGCGCCTCAGTTCTTGCGGTCGAGAGCGACGCCGTACAATTCCATGCGGTGATCGACGAGGCGGAAGCCGAGCTTGGCGGCGATCATGCGCTGCAACTGCTCCAGCTCCGGATCGACGAATTCGATGACATTGCCGGTTTCCACGTCGATCAGGTGATCGTGATGCGCTTCGGGTGCGGCTTCATAGCGGGCGCGGCCATCGCCGAAGTCATGGCGTTCCAAAATGCCCGCTTCTTCGAACAGGCGGACGGTGCGGTAAACGGTTGCGATCGAAATGCCCGGATCGATTGCGGACGCGCGGGCGTGCAGCTTTTCGACATCGGGATGATCTTCAGCATCGGAGAGCACTTGCGCGATAACGCGGCGCTGCTCTGTAATGCGCAGGCCTTTTTCGGCGCAGAGGGCTTCGACATCGATCTTGCGGTTCATGAATGGCCTGTCTGCGAGACTGTGTCTGCGAATCTGTTGGTAGCGTCAGATGACGTCTAATCACTTTATCGCATATGCGAAAGGGAGCGCGGCCTTTCAAGCCGCGCTCCCTTTTCAGCAGACGTTCGCTTACTTGGCAGGCGCGCGACGGCGACGCTTCGTGCCGAGGCCGATCTTCTTCGCAAGTGTGCGACGCTGTTCGGCATAGTTGGGCGCAACCATCGGATAATCGGCGGGCAAGCTCCACTTGGCGCGGTAATCGTCCGGCGTCATTTGATAATGCGTCATCAAGTGACGCTTCAGCATCTTCAACTTCTTACCATCTTCCAGACAGACGATATAGTCGGGCTTGATGGAAGAACGCACGGAAACGGCAGGTTCCAGTTTTACTTCCGGCGGCGGTGCCGTTACCGAAAGGCCAGCAAGCGCGCCATGGACGTTCTGAATAAGAAGCGGCAGATCAGAAACGGATACGCTATTGTTCGATACATGTGCAGCGACGATGTCCGACGTCAGCGTGATCAGCATTTCTGCCTGAGCATTTTGTTCTTCCATGGCTTAACTCCTGGCCTTAATATTTGCGCGACCCGTCCGATATATATTAATTCGGCAGGTTCGTGATCGACTATTACGAAGGCAGGGGAAATTCAAGATAATATAAAGCAGATTAAAGATCGAGGCGAAAACTCAAGGCGTCGTGAGTTTGGCCATCTTTACCGCGATAGTAACCAACTCTTGTATTCACGTGGTAAAACCCCGAATTCTTATACAATTGAATAGCATTGTTGGTCGAACGCACCTCCAGATGCATGGACTTTATGCCGCGCAATCGCGCCGCAGTCAGGCAGTCTTTCAACAACGCCTGACCTATGCCGCGCCCCCGCCAGCCCGGATCGACCGCGAGCAGCAACAGTTCGCATTCGTCGAATATCGAGCGGACCAGCGCAAAGCCAAGGACCGCGGCGTCGAGCCGGGCGAGGGTTAGCGACGTGCCCTGCATGGAGACCATTCCGGCCAGTTGCGATGCGGTCCATGCTTCACCGAACGCCGGATCGAATGCGCGAGTCATGACGTGCATCACCAGAGCTTGCGCCTGACGGTCGGAATGTTCGTACCGTTCGAGGACGAGGCCGTGCATCATCCGGCGGCGATGCCCGCCATGGGTTTCGCGTCCGCGCCGCGCCCGTACAGCGGCGTTGGCGGCAAAGCGGCGTCTGTGGGAGACAGGAGCGGGAACAGGGCGCTATCGGGTTCGAGGTCGATGGCATGGCCATGCCCGCGCGCCGTGACGAGGGCTTGCGCGCCGGTGCCGTATAACGTCTCGTCAGCGAGCAGTGCCGCGAGGCTTGCGATCGGTGTCGAGGCGAGGGGCGTGGTGGCCTCTCCGGAGGCGGCGTCGAACATCTGCCAGAAGAGTTCGCCGTGGCCGCCGGTGACTGCCACCGGGAACAGGGCCGCGGGCGCATGGTCGCGGCGGACGGCGGCGGCGATCAACGACAGGGTGCTGTATCCGCCAAGCGGGACTTCCCATGCGAAGGCCAGCGCCCGCGCAGCCGCGAGGCCGATGCGCACGCCGGTAAAGCTGCCGGGACCGACATCGACGGCGATCCGGTCTGCGAGGCCACCCAGCGGGAGCGCGGCGATGGCGGGGAGCAGGCGTTCGGCATGGCCGCGATCGACGCGCTCATGATGATGCGCCAGCAAGGTGGCGCCGTCGAACAGGGCAAGCGACATGGCCGGTGTCGCCGTATCAATCACTAAAGTCCGCAAGTGCCCGCCTTCGATCCGCTATCGCCCGAGGTTAGGCGATCCGGTTGAATTTGCCAAATTCGGGACGGGGCAGGCGGCCGAAGATCGTCGATGGATCACCATAGCCCAGCGTCGAGATGAAGTTGGACTTTACGTGCGGGGTGTCGGCGAAGAAGGCAGCGTCGACGGCGGCATTGTCGAATCCGGACATCGGCCCGGTGTCGAAGCCCAACGCGCGCGCGGCGATGATGAAATAAGCGCCCTGCAAAGTCGCGTTGCGGAACGCGCTGGTCTTGCGCAGTTCCTCATTGCCATCGAACCAGGACTTGGCGTCGGCAGGCGGGAACAGCTCGGGCAAATATTCGTGGAAGTTTTCATCCATGCCGAGGATCACGGTGACCGGCGCGGTGCGAATCTTCGCGGCGTTTGTGCCCGACGAAACGGCTGCGAGTTTCTCTTTCGATTCAGGGCTGACGCACCAGATGAGGCGGGCCGGAAGCTGATTGGCGGAGGTTGGCCCCCATTTCATCAAGTCCCAGATGGCGTGCAGATCGGCTTCCAGCACGGGCTTGCCGATATAACCATTATAGGATCGCGCGTTCACGAAAATTTGATCAAGCGCCGCCTGCGGCAAAGCGTCAGCCATGTCGATTACCTCTTATTGATCTTGAGTAGATGAAGCGCAGGCTCAGACCGCGCGGACTTCGGTGACTTCCGGCACATAATGCTTGAGCAGGGATTCGATGCCCTGCTTCAAGGTGGCGGAGGAGGAGGGGCAGCCGGCGCATGCGCCCTGCATCTTGAGGTACACCTTGCCCTTGTCGAAGCCGCGATAGATGATATCGCCACCATCATTGGCGACAGCGGGCCGCACGCGCGTTTCGATGAGTTCCTTGATCTGCTCGACGATTTCGGCGTCGGCGGGATCATCTTCGAACGCTTCGTCCTGCGGTACGTCTATGCCGGACGCGGAGCCAGCGCGGAACAGCGGCATATTGCCGGAGAAATGGTCGAGCAGGATGCCGATGATGTCCGGCTTCACTTCTGCCCAGTTCGAACCCGCCACGATGGTCACCGACACGAAGTCGGAGCCGAAGAACACGCCCGTCACATCGCCCAGCGAAAACAGCGCGTCGGCGAGGGGCGATGCCTCTGCTTCCTCCGGCGTTGCGAAGTCGCGCGTGCCCGACGGCATGACCTGCTGTCCCGGAAGGAACTTCAGCGTGGCGGGATTGGGTGTGGTTTCGGTCTCTATCAGCATGCCCGTTATGTGGGGGGAGATGTGATCGAGATCAAGCAAGCTTTGCTTGCAGCGGAACCCTCATTCGTTTCGGCGCTTTACTAACCACGTCCCGAAAACGAATGAGGAGCAGGAAATGAGCGCAGAACATGACATCAAGGACCGGTTCTGGAAGGAACTGGCGGAGAGTCCTTTCCTTATGGTGGGACTTGAAAATGGCCATGAGCACAGCCTGCCGATGACGGCGCAGCTGGACAAGGACGCCAATTCCGCATTCTGGTTTTACACTTCGCGCGACAACCGGTTGGCGTCGGGCGGCGCGGCGATGGCGCAGTTTGCGGGCAAGGATCATCACCTTTTCGCGTGCATCGCGGGCAATCTGGTCGAGGAAACGGATGAGGCCGTGATCGACGCGCATTGGTCGAACGAAGTGGCGGCATGGTATCCCGGCGGACGCCAGGACCCCAACTTGCTGATGCTGCGCTTCGACCTGGGCAATGCCGAGATCTGGCTGGCGGACATGTCCTTGAAGGGGGTGTTCAAGATGCTGGTGGGCGGCGACGTGCGGTCCGAAATGAAGAACAAGCACGTCGAAGTAAGCCTCTAGGGCTTTTGCGGATCGGCCATTCCGTTCCCCCTCCCGGAATGGCCGATCTGGCTATTAGCGGAACTGCTTGCTTTTCCCACGTTCTGCTTGTAAAGACCTCGCAGCGCAGCATCCGGGCCATTTCGGCCCCGTAGCGATTGGTAGCGTGATCGTCCTCTAAATCCTCTTGGCTGAGCCGAGTGGAAGACCGGACCGGCCAATGACCTGCGTTTTGCTTGAGGCTTCCCTTTTCACGCGGGTCGTTTCGTAACCCCGCCTTGTGCCCGGATTGCGTCTTGCAGTCTTTGCGGTGCAACGCTCCATTGTGAGTAAATCAATTTGACTACCTTTAAAGAACTTGGTCTTGCCGAGCCGATTTTGCAGGCGCTCGCCGCCAAGAATTACGAAGTACCGACGCCCATTCAGGCGCAGGCCATCCCCGCGCTGATGGAAGGCCGCGATTTGTGCGGCATCGCGCAGACCGGAACTGGCAAGACAGCGGCGTTCGCGCTGCCCAGCCTCGATTATTTCCACAACAATCCCAAAGTGACGCCCCAGAAGGGCTGCCGCATGCTGGTGCTGTCGCCGACGCGTGAACTGGCCGCGCAGATTGCGGACAGCTTCCGCGATTATGCGCGCTTCATGAAGCTGAGCGTTGCGACGGTGTTTGGCGGCGTGCCGATCAACAAGCAGATCAACCAGCTTCGCGGCGGCATCGACATTCTGGTAGCAACGCCGGGCCGTCTGCTCGACCTGATCGAACAGCGCGCGCTGAGCCTTGGCCATGTCGAGATTTTCGTTCTCGATGAAGCCGATCAGATGATGGATCTCGGCTTTATCCAGCCGCTGAAGCGCATCGACAAGATGTTGCCCAAGCAGCGCCAGAGCCTGTTTTTCTCGGCAACCATGCCAAAGGCGATTTCCGATCTGGGCAGTCAGTTCCTTGTCGATCCGGTCAAGGTTTCGGTGGCTCCGCAGTCCACGACCGCAGAGCGCGTGAAGCAATTTGCGACCTACGTGAACCAGGCCGAGAAGCAGGCGTTGCTGACGATCACGGTGAAAGACCCGGCGATCGAACGCGCGCTGATCTTCACGCGCACCAAGCATGGTGCCGATCGCGTCGTGCGGTTCCTGGAAGGCGCAGGCATTCCGGCTGCGGCGATCCATGGCAACAAGAGCCAGGGACAGCGGACGGCGGCGTTGCAGGCGTTTCGTGCAGGGCAGGTCAAGCTGCTCGTGGCGACCGATATCGCGGCTCGCGGCATTGACGTTTCGGGCGTCAGCCACGTCATCAACTTCGAACTGCCCAATGTGGCCGAGCAATATGTCCACCGCATTGGCCGCACAGCGCGCGCGGGTGCCGAGGGCATTGCGATCAGCTTCGTGGCGGATGATGAGCGTCAGTATCTGAAAGCCATCGAGAAGGTGACGCGCGTGCGTTGCGAACTTCAGGTGCTGCCGGAGAACTTCGCCGAAGCCGTGCGTAACCTGCCGAAAGCCGCGCCGCCCAAGAAGGGCAACGAAGGTGGCAATGGCCGTGGCGGACCGGGCCGGGGCAATCCCGACCGTGCGCATCGTGGTCGCGAAGGTGCCGGTGACGGTGCTTCGCCTGCCAAGCGTCCCTTCCGTCCGCGCAACCGCAATGGCGTTGGCGCGCACAAGGGTGCTGTGCAGCGGGTTGGTGGGCGCTAATTCAGTTATTCCGTTCGCCCTGAGCGAAGTCGAAGGGTCAAGCTGAGCGCAAGCGAAGCCCCTTCGGCTACGCTCAGGGGAAGGCTTCGACTTCGCTCAGCCCGAACGGATTCGGGAGATCGCGCATCTCTCGCCGCATTGTCAGTGGCCATTCATAAAAATGCCGCTAGGCTGGGGGCATATGACATTCCCCCTTCGGCGCGCCGCCACTTCGCTTTCCGTCCTCGCTTTTTTGCTGACGGCACTTCCCACTGCCGGTCAGGCCCAGAATGCGGCATCGACGTCCGCTTCGGGCATCATCAAGGATGTCGCGCAGCAGCGGCCCTGGCTTTACGAAAATAGCGATGTGCCGATGGACCCGGCGTGGCATTTCGGCACGCTGCCCAATGGCGTGCGCTATGCCGTGCGGCGCAATGGCGTGCCGCCGGGGCAAGTCGCGATCCGCCTGCGCATAGACGCCGGGTCGCTGATGGAGCAGCCGCAGGAACTGGGTTTCGCGCACTTCATGGAGCATCTGACCTTTCGCGGGTCGAAATATGTGCCCGATGGCGAATCCAAGCGCATCTGGCAGCGGCTGGGCGTGACTTTCGGCAGCGACAGCAATGCGCAGACGACTCCGACCGGCACGACCTACGCACTCGACTTGCCGCAGGCGACGCCGCAGGGGCTGGACGAGAGCATGAAGATCCTGTCCGGCATGATGACCGATCCCAATATCGTGGATAGTGCCGTGAATGCGGAGCGTTCCGTGGTGCTGGCGGAAAAGCGCGAAAGCGATGGTCCTGGTACGCGGGTGAGCGATACGACGCGGGCGTTCCTGTTCGCCGGGCAGCGAATGGAGACCCGCTCTCCCATCGGCACGATCCCGACGCTGAATGCCGCGACCGCCGCCAGCATGACGGCGTTCCATGATCGCTGGTATCGGCCCGAGAACGCGGTGATTTCCATTGCGGGGGACATTGATCCGGCCACGGCCGAAGCGCTGATCGTCAAACATTTCACGCCGTGGAAGCCGACGGGGAAGGGCGAGGCGATCCCTGATTTCGGCGATCCCGATCCGGCGAAGCCCGCTGCCGGCGTGATCGTGGAGCCGGGCGTGCCCACGGGGCTGAGCTATGCGTTCCTGCGCCCATGGCGACCGCGCGCGGACACGATCATCTATAATCAGGACAAGCTGACCGACGCGCTGGCGTTGCAGATCATCAATCGGCGGCTTGAACAGGCGGCGCGGAGCGGCGGCAGCTTCCTGCAGGCGAGCGTCGAGCAGCAGGACGTGTCGCGATCGGTCGATGGCACCTTCATCAGCATCATGCCGGTCGGCGCGGACTGGGCCAAAGCGCTGACGGACGTGCGCGCCGTGATCGAGGATGCGCGCGCAACGCCGCCGAGTCAGGCGGAGATCAACCGCGAATATGCGCAGTTCGATACCGCGCTGGCCGTGCAGGTCGAAAATTCGGACACGGAAGCCGGATCGAAGCAGGCATGGGATCTGGTGAACGCCGTGGACATTCGCGAGACGACCGTCAGCCCGCAGGCGGCGCTGGAGATTTTTCGGGGCGGCAAGGCGGCGATGACGCCCGACAAGCTGCTGCAATCGACAAAGCGGATGTTCACCGCAGACGTGACGCGCGCGCTGTTGATGCTGCCCGCGCCGCAGAAGGATGCGCAGGCGAAGCTGACGGCGGCGCTCAAGGCTCCGGTGGTGGCCGCGACGGGCGTGCGGTTGAAGGACGATGCCGTGACGATGGCGGACCTGCCCAAGCTGGGGACGCCGGGGACAGTCGTGTCGCGCGCGCCAATGGGCGTGCTGGGGCTGGAGACGATCACCTTCTCCAATGGCGTGAAGCTGACCATGTTCGCCAATGATGCGGAGCCGGGCAAGGTGCGCGTGAATGTGCGGTTCGGCCATGGACAGCAGGATTTCTCGCCAACGAAGGCCGCGCCGGTATGGGCAGCGGGCTATGCTTTGATGGCCGGTGGCATCGGCAAGCTGGGCCAGCGCGATCTGGATGAATTGACCAATGGGCGCAGGCTGGGCTTCGACTTTTCGGTCGATGACGATGCATTCGAAATGTCGGCGGTGACGCGTCCTGCGGACTATGCCGATCAGTTGAAGCTTTTTGCGACGAAGCTGGCTTATCCCGGATGGGATCCTGCGCCGATCGCGCGGGTGAAGGCCGGGCTTGCTGCGTCCTATGACACGCAGACGACTTCGGCGGATTCGGTGCTGGGGCGTGATCTGAGCTGGTTGCTGCATGCCAAGGATATCCGGTACAAGACGCCGAACAAGGCCGAGATCGCCGCATTGACCCCCGCTGCATTCCGCGCGACGTGGGAGCCGGTGCTGGCGTCCGGGCCGATCGAAATCCAGATATTCGGGCAAGTGAAGCCCGAGGACGCCATTGCGCAGGTCGCCGCGACCTTCGGTGCGCTGCCGCCACGACCCGACAAGCCAGCGCCTGCCGCGAACAAGGTGATGCGCTTCCCGGCGCATGTGGCAGCGCCCGTGGTGCTGCGCCAGACTGGCGACAAGGATCAGGCGGCTGCGGTGAGGGCCTGGCCGACGGCGGGCGGCTTGGCGAATGCGCGGGAGAGCCGTCAGCTGGAAGTTCTGTCGCAGATCTTCAACGACCGGTTGTTCGAGAAGCTGCGTTCGACCGATGGCGCGGCCTATTCGCCGAGCGTCCAGAACAACTGGCCATTCTCGTCCGACAGCGGCGGTTATATATTGGTGAACAGCCAGGTGAAGCCCGAGAAGGTCGGCTATTTCTTCACGCTGATCAAGGACACCGCCGCCGATCTGGCGGCGCGTCCGGTGAGTGACGATGAATTGCAGCGGACGGTTGCGCCGCTGCGGCAATTGCTGTCGCGGGCGAGCACGGGCAATGCCTTCTGGATGCAGCAGACCGAAGGCGCGACGCGCGATCCGCGCTATGTCGATGTGGTGAACAATATGGGC
>JBPPMC010000023.1:0-60575 GCA_051305835.1 Sphingobium sp.
ACCGGCGCCGGAAACGGCTTAACCGCCATATCCGGCCTCCGGTTCCGCTTCGCTCCACCTCCACCCGGATATGGCGGTGGTGAGCATAATCCACTAACAAACCACACGGTCCACTCGGTGAGGGCAGATCAATTTCGTCACGGGCATACCTACCGAGATAGACGGTCTCCCGTCTGCCATTCAGCCGATAGTCCAGCCTGAACGAAATGGCACCCGACGGCGCGACGCGCACATCATGCCGTCACGATCGCTCACCTTGTACATTTTTGCTTTTGGTTTCAGACACTAAGCGCTGCATCAGTCAACATTTCGGGCCTCCTTGCGGAAAAGTACCGTCATGAGCCTCGATTGGCCTGACGGTACTTTCGTTTTTCCGGTTGATCAATGGGGGCGAGGCCCGTCAGCGAGGCCGCCGGACATGATCTATGCCCATCGATAGATGCCGATAGCCACAGGAAGAATTTATTTTTATTTTCAGAGCCTTAGATCGTGCCACAGCGTAAAAATCGGCGGCGTTTGGATGGGCCTGAATCATTCCCACTCAATCGTGCCAGGTGGCTTTGACGTATAGTCATAGACTACGCGGTTGATGCCTTTCACTTCGTTGATGATGCGCGTGGAGACGCGGCTGAGGAAGGCGGCGTCGAAGGGGTAGATGTCGGCGGTCATGCCGTCGGTGCTGGTCACGGCGCGCAGGGCGCAGACGCTGTCATAGGTGCGCTGGTCGCCCATGACGCCGACCGTGCGTACGGGCAACAGGACTGCGAATGCTTGCCAGATGGCATCGTAGAGGCCCGCGCCACGGATTTCTTCCAGATAGATGGCGTCCGCCTTGCGCAGAATGTCGCAGCGCTCCTTGGTGACTTCGCCTGGGATGCGGATGGCGAGGCCCGGTCCGGGGAAAGGATGGCGACCTACGAAGATATCGGGCAGGCCGAGTTCCTTGCCCAGCACGCGCACTTCGTCCTTGAACAATTCGCGAAGCGGCTCGACCAGCTTCATGTTCATGCGTTCGGGCAGGCCGCCGACATTGTGGTGGCTCTTGATGGTGACGCTGGGGCCGCCCGTGAAGGACACACTTTCGATGACATCGGGGTACAGCGTACCCTGTGCGAGGAAATCCGCGCCGCCGACCGCCCGCGCCTGCTCCTCGAACAATTCGATGAAGGCGCCGCCGATGAATTTGCGCTTCTTTTCAGGATCCGTGAGGCCCGCCAGGCCGCCAAGGAACTGTGCTTCGGCGTTCACATGAACCAGCTTGATGCCGTAATGCTCGCGGAAGAGCGAAACGACCTGCTCCGCTTCGCCAAGGCGCATCAGGCCGTGGTCGACGAACACGCACGTCAACTGATCGCCGATCGCCTCATGGATCAGCACTGCCGCAACAGCAGAGTCCACGCCGCCAGACAGCCCGCAAATCACGCGACCCGCGCCGACTTGCGCACGAATCTCCGCAATCTTCGTCGCCCGGAATTCCGCCATCGTCCAATCGCCCGCAAGGCCGCAGACATGGCGCGCGAAATTTGCGATCAGCTTGCCCCCATCGGGTGTGTGAACGACTTCGGGATGAAATTGCATCGCATAGAAGCGCTTGGCTTCGTTGGCGACGATGGCATAGGGCGCGCCTTCGCTGGTCGCGACGACTTCGAAGCCGTCCGCAAGCTGCGTGACCTTGTCGCCGTGACTCATCCAGACCTGATGCCGTTCGCCCGGCTGCCAGAGGCCGTCGAACAACGCGCAGGACTTGTTCACTTCAATGAAGGCGCGTCCGAATTCGCCACTTTCCCCGCCTTCGACATTGCCGCCAAGCTGCTGCATCATCGTTTGCTGGCCGTAGCATATGCCGAGCACCGGCACGCCTGCCTCGAAGATCGCTTGGGGCGCGCGTGGACTATCGTCCCACATGACCGACGAAGGACCGCCCGACAGGATAACACCCTTGGGCTTCATGCGCGCAAAAGCCTCGGCGGCGCTGTTGAACGGGGCGATCTCGCTATACACTCCCGCTTCGCGCACCCGGCGCGCGATGAGCTGCGTGACCTGACTGCCGAAGTCGACGATCAATATGGATTCGGGGTGCTGGACTGTCATGGCTGCGCGATAAAGACGGGCGGGCGATGTGTCCAGTCGCGTCAGTTGCTCACGAGGTCACGGCTGAGATATACGTCCGTCACCTTGTTACCATGCACCGTGCAGGTGAAACGCCGTGTCTCGCCCGCCGCGTCGCGATAAGAACCGCGACGCTCGACTTCGCCATCGATATTGTAGCCGCCTTCGATCGGCTGTGGCGAACCGATGTTGCGAATTTCAGCATAGCCGCCGCTGACGGTGGCTTCCTCGCGGGCGGCAACTGCGCAACTGTCGACTGCGCTGTCTTCGCCCGCCAAAGGCGCGTCATCACCCCGATCATAATCGCGTGCGTCATATTCGGGTTGGGGGCGATAGTCCGGGCCAGTGGCGCGTGTAGCGGCACGATCCTTCGACACCGAATTGGCGACGACAGCGACTGCTCCGATGATGGCCGCAACGCCGATCGCGTCGCCCAGCCCAAAGCCGTCGCCGCGATGCCGACGCCTGCCATTGTCATGCCAGCCACCGCCCCATCCACCATTATTCCACCCGCGCGGACGCGCTTCGGCGGGTGCGATGCTGCCAACGGTCAGGCTCACGCCCAGCAAGGCTGCAATCAGGGTGCGGTTGAACGTCATAGGTCCGAGTCCTTCGGCGAGTTACGCTGACGTTACTACCCTCGGCCGGCTGTCGCGGGCGTGAACGGAGCAGCTCATTTGCCGGGATCGGTAATGGTGAGACCGGTCCAATTCGCGATGAATGCATACATGTCGGAAAACTCTTCAATCACCTTGTCCGTCGGTTTGCCGGAGCCATGGCCCGCGCGCGTCTCAATGCGAATGAGGTGCGGTTTGTCGCCGATGTCGCTCGCCTGCAATGCCGCTGCATATTTGAAGCTATGCCCCGGCACGACGCGATCGTCGGTGTCGGCAGTCGTCACCATGATGGCCGGATAGGGCTTGCCCGCCGCGATGTTATGATAGGGCGAATAGCTGTAAAGCAGGCGGAAATCCTTCTGCTTGGAAGGATAGCCATAGTCGTCCACCCAATATCGCCCAGCCGTGAACCGGTCGAAGCGCAACATGTCCATCACCCCCACCCCCGGCAAGGCGGCGGCAAACAGGTCGGGACGCTGATTGACGACGGCGCCGACCAGCAGACCACCGTTCGAGCGGCCTTCTATCGCAAGCTGATCCTTCCCGGTGATGCCGTTCGCTTTCAGAAACTCGCCGGCGGCGATGAAATCGTCGAACACATTCTGCTTGTTCTCGCGGCGGCCAGCATCATGCCAGGCCTTCCCATATTCGCCGCCGCCGCGGAGGTTAGCGATGGCAAGCGCCCCGCCCTGCTCCAGCCAAGCCAGGCGCGTCGGCGAAAAGCCAGGCGTCATGGAAATATTGAAGCCGCCATAGCCATAGAGCAAAGTCGGCGCAGGCTTGGCCGCCTCGACAATATCCTTTCGCCGGATGACGAACATCGGGATCTTCGTGCCGTCCTTGGAGGGATAGAAGATCTGCTCCGTCACGAAATCTTCCGGACTGAAGGCAAGATCCGGACGGGCGAATATGGTCGTGGCGCCGGTGGCCGTGTCGTAGCGGTAGATGGTCGATGGCATGGTGAAGCTGGAGAAGCTGAAGAAGGTTTCCGAATCGCCACTCTTGCCGCCAAAGCCAGCGGCAGTACCGACGCCGGGCATCGGCACATCCCCAACAGGCTTGCCGTCCAGCTCGACCAATTGCGCCACCGTCTGCGCATTTTCCAGATAGGCGAGGATGATGCGCTGGCCGACAAGCGATCCTCCGACCAGCGTGTCCGCCCGTTCGGGCACGATCTCGACCGGACCTTTGCGTGGGTCCGCCGCGTCCAGCGTGACCAGGCGCAGCCGTTGTGCACCCTTGTCCGTGATGAACCACAGAGTATCGCCGCGACTGCCAACCAGTTGCCATTCGTTGTTCAGCCCCTTGACGAGCGTCCGCACCACGATGGGAGCTTCGCGCCATCCACTTGGCAGCGAAACCAGAGTCACTTCCTGCTTTTCATCCGTGCCCGAAGTCGAGCTTATGACCAGCCATCGCCCATCGTCAGTAACTTTTGCCGTATGACCAAGTTTCGGGCGCTCCGGCGTCTCGTAGATGAGCCGGTCCTGTGCCTGTGCAGTTCCGACGCGATGATAGAATATCTGCTGGTTTGCGTTGAGCGATTGAAAGGCGGCGCCCTGCGCGGGAGCGGCAAAGCGCGAATAGAAGAAGCCCTGCCCTTCGGCGTCCCAACTGAGGTTGGAGAATTTGACCCACTCGACCTGATCGTCCAGCGTCTTGCCGGACGCCACATCGATCACCGACAAAGTGCGCCAGTCGGTCCCGCCATCCTGCACCGAGTATAGCAAATATTTGCCATCGGGCGATGGCTTCCATTCGGCCAGCGCAGTGGCATTATCCTTGGACAAGGCATTGGGATCCAGCAGCATGCGCTGCTTGCCGGTCAGCCCTTCGCGCACGAAAAGCGGCGACTGATTCTGAAGACCCGTATTATAGGTGTAGAAGTAATGGCTCCCCGCCTTTGCAGGCGTCGAATAGCGGCCATAATCATAGAGCTTGGCCATCCGCTTTTTGAGGAGATCGCGACCCGGCAGCGACTTAAGATAATCCTGAGTCACGGCATTTTCTGACGTTACCCATTCGCGCACAGCCTCGTCCTGCCGCACGTCATTTTCCAGCCAGCGATAGGGATCGAGCACCTTTACGCCGAAATGGTCCTCCACAATATCGAGGCGACGGGTTTGTGGATAGGACAGCGCGGCTTCCTTCATGATCGTGGCGGTATCGGGTTTGTCGGACAGCACATCGGCACGGGATGGCGCAAGCGCAAGCACCGCCGGCGCAAGGGCCAGCATATGTAGCGCGGTTCGTAACGACATGGGCCTTGCCTCTCCAGCATATCCGCTATTAGCGGGCGTTTTGAGTATCTTAGATTAAGTTGGGGATGAAACAGAGCGTTATTTCGTGTTCCGGTTGCGCGACATCAACTGTCCAGCGGAACAGGCTCGGCAAGGCTGATCCCATCCAGCACCCGTGCCGTTTCATCGCGTACACGGAGCATCAACCGGTGCAGGCGACATTCGGATTCCGGCAGGCAGTTGGTGCACTGCTCATGCGCGAAGCGGCTGGCGCAAGGTGTAAGCGCGAGCGACCCGCGCGTCAGCCGCACGATATCGCCATAGCTGACATCGATCGGCGACAGGGCAAGCCAATAGCCGCCGTCTCGCCCGCGCTGTGTATCTACCAGCCCTTCGCGGGATAATTCCGAAAGAATGACGGTCAGGAACTTCGATGGAATATTCTGCGTCTCCGCGATATCCGTCAGCGGCACCGGACCCTGGCCATAATGGTCGGCGAGATGCTGAAGCGCGCGGATTGCATAACGGGTCTTCTGGGACAGCATATCCCCTCAATCGACCGTTCCGTCGCGAAATTCAAGCGCCAGAGAAGAGATAGTTGCCCCCGGTCTTTATGGCACCAATGCTGCGCGTGCCTGTCCGGGGAAATCGGTGAAGAAGCCGTCCACTCCAGTCGCCACAAGAGCGCGTACCGCCGCAGCGAAATCGCCCTGCGCAGCAGGATCATCGCCCCGCTGTAGCGGCGGCGAGAGGAACATGTTCTCCGCACGCAGCGTCCACATATGCGCCTGCAAGCCCGCTTCATGCGCCCGCGCAACGAAGCCCGTGTCGCTGCCATCGGCTGCGACGATCAACGCGCCATTCGCGCCTAAAGCGTCGGCATAGGTCGCGATCTGCTTCATGCCTTCGCTAGTCAACATATCGGCATACGTCATCTCCGGGTGATCGGCAGGACCGCCCGTCGCATCGACAAGCTGGACAAGTCGCAACCGCGTCTTCGCCCGCAGAGCCTTCAAATTATCGACTTCGAACGACTGGATGAACACCGGGTCGTCGGCAGACGTATAACCGAAACGCTCCAGCATCGTGAGTAGCGCAGCCTCATGCGGCAAGCCGATCGAGGCAAAATAACTCGGATGCTTCGTCTCCGGGTAGACGCCGATCCGCCGTCGCGTCTCCGCGTTCTTGGCTTCGATCAGCTTCAGCACTTCCTCGAAGGTCGGCACCTGATAGAGACCATCAAAGCGGCGATTGGCAGTGCGTAACTCGGGCAGTCGCTCCCGCGCGCGCAGCGTCCGCAGTTCTACGAGCGTGAAATCTTCTGTAAACCAGCCCGTAATCTGCTGACCATCAATGGTCTTGGTCGCCTTGCGTTCCGCAAATTCAGGATGCGATGCAACGTCGGTCGTACCGCCGATCTCATTCTCATGTCGCACGACGAACACGCCATCCTTGGTCAACACCAGATCCGGCTCGATATAATCCGCCCCCTGATCAATGGCGCGTTCATAGGATGCAAGCGTATGCTCCGGCCGTTCGCCACTTGCGCCGCGATGGGCGATAATGATCGGTTCGGCCATGGCAAGGGATGGCATAGCGGCGAGCAGCAGCGTCGCAAACAGTGTTTTGAGCATCGTCATCGGTTAGCCGCGGCGCATGACATCTGCATGACCGTCACGCAAAGGCCGCCGCATAGACATCCGGCTTGAACCCGACCAGTCGCCTATCACCCAGGTCAAGGACCGGGCGCTTGATCATGGAAGGATTGGCGACCATCAATGCAACCGCCTTGTCAGCATTGATCCCCTGCTTGTCTGCGTCCGGCAAGCCCCGAAAGGTCGTGCCCGCGCGGTTCAGAATGATTTCCCAGCCATGCTCATCGACCCAGCTTCGCACAGTCTCCGCATCAACTCCCAACGCCTTATAGTCATGGAAGTTGTAGGCGATCCCCTGCCCTTCAAGCCACGTCCGCGCCTTCTTGATCGTGTCGCACTTCTTGATGCCGTACATCGTGATCGTCATGCCTGATCCCCTACTCGCAACCATGCCGACCCCTTATGCCCAAACGATACCGCATCGGGATGACAAATCTCGGCCAGAATTTCCGCTGACTCCACCAGGCGCGGGCCGGGCCGGTTAAAGAAATACTGCCCATCCGTCGCATAGACCTCGCCCGCCTGCACAGCGCGCAATGCCTGCCAGCGCAGATCGGCGGCCAAGGTGGGCAGTTCCTCCAGCGCCCGCGGAATGCGGAAGCCGCAGGGCATCAACACGATCACGTCCGGGTCCGCCGCCGTAAGCTGCTCCCATTCGACCCACGGGGAATGTTGCCCCGGCGTCGCCAGCACGCTCGTTCCTCCGGCGATCTCGATCAGTTCCGGCACCCAATTGCCCGCCACCATCAACGGGTCCATCCACTCGATCGCCGCGACAAGGGGTTTAGGACGTCCGGCGACCGCAGTGCGGATGGCATCCATCCGGCCCTGCAACTGCGCGACGACTTCTTGCGCCTGTTCTGTGGCGCCCAGAGCGGCGCCGACCCGCGCAAAGTCGCCCCACACATCGGCCATGTCGTCGGGCGCCAGGCTGATGAGCACTGGCTCTCGCCCCGTCCACGCGGCGATCGCGTCTTCCAGATCGGCTGGCGTCACCGCGCACACGGCGCATTGCGTCTGCGTCAGGATCACGTCGGGGTGCAGATCGCGTAGTCGGTGACCATCCACTTCATACACCGACAAACCCGACTTCACGATCTCCTGCACGCGCAATTCGATCTCGCCAGAGGTCAGCCCCTTGGCGAGCTTCGAGGCGGTGATCGACGGCAATCCTTCGACGCCGACAGGCCAATCGCATTCATGGCTGCGCCCGACCAGTGCATCGCCAAACCCCAGTGCGACGGCTATTTCGGTCGCACTCGGCAACAGCGACACGATCCGCCGGGGTTGGGCGTTCATGCCGCAGCCCGCAGCGCCGTGACTTCGATCTCGATCTTCATTTCGGGCTTCACCAGCCCGCACACGACGCACGTTGCCGCAGGACGTATCTGCCCGAATACTTCCCCAAGCACCGGACCGATGACATCCCAATAGGCCGCGTCGCTGATATAATAAGTCGCGCGGACGACATCGCTGACGGAGAAGCCGCCCTCGCCCAGCGCCTTTTCGATGACAGCTAGTGCATTGCGCGCCTGATCGGCGACATCATCCGGCATCTCTCGGGTCACCGGATCATAGCCCGTTGTCCCCGCGACGAAGCACCAGTCGCCCTGCACAACCGCGCGCGAGTACCCCACCTGCGTCTCGAAAGGGGATCCGGAGGAGATAAGCGTGCGAGTCATTTGGAGGCCTTGTCATCAGAGGGAAAAGCCTGGCGTCCGTACCCGACAATCGCGCGCATCGTCCAGCCTGCATGAGCGCTATGTGTCATTGGTCAAGCGGGTGCTGGGCCAAGCTGTTGAGACTGGAACCCGATACCCTGATCATTTTCTATGCCATTATAGTTGACGTCCTGCCCATGCCGATGGCAATGGCGTCCTGCATCAGCCGAACAGGCTGACAAGCGGGTATAGCTCAATGGTAGAGCACTAGCCTTCCAAGCTTGTGATGCGGGTTCGATCCCCGCTACCCGCTCCACATTTCCACAACTCCTTGCCATCAATGAATGTTTTCCACATCCGATTCACTTCGCCCGCTTGGGACGCAGATGCGGGCCACGTTTAACGCGCCAAATCTTCTATTAAATTATCGAAACAAGCAGAACTTGGCTAAATCGTGGGTCGCGAACAACGGCCGGGCGAAATGTCGTTGCGTGGACAAATCTTCCAGTTCCGGGCGCGCGTTCTGATCGATTTTCTAACCGTCATTGGCGGCGCCACATGAAGCGGTCTCTTCGAGCAGATTGCCGCTCCTCGGCTATGCCGTCGCTGGAACTTTGGTTGCAGGTGTGCACGGCACTGGGTGCTACTCGTCACACTATGGTCCGAGGTGAGGCTGAATGAAGCATGTCGTTTGAACGTCTCGGATGGAACATCGGGTCGTGGGTTCGGCCTATTTGAAAGGTTGACGAATTGTGCAAGAGCCTTGCACTTGAGTAGCCATGCCGATTTCCCCTAAGCTCGCTGACCGTTTTCGCGACGCTCAGAGGGTGATTTCTCTTTGCCTTCTGGCATTCAGCGCAGCGCCAGTTCATGGCGGAACTGCCCTCGCAGAAAGTCTGAAAGCCCTTCGCGCTGCCGATATCCGGGTCGCCGCCGTGGGGGAGCGTCTGGCCATGGCCAATGTCCGGCTATGCAGTCAAACGCTTCCCCGCACCGGGCTGGTGCTGCACGATCTTCGGCAATATTCCGCACAGGTTCAAATGGCCGCCCGGTCTGAATTTCGTTTCGAGCGGGAGATATCGGTGGAGGGCGTGGTGCCCGGCAGCCCCGCAGACCGCGCTGGAATCAAAGCCGACAGCGCGCTTCTCGCGCTGGATGGACTCGCCGTAAATTCGCTACCCATCACCAGTTCTGAAAATGCATTCGGACGCATGGACGCCATATTGGACGAAGAAGAACGCCGGGCCGCAGATGGTATGCTGGTCGTCGACATGTTGGAAGATGGAGTCGAGCGCAGGCGGAATGTTGCCGCCGAAAGGGGCTGCAGCGGCCGCTTCCAGCTCGTCCTTGAGGGGGCACGGAATGCCTTCTCCGACGGGAAATACATACAAGTAGACGGCAGGATGATGGATTTCGTTCGCAGCGACGAGGAACTCTCTGCCGTGCTCGCACACGAACTTGCCCATGTCATCCTCGATCACCACCAAAGACTGCATCCGGCGCGCAATGGAAGACGAAGCGCACATGCCGGCAGAGCGATGATACGCGCGAGCGAAGATGAGGCAGACCGGCTGTCCCTCTACCTGATGGCCAACTCCGGCTACGATCCCGCCGTTGCGCCGGGGTTTTGGAATCGCCTTGAAAATGCAGTCGGGCCCGGCATCTTTTCGGATGGAACACACGCAGGCCGAAAGGCACGCGTTGCGCAAATGATGGGCGAACTAGAAAATCTCGCCCGCCTCCGGAAGGAGACAGGCTCCGGAATGCCACTATTTCCAACCTTCGCCCGCAGACCATTTCCCGCCTTGCCTTGAGATACGCCAAAAGCGTCCGATCGCTATCGCGTCTGACTGCTGGCTCGCCACTATAGGCCAGACTTATCCCCACCAACCATGATGCTATAGCGCTGCGTGACAACGGTGCGCACGCCAAAGTCGTGAAATAGGCGGGATGACTATGGTAAACAAACGACGGAACTTAGTGCCGGGGTCGGTGTTCCGTAGCGTCGGACTAAAGATAACCTACAGATAATTAAGTCGAACTTTTGAATGATCATCTCACGTTAATTGGAACTAGGTTAATCCATCCGATCATCATACAAATTGAGTTGAGATTTATATAAGTTTTAAATTGTTACAATTTACCCAATTTTGTATCATCAGGCAATGGATTTTCTATCCATATAATAAAATGCTTCTCGCTAGTCGCCTGTGTACCAAGATGGGACATATGAGTGTCCATTTATGACCGTGGTTGAGATGACACCAACTGAGGCGAAGTATTCTCACCATTTGCTGGTGCTAAGTATATCAGGTCATTATTTGGTGCAGGTTGTGAATCACTCCACATCTTCGCCGCAATGGCTCTTTCCTCGGGACCCATAACGTTCGCATAAATGGCTGTGGTCTTCATATCCGCGTGCCCGAGCCAACGCTGGACGAGGTTAAGTGGCGCGCCAGATTGGATGGCTCGAACCGCGAAAGAATGCCTCAGCCCCTTCGGGCAAGCATGTGGACCGGCGATTCCGGCAGCGGTCATTACGTCGCGAATACGCCGGTAGCCGGTCATTCTGGACCATGGCCATAGCTGGCGCGGATTCAAAATTCCGGAGGTAATCTGCTCATCCAGCAGCGTAAGGAGCCATGTCGGCAACGGGACGGCACGAAACGACCGACGCTCCCTCTTTTTAAGCGTATCTATAACTAAATGACCACCGGAAAAATCTAAACTTTCCGATGAAAATGAAAGTGCTTCTGAAATTCTACACCCACTCATAGCTATAACGTAACAGAATGATCGTATATCGGAATCCTGATCTAGAGAATACTTCATAAATACATCATATTCTTTTAACGTCAGATACTTTCTTGCGCCATGATCGGTGTACATTGACCATTCCATTTTTAGATTCTCCTTTTTTGATCGGATGTTTTTCATATGTCATCTGCATCGTTCCATCTCGGTAACGAAACTGGTTGATACAAAATTGGGTAAACAGTCTCACGGCAGCAATCAGGGCGACGCCGGAACGGGGACTGCGCATGGCAACATTGACCAGAAATGCAGTGAAATCAAAGCGTTTAGACGTCGGCCTTTACACTGCCGCCCAAGCGTCATTCGACGGTATCGCCCATCTTCGCGCGTCCATCAGGGTCGAAAATTATTTACATGTTATAATAGCTTACGGCCAAATGGCCGCCGATGGATTACTGAAGGAGGTCTGCTCTTATTTCGAGGCGTCGCTGGGAGGCGGGATCAGCGTTAATCCCAGCAGTGGCAGTGGCGGGTTTGCCGTAAACCTGACCCGCGCCGTCGGCGAAGACTCGCATTCATTAGGCAAGCATTTCGCCATGCAGCTGCAAAAGCTCTGCATGGCGACAATGAGCCGTCCGTTCAGTTGTGCTGGCGAGTTGGTGCATCCGGTGCTTTCCTGTTCCCGCATAGCGGTGAATGGCCAGCGCCTTTCCGCCGGCGACGCACTGTTACGCATCGGCGGCGACGCGCCGCGACCAAGCGGCGCATGGGCGATAGGGTATCATAATGACATGGCCGCCGCCGCCGGATTGCTGGCGGAGCTTGCCGAAGATCGCCTGTGCGTGCGCTGGCAACCTGTTGCTCCCGCAGACGATAGCAGCGGCTTTCTTTTTCAAGAAGCATCCATCTGCTCGGTGGAACTGCTTCATGAGCAAGTTTCGCAGCAGGCCGAGATCGAAGCGGCGGAGCGTGTCGGCCTTAGTAGAGTGATCGACCGATGGCTGGTTGAGCAAGTGCTCGAATATCTCGGGGCCAGACCCTTTGTGCAACTGGGAGTACGCATCTCGGCCATGAGCGCAGTAGTCGATGGCTGGTGGTCGGATATCTTCGACCATCTGGGTCGGCACCTCGACGACGCCCAACGGCTCACGTTCATCGTGTCGGGAGCCACGCCCTTTACCACCATCGGCGACGCACAGGTCTTTACTCAGCGAGTTCGCGCCCTTGGGTGCAGGGTCGCTCTGGACAATTTCGGCGTGGGATTCACATCGCTTCGCCACCTGGTCATTTTGTCGCCCGACGTGGTCAAGATCGACAGCCTTTTCGCGCATTGGGCCGAGCAGTCAGATCGCAGCGTCTCCATCCTCGAACATGGAATCAAGCTGGCAGGCGCAACAGGCGCTGCGGTGGTGGTGAACGGCATTTCGACGGAACGCCAACGCGCCATGGCAATTCGCGCCGGTGCACAGTGGATGCAAGGCGATCTCATTGCCGAACCGAGATTCGGCATATCCCGCGGATCCGAAACAGCGGCGCAACCGCATGCTGCCGGGCAGAGCCGTGCGATTCATCAACACATGCATGGGGCATATCTCTGTGAGAAAGATTAGCGACTATGACGTGCATGGCACCGAATTCATGCAAGGTCTTCTTTGGGCTTCTTCAATAAGCCTTGGGGGATATGCCGTCATCGCTGCAATCATCCTGGCAATTTACTAAGATAATAAAATGCATTCTGGAGTTGGAACTGGTGGTTGACGTCCGCAACTAATGGAGAACCGAAATGATCAAGCGATCATCTATTTTAAAGATTGGAAGTATTGCTTCCATAGCCTCACTTTTACTCGCTTCCCCCGCTATGGCGACCGCAAAGTCGTCTGAACAAGCCGGTGCACGTATCGGCAACAATGTCGGCCTGCGGACCGGCGCAACTTCGGTAAATGGACAGCGCAGCAAGGCCGTGGGTGCCTCGCTGGGATTGATACTGCTGGCAGCCGCCGCCGTCGGCACGGCTGTCGTCGTAGTCGCGACCGATGACGACGATGAACCCGCAAGCCCGGGATCCTGACACCTAGGTCCGCTGCGCTGCAAGTTAGCCCTTTACCCCTGACGTGGGCGTCAACTTGAGCCGACGCGCAGGCAGCGGACATTTTTCTGGAGAATCAGCGTGCCAGTTCCAAAAGCTGAACTCGCCCTCGCGACGACCGGCTCGCCTGTCCTAGAACGTCCGGCGCTTCCGAACTACAGCGCACGGGGACACCGACGGCTGCGGGCGCATATGCAACTCCGGTTGATCGATGTTCTGGGTATGACCGGCGGATATGCGCTTACCCTACTGATGCCCGCCGGTACTACCCACCAAGCGGTGGACGCTGGCGTCCTTCTGGGACTGATGGCCATGTACCTTGTCATAGCGAGCCATTTCGGCGCCTATGCGATGGACGCATTTCAGGGTGGCAAAGCAGGGATCGGGCGAGCCATATTGTCCTTTCTGATCCCGCTGAACCTGGCCGGTCTGCTGGCGATGAACCTAGGCGCGGATTCGCAGCTTATCGAAATCCTGCTCCTGCGCGTTTCTCCCGCCGTATGCCTGGGCTTGGCCACGGTACGCACGCTCTTTGCCATCCACGCCGGCAGCCGGAGCGATCTCGACGACTGGCCCGTGACGCTGGTGCTGAACGATGGTGCGGATGAGGTGGAGATGCCGCGCGGGGCGACGGTGATCGACGCAAACAAATATGGCCTCAGGCCTGATATCACGGACCCTGATGCGCTGGACGCCCTCGGCACCGTCGTGAACCGGGCAGACCGCGTAATCGTCGCCTGCCCGGCCGACCGCCGCGAAAGCTGGGCCGTCGCGCTGAAAGGCGCCAACGTGGACGCCGAAATTATTACAGCGGAGATTGCGATGCTTGGGCCGATCGGCGCGGGCAACTTCTTCGGCCACACGACTATCAAGGTATCGACCGGACCGCTGGCCCTTCGGGATCGCGCACTCAAGCGGCTGTTCGATATTGTCGTCGGGACGGCGGCTATCCTGTGCCTCCTCCCGATCATGCTGGTGACGGCAATTGCCGTCCGGCTCGACAGCCCCGGTCCGATTATTTTCAAACAGAAACGGATCGGCCGGGGTAATCGCATCTTTTACATGCAGAAGTTCCGCAGCATGCATGTCGCAAAGCAAGACGCCGACGGCAGCCGCCTTACGACTGGCAAGGACGATGACCGTATAACACGTGTCGGACGCTTTATTCGAGCGACCAGCATCGACGAACTTCCACAGCTCTTCGATGTTGTCCGTGGCGATATGAGCATTGTCGGCCCCCGTCCCCATGCACTGGGAGCAAAGGCCGGGGACACGCTCTACTGGCATGTGGACCCACGATACTGGCATCGCCACGCCGTGAAGCCGGGCATGACGGGCCTGGCGCAAGTGCGGGGCTTTCGCGGAACCACCTTTACCCATTCTGATCTTACAGATCGGTTACAAGCCGACCTTGAATATCTGTCGGGCTGGACGCTCCTGCGCGACATCTTGATCACTGCGCTGACAGTGAAGGTGCTTGTGGGGAGCAAGACTTTCTAACCCACAGAGTTCCTTGGGAAAGCGCTTAGGCTGGTCCCCCCTCCTCGCGCTTTCCCCCTTTTCCCCTGGCCTACCGCCCACGCGCCCAAAAGCGCGCCGGTCGTCTGCGGCCTGAATTATTTGAGGTGCACATCATGCAGATTGCCATTTTCGGACTCGGTTATGTTGGACTGACCGCCGCCGCCTGCCTCGCGAAAACGGGCCACAAAGTGATCGGCATAGAAGTCAGCGAGGCGAAGGTCGCGGAGTTGAAGGCGGGAGGTTGCCCGATCAGCGAGCCAGGCCTCCACGAACTGCTCCGGGAAGGGATAGCGAACGAACGCTTCGATGTGATGCAAAGCGCGGGCGGCATCATCAACGACTGCGACATGGCCATCGTCTGTGTCGGGACGCCCAGCGGCCCGGACGGATCGCACAATATGACCTATATCAGCGAGGTCAGCCGCCAGATTGCCGCCGCCATCAGCACCAACCGACCGCACCCGCTCACGGTCGTCTATCGCTCAACCATCCGTCCGGGAACCATCGAGGATCTCGTCACGCCGATTTTCAAGACGGAACTGAATGGTCGGTTTTCCGAGGCGGTCGAACTGGTATACAACCCGGAGTTCCTGCGCGAAGCCACTGCTATCGCAGATTATTTCAAGCCCCCGAAGATCGTCATCGGAACATCTGACGGCGAGTCCTCGCGCAACATGGACCTTCTGTACGAAGGTATATACTCCCCCATCTTCTACACGCCCTACCGTGAGTCCGAATTCACGAAGTTCGTCGATAACACCTGGCACGCCGTGAAGGTCGCCTTCGCAAACGAGATCGGCCGCACGTCGGTCAAGCTCGGCATCAGCGCTCGCAAGGTGCATGAGATATTCGTCTCCGATACCAAGCTCAACATATCCTCCTATTACATGCGGCCTGGCGGAGCATTTGGCGGGTCATGTCTGCCGAAGGACGTCCGCGCCCTTCAGTATATCGCCGCCGATGTCGGTGCCCACACCGTACTGGTGGACTCGCTCCTGCGGTCGAACGACAGCCACAAACATTTCCTGCTGGAGCATGTCACCCAGGGCATAGCACCGGGTGCCCGCGTGCTGATGGCGGGCCTGTCGTTCAAGGCAAATAGCGATGACCTTCGCGAAAGCGCTAATGTGGACCTTGCCCGCAAGCTGCTGGAAGCTGGCTACCGCCTGTCGGTCTACGACCCAAGCCTAGTCCCGTCCAAGCTGATCGGCGCGAATCTGGGCTATGCCTACACGCAGCTACCTGCGCTCAACCAGCTCTTCGTGACTCGCGAGGTGGCGGAAGAAGAGGCGTGGGATCTTGCCATCGACTCCATCGGGATCCTCGACACCCTCAACATCAAGGCGAACCGCAAGGTCAGCACCAACGCGCTTCCATGACAAGCAGCCGCCCTTGCACGTTCCGCCAACAGAGAGCCTGGAGCCAGCCTTGACGAAAGCCGCCCATGACTTGCCCAAGCGGATGGACTGCGCCCCGGCGCAACGCCGGCTGCGGATCGCGCTGATCTACAGCCGCTTGCCCTTTCCCATGATGCGCGGCGACCAATTGACCGTCGCGCATCTGCTGAGCTTTTTCGCCGCCAGGGGTCATGAGGTAGACTTCTACACACTCGATATGCAGGGTGCGCTGGCCCCGGCGCAGCGGGAATGGCTGAATGATGCCTGCAATGAAGTGCGCATCTACAGCCAGGGTTGGTGGAACCGGCTGACCGGACTCGCGGGGGGGATGCTAAAAGGACAACCCTTGCAGGTCGGACTGTTCCAGAACGCGCGGCTATCGCGCGATCTGCTTCAGGCTGTGGAAGCAGGCGCCTACGATGTGGTCTACAGCTACTATATGCGTAGCGCGCCCGCCATTCCCACGCATCTTGGGCGAGCGCGAAAGCCGGGCGAGACTAGGCATCGAGACGCACCTGCTACATTTGTGGCGCTTCAGCTCTCCCAGTCCCTGAACACGCGGCGGATCTGGAAAAATGAGAGAAACCGTCTCAAGCGCCTATTCTATCGCCTGGAGACGCGGCTCTGCGAGAATTTCGAAGCCACGGTATGGCAGGATTTCACCAGATCCGTGCTGATCGGGCCAGCAGATGTCGCGGCCATCAAAGCGGTCTGCGCTATCCGCGACAAGCCGCCGATCGACAATTGGGTCTATGGGGCGCACGGCACTGACATCGGGCGCTATCCGGCTGCAAGGGACAATGAAGTCGTGCCTGGTCGCGTCGTCTTTTCCGGCTCCATGCTCTATCAGCCCAATGTTCAGGCAGTGCATTGGTTCGTGGACAATTGCTGGCCGAGAGTTCGTGCTTGCTGTCCCGAGGCCGAGCTTTTCATCCAGGGTCGCGATCCACTCGCTTCGATTCGCGCGCTGGACGGCGTGAACGGGATCACCGTGACCGGCACCGTACCGGATATCGGGCAGATAGTCCGTTCGGCCGCAGTCTGCATCAACCCCATGGGCGCGGCGGGCGGAATGCAGAACAAGCTGATCGAATATATGGCAAGTGCCAAGGCAGTCGTCGCGACCGACATCGCCAATGAAGGGATCATGGCACCGCCCGACACGTTGCGCCTTGCCGCCGACGCTCAGAGCTTTGCCGCAGCAGTCATCGACCTGCTTGAGAACCCAGCCGACGCTCTGGCGCTCGGCCGCAAAGCGCGGGCCTATGTCGTTGAACACTGGACCTGGGAAGCGCATTTCCTGAAGCTGGAAGCAGCGTTTCTGGAAGCGCTGGGCCACGTCGATCATGCCCGCCCGCTTGCGCTGACTGGCGCAGGTTGAGGGGCATGGCAAAATTTTCAACTCCGATGATAGCGGTCGGTTTGCGCTATGCGGCAATCGCACTGCAGTTTCTTATCCTCAGCCTTATCGCCCATCATTTCTCTCGACACGACTATGGGCTCTACATTCTCGTACTGAGTGCGGTACTCCCCGTTTTCCCGCTGCTGGGGTTCGGCGCGAGCGAATATGTCGTGCGGGAGATGCCACGCCTCGACGCGATGCATGATCGCCCCGCGCGGCAGCACATGGCGGGCACGATGCTCGGAATCCTGATGCTGAGCGTCGGTGTCGCCCTAGGAGCAGCCCTGTTGGCCGCTGCCATCGTCCCCCTCGATGGCCAGCAGAGAACGATGCTGTGGTTTGCTACGGGCTTCTTCATCGCGAACGGCGTCATGTTCAACTGTGCGCAACTGCTGCTGGCGCTGGATCGCCACGGCCTTGGCGCATTTTTCAACTATCCAGCGATCAATATCGGTCTGATGGCAGTCTCCGCGCCGTATATGTTGCTGGCGCCGGACCCGAATTTTACTGGCTTGGCTGTTGCAACCGTCAGCGGTGCTTCGGCAATGGCTCTGTGGGCGTTAGTCCTCGCGCTTCATTCTGGCGGCCGCCCGCGGTTCACGCTCTCGCCTGCACTCGGCCAAGTGGTCATCGGCATCCGGCTCGCAATCGCGCGGACGTTGTACGGCATCGGCCTTTGGCTACCTACCTTTCTGGCTGGCATTCTCCTCAATCCTGCCGATGCGGGTATATTGGGTACGGCAGGTCGTCTCTCGGTTGCCGTATCGGCCGCCATGGCCGCAGTCCGTTTTTCGATCCGCCCAGCGATCGTGCGCGCAGCGCAGCGCGATGACATGGATGCAATTGCCGCGCTGTGCGGGCGACTTGGCACCATCAGCCTCGCCCTTTCCATTGCCGCCATGGCGGCGACGCTGCTGGTTGGGCGCCCGGTAATCGCGTGGGCCTTCGGCCCCGGCTTCGATGCCGTCGTTCCAGTCCTCGCAATTCTCCTCATAGCCGTGGCCATAGAATGTTTCGGCGGCCCGGTGGACGAAGTGCTCAAGATGACCGGCACGCAGGATGGGGCATTGGCCATCCTGGCCGCGGGCATCGTCTTACTGGCATGCGCTTCATGGATGCTCTCCACTTCGGGGCTTCTTGTCCTGGCCAGCGCGCAAGTGCTCTATTCCCTCTTCGTCTTCGGGCTGATGCTGCTGCTTGCGCGCAAGCGCCTGGGCATCTGGCTAAGACCGCGGCTTGCATGGCCTTCTACATCCATCCTTGGAAGTCGCCGAAATGCGTGAGGCAAGCTGGAACGAAGCCCGCCGCCCCGCCACGTCTCAAACGGCCAACAATTCGGCGTCCGCCGGACTGCTGACGATCGCAACTCTTTTATGCTGCCTGCCTTATCTCGTCTTTGGACCCCTGGCCGCACCATCACAGGTGCAGCCTTGGGCGGCGCTCGTCTGCTGGCTGTTTCTGGCCCAGCGACTGCTGACGCAGGATCTGAGCATCAATCGCCTACAGATGATTCTCGCTGCGTTTGCGTTCTGGTTCATGGTCTATGTCTATCGCCCGGATCAAGTGAGCCTGGACTATTATTTTCGTCGGTCGGCGTCCTTCCTCTTGTCCTGGGGCATCGTCATGGCGATGCAATATCTCTCGCCGGCGCTTCTTTGGCGGCTGCTGAAGATCACCTTACCGCTGTGGACGGCTTTCGGACTTCTCGGCTACGTCAGCACCGCGCTTTACTTCCAGATTACGGCTCCGCTGGTGCCCACCATCGTGGGCATCGCGGGCGGCCGGGGTACAACGAGCCTTGCGCCCGAAGCCACGGATTTCGGCTTCACCATGGCCTTCATGCTGCTCTTGTGCATGGTGACGCGCCGGGCTTTGAGAAATAGCGGAGTAGCGGCCCAACGGTGGCCGCTTTGGCTCGCGCTTTTTAACATCGCTCTTTCCCAATCCGGATCGGGGTTCTTCGCCGCGGTAGCGATAGGCATCCTCCACAACCTCCTTAGCCCCGCCAGTGCGGGGCGGCAGCCCGCCGTGCGATATCTGGCCACGGCTGCGTTCGCCATAGTCTTGCTGGTTGCGGTGTGGGCTTTGTCCGTCCTGCCTGAAACGGGCATTCGCGGGATCGACCTGATGGCTACGGCCCTCAAATCGCCCGAAGCCCTGCTCAACACGTCCTTCTCTTACCGGGCGGTGCACAATTATATCGGAATATTGGGGATAATCGACTCTCGCTTCACCGGGTTCGGTGCAGGTGCCTTCCTCGCCGAAGGCCCTCGCCTTTACATGGAATATGGTCTGGGCCGGCTGTTCGGCCTGACCGGACGGTACGCGACCACTGTTCTCGAAACGCTCAGCGTATCGCCCACTGCATTCTTTCCGGTCATCCTGCTCGAATATGGAATTGTCGGACTCATCTATATCCTCGTGCTGTTTCGGGGCGTCGGCATTTCCCGCATCCCCTACAAGCCAATCTGCGTCGCGATGATGTTCATGACGTGGGCGCAGAGCTTCCCCGCCGCGTACCCGCCCTTCTGGCTGCTCGTAGGTCTGGCGATGAACCCCGCCTTTCGCGACGCTCGCAAAACAGCGGCCGGCTCTCCCTATCCCTCGCCGCAAAACCGGAGACCTGCCGCATGAAGGCCGAACGAAATCAGACGGAAGCCGCGTTCGGCTATGTCAGCGGTCTCGACGGCTTGCGCCTGGCGGCGGTCGGAATCGTGATCGTGCGTCATTATGAAATTGTGCCCCTGCTGCCGGGCGGGTTCGGCGTGTCGCTGTTCTTCTTCATCAGTGGCTTCCTCATCAGCCGCCTGCTCTTGGCAGAAGAGAAGCTGAACGGAGCCATAGCGCTAGGGAAATTCTACATCCGTCGCTTCATCCGGTTACTGCCTCCATTATTGCTGATGGGGATCGTGGCAGTGCCGCTGCTCTATTGGGTCGAGCCAGAGAATTTCTCGCCCGCACAAATCCTTCTATCCTTCCTCTATCTAGGCAATATCGTGAAATTCGGGGCGCCAATCTTCGGCTGGAAGGAGGGCTATCAGGCTATCGAACCGCTCTGGAGCCTTGCGGTTGAAGAGCATTTCTATCTGTTGCTTCCACCGCTGCTGTTCCTGCTGCGCGGCCAGAGATCTCGTATTTGGCTAATGATTGCCGTGATAGTCGGCGCGCTCCTGCTCCGAATGTTCGTTGCATTGGCGGACCCGGTCAATGCGGACCAGATCAACTATCATTTCACCTTCACCCGGCTGGATGCAATGGCCTGGGGGGTGCTGCTCACCCTGCTTCTCAATGCGGGGCGGATCACGCAATCCGCAATCGACCGGGTCGGACATCTGCTCGTCTGGGGTGGGGGGATCGCGATGCTTGCCTCGATGATCCATTGGACACCCTATTATGAAGAAGTATTGAAATATACCCCGCAAAGCCTCGCGATCGGCATCTTCTTCACTGGCGCGATCTTTGCCCCCCAATATGTGGCGGTGCGCCGTATCGCCGAGTTCCCGCTCATCTCGCACCTCGGGAGGATCAGCTATGAACTCTATCTCTGGCACTTCCCGATCCTGACCGCGGTATCGCATTTCGTCACCGGTTTCGTTCCTGCGGTCGCCCTCTCCCTCATTCTTACGCTCTTGGTCGCAGACATCGCCTACCGCCTCACCACCAAGCGGCTGGGAGCGATCCGCAGGAAGTTTGGCGGGCATCCGGTCTGATCCGTGATCTTACGCCATACTGTCTTACTTAGTCAGGGAAATACCATGTTATTCTCCAATTCCTCTCCTCGCGCAGCAAGGAACACAGTTCGTCTCACGCCGGTCCTGCTCGCATCGAGCTTGTGTCTTGCCGGATGTGCAACCGCCGATCTTCCGCGTGGACAAGACGCCTATGCCATCATTCCGCCATCCAAAGTGGGGGTCGATGGTGATGGTATACTGGGCCCGTCAGACGTCATCAGCCTCACGGTGTTGGGCGAACCCGAGCTTAGTCTGAAAGAAGTCCAGATCACCAGCGACGGCAATATCTCGCTGCCGCTTGTTGGCAGCATCAGGGCCGCAGGGCTGACGGTTGACGCATTGGCCAAGACAATCGCAACGCGGCTGGCCGCCAATATGCTGATCGATCCGGATGTCTCCGTGAACGTCAACAGCGCGACATCGCAAAAAGTGACTGTCGAAGGTTCCGTGACCAAACCCGGCATTTATCAACTCGCCGGCCCCACGACATTGTTGGGCGCGCTGGCAATGGCGGAGGGAACCACCAAAGTCTCGGCTTTGAGCGAAGTTGTAATTTTTCGCACCATAGACGGTCAGCCCATGGGGGCGGTCTTCGACGTTGGCATGATCCGCCGGGGCGAACTGCCGGATCCTCAGATTCACGGCAGCGACACTGTAGTCGTCGGCTTTTCCGCCCTTAAGGGCGGTTGGCGAGACGTGCTGAGTCTCGCGCCGATCATCGCCGCGTTTCGCGCTTACCGGTGACGCAATCCATTATCCCGATCTTGCTCAGGCTCTTTTTATGAAAATATCACCTGCATCGCCGCCAACCCTCAGCCCCTATATCGAGCCAACGGCCGAAACATCGGGCAATGAAATGTGGGCATTTGCCAGTTCGCAAATCGACCTCGCCATGCTGCGTCGTATCGTGCATCGCAACCGCTGGATCATTCTTGCGATCTGTGCAGCCGGGCTGGCGCTGGGTCTGACGATCACGCTACTGATCACGCCGACCTATCGCGCCCAATCCAGCATTCAGATTGAGCAACAGGCGTCGCGCGTCCTCGACGCCCCCGATATCCAGCCTGCCGAAGCGATCCAGGATGCGGATCGCTTTCTCCAGACCCAGCTTGAGATCATGCAAAGCCGCTCGCTCGCCACCCGCGTCGGGGAAGCTATGCGACTGTTTTCCGGCGATGCATTCTTCAAGGCAATGCGCGTGAAGCCTGAGGAAAAGCCGGCCGGAACACTGTCATTACAGGAAGCCCGGCGCGAACAGACCATCGCATTGTTGCAAGACAATCTGAAGGTCAGCCTGACACAGAATTCACGCATCGTCCGGATCACGTTCGACAGCCCGGACCCGGCATTGGCGGCGCGGATCGCCAATGCTTTTGCGGACAACATGATAGGCAGCAATCTCAGCCGTAAATTCGACACATCCTCCTACGCACGCCGCTTCCTTCAGGAACAACTGACCGAGACGAAAGAACGGCTGGAAAATTCCGAGCGCGCGATGAACGTCTACGCCCGTTCAAGCGGGATCATCGACACCAGTTCGGGCATGCCGGCGCAGACGGGTTCGTCCAGCGGTAACTCGCTGACGGTCTCCAGCCTGGTTCAGGCGAACGATGCCCTCGTCGCCGCAACGGCCCGCCGCATCGATGCCGAACAGCTTTGGAACAACGCGCGCAGCTCGAAGCTGGACAGTCTTCCCGAGGTTCTTTCGAATCCAGCCGTGCAGATGATGCAGCAGCAGCGTGCGACACTTGAAGCCAGGCTTGCGGAACAGCAGGAGCGGCGGCAGGCCGATCATCCAGAAATCCGCCGCACCAACAGCGAAATCTCGGCAATCAACCGCCAGATCGAAGGCATAGCGGCCGACGCACGCCGCTCGGTGCTCAACCGGTATCAAGTCGCAAAGCAGCAGGAAGAACAACTCGAAGCGGTTGTAAGTGGCCTCAAAAACGAGACGCTTACAGAGCAGGATCGCCGGGTCCGTTACAATATCCTGCGCCGGGAAGTGAATACTAACCGTGAACTGTACGATGGACTGCTGCAGCGCTTCAAGGAAGTCAGTGCGGCGGCAGGCATGAGCAACAATAACATCTCCATCGTGGATATCGCGCGTGTGCCGGGGAAACCGGTCTCCCCCAATTTACTGGTCAATCTTGGCCTTGCCTTGCTGATCAGCTTCATGGCGGCGACGGGCTTCATCTATGCACGGGAGCAACTAGACGATGTCGTGCGCTCTCCCGAGGAAGCGGAGCGCAAGCTCGGCCTTCCGGCCATCGGAATGGTGCCAGCGCTCGCTACCAGCACGACCCCGCACGAGGCGCTGAGCCAGCCGACGTCGGCGTTCAGCGAAGCGTTCCATGCGGTTCGATCAGCGTTGGAGCTGTCCCAGGCCGGCGGCGCGCCAGCTTCGTTGCTCATCACCAGCAGCCAGAAATCAGAAGGCAAATCGACCATAGCGCACGCCATCGCCCGCGACTTTGCGCGCTCAGGCGGACGCCGCGTACTGCTTGTCGACGCCGATCTGCGTCGCCCGAGCCTTCACCATATACTTGGCATGCCAAACGTGCCCGGTCTAACCAGCCTGCTGGTACGCAAATGTGCGGTGGATCAAGCAGTCCACACCACATCCACCCCGGGCCTGGACTTCATAGGAAGCGGTCCAACCGCGCCCAATCCGGGGGAATTGCTTGGCTCCCCCGTACTTCCCGAATTGGTCGCCCAGTTTACCACCCATTATGATCTCGTGATTATCGACGCCCCGCCGGTCCTCGGACTGGCCGACGCACCCAGCATTGCCGCACACATGGATGCGACGCTCTTCGTGGTGAGCGCTAACGGCTCGCACAGAGGCGTTGTGAAGGCCGCGATTCGCCGCTTGCGCCTGGCGCGGGCGCGGCTGCTGGGCGTCGTTCTCAACCGTGTAGACATTCCCTCGCTCGGCTACGGCTACGAACAATATTACACTTATGGCGATCAAGACACCCAATCCGAAAACGCGAAGGGGTGAACGTGACCGAGGCCGCCTCCATGTGTCGAGCGTCCCCGCAAAGGATTGCTGCCACCACAGCAATTGTGGCGATGCTCGGTTGGGCGGTCGTCGTCGCTTACCCGGGGAACATGCCGCCGTTCAAAGTTTCAGTTTTGGACAGCACACAGCTTCGGATCCAGACGCTTCGCGCACGACAGGAGGGGCGCGCCGATGCGGCCAAGCTGACCCACTTGTCTGCGTGTCTTGGGTGGCGGGACAGCCAGATCCAATATTGGTTGCTGGAAGAGGCATTGCAGGAGCAGGACTATCGCAGCGCAGTCGAGCGGATCGACGCGGTACTCCGACGCAAACCTGGACAGGCCGCACGGCTCTTCCCGATCTTGCATGCTCTAGTCATGGATGCAGCGGGACGCGACGCCCTGATCGGCCGCTTTCGTGATGCGCCACCTTGGCGCACCGCCTTTTTACAGGACGTGGCGAGACTGGATGACGATGTCGCGGACGGTCATCAGGCGCTGCTGGATCAAATGATGGCTGGCGGCATCGCGTCGGCGCGCGATGAAGTGCTTCCTTATGTGCGGCGACTGCTCTTCCGACGGAAATATGAGCGCGCCGAAGACTTGTGGTCTCGGGCAATTCCGGGCCGCTCGATCCCAGGCGACCTCGCGGGAAATTTTTCAGAAATCGATCCCTCCCTGTCAGATGATCGCATTTCTCCTTTTGAGTGGCGGGTGCGCCGTGTGGCTGGCGCAGAAATTCGGCCTGAAGCCGCCGGTATGCGGATTATCATGGATGGCAGCACCTTCGGCACACTGGCCGACCGAACGCTCGTGCTTAAGCCCGGTGCGTATCGAATGAGCGTCGGCGCCTCCAGCACGAGCGAGTTTCGCGATGGCCGGATCGGCTGGTCGCTTTCCTGCCTCCCCGGCCGGCGAAAATTGCCGATCGGGTCAACCAACGGGCAATTTGTTATTCCTGAATCCGCCTGCCCCGCGCAGCAGCTTTCGCTCCAGGCACGACGCGCAGTCCAAAGTGATCCTGCGGATATCCTCCTCTCCACGGTGCGTATAGTAACCGTCGCGGTATCGCCGAAGAGCCTATCCGAATGAAGGCTTACAGCGCGTTCCATCTATCCGCCATGACGAGGACAGCGCCAGCAGGCCTGCTGCTCATCCTGTGCTGTTTCCTCAGTGGGGGTGGCAGCGATTATGCGATGAACGAAATGGTGCTGAAGCTGTCAGCTCTGTTGGTTGCAGGCTATTATTGCGCAGGGTTCTCCGGCGCGGTTCTTGCTCGCGCATCATGGCAGCCTCTGGCGCTACTCGCTCTGGTGTGTACGATTCCCTTGATCCAGCTTGTGCCCTTGCCGCCGACCATATGGCGCGCGATGCCCGGCCGGGGTTTGGCATCCGATATTCTCGATGCACTCGGTCAAGGTGGTCACACCGCCCCGCAAAGCCTGGATCCGACGGCCACTTTAAGATGGCTGACAGGACTGCTGCCCGGTGCGGCCATGTTGATTGCGATGCTGCACCTAGGTCAGAAGGATCGGCTTCTACTCTTGCACCTTGCCGTTCTGCTCGCGTTCGCCAGTCTGGCTGTTGCTGCCTTGCAACTGGCGACAGCCGGATATTGGGCCGTCATCTACCCCTCCGCCCATCGCGGATATCCGACCGGCGTCTTCGCCAATCGCAATCATCAGGCGACGCTGTTGCTGCTTTCCATTCCGATGGCGGCGGCGTGCGCAAAAGCTCACGCCAAAGGAGCGCTGGCGCACTGGCTGATACCGGTGCTGTGCCTACCCTTTGCAGCGGGGGTTCTTGCTACCACCTCCCGCATGGGGCTTATTCTGCTGCCGGTCAGCCTGGGCGGAGCGGGCTTACTGCTATTGAGCGGTATGAACCGGAACATGAAGTGGACGGCTACTTCGGCATTGATAGTTGCAACAGCAAGCATGGCGATCCTTCTACATGGAAACCGCGTAGTAGCATATGGGATCGACAGGCTGGAAACCGGCAATGTCGACCGCCTGGCCTTCTGGCGGGGAACGTCGCACGCCATTGCCGAATATTGGCCCGCAGGCTCGGGCATGGGGACTTTCATTCCAGTATATCGCGGCGCAGAGCAACTGAAAGACATAAGCCCTTATTATCCGAACCATGCGCATAACGACTTCCTTGAGTTCGTGCTTGAGGGCGGCGCTCCGGCTGTCTTGGTCATCCTGCTCGGGTTGGTCTGGCTAACCGGCGCGGCGTTCGAGTTACGGAAACGCGCAGCCCTGGAAAAACAACTGGGCTGGACGGCGCTATGCTGCATCCTTCTGCTGATACTGCATTCCTGCGTCGATTATCCGATTCGCATCCTCTTCCTGGAGGCGTTGGGCGGAATGTTCGTGGGATTGCTCGTCGCTCCGCCGCTAACGCACGGGAGGGACGGCGCAACGCGGCGGGGTCGGCGGAGCGGGCGAAACGGAACCCGCCGGCCCGAATCTTATCGACATGTTCGAATAGGCGACGCGGATCACGCCACGATCCTGCACTCGATAGATACCGAACTGCCAGTACGGCCCGCGGGGATCATTATAGCCGAGCGGCATGTCGGCATCTATGATGGAAATTCCATTTCGCCAGACTCGAAGATGACCGGCAACGGGATCGGGCGTGACTTCCCATATCCAGTGCACCCATCGCCCCACGGTCGCCGGCGCGGACCATCTTATCATCGACTTGGGCGGCGCCAGCGCGAACCGCTCGTGCACCGAATGTGTGAGAATACGCTGGACTCCGCCGTTCATTTCCATGGCGATGATGGCAGGCAGGGGCCGCTCGCTTGCCTCCGCCGAATTGTGAAGCTGCCCGAGGATTGCCGGGAGGTTCGCACGGCTTCCGGGGGCAATATATTGGAAATAGGTGATGGTCGCGGGGCCGCCGAAAGGCAGCGCAACACGGCTGAGCAGTTCAGCGCGCTCGAAGGGCCGGTTACGGGCACGATCATAGCCTGCACGATCGCCCGGCCTCACAGTCATAGTGACGCAGGAAGAACGCCGGTCGAACCGAAAGGCGTGGAGAGAGGGCGCAGCATAGATATAATCCGCGCCGCCGGGCATTTGAACCGAATGTTCCACGGAGTCTATAAACATCTACTAGACTTCACAAAAATACATCCATCTACATTCATAATATTTCGACATTTGTCGAACAATATTTCGGCGAAGAATAAATGAATTTATTGATCACCATAAAAGCACTTTCACGAATTTCGTTCAAGATGCTGCGACATCAGGTTCGCCGGCAGTTGCGTAATCGATTCGTTCCCCTATTCCCAAAAATCTACACCAGCTATTTAGTGCGAAAGCGTAAGCTCCTCACGACGCTGCGCGATCCCATGGCGATCTCTATCAGTCTTGCAGGCTTCATCGGAGCTTATTACGAAGCGTCTCCTGAAGCCATCAAAGATGCCGCGTCCGGGCGGTTCACGTTGCTGGGGGAAACGGTCGATTTCGGCGCCATCGAAAACATCGACTGGTATTTTCGGCTCCCGGCGGAGAACGATCATCATCTTTGGCGGATGAAACTCAGCCAATGTGAAGTCCTGCATTCGCTGACCGCAAGTGGCGACCCCGCGCATCAGTCCACTATTCTCGGCTTGCTGGATTCCTTCGAGCGAGCCGCCGCCATCGGTCACCGGGATGCCTTCAAGAACATATGGTCGCCCTATGGCGCATCGCATCGGATGCTCGCGATGTTGAGTGGCCTCGCCCTCGCGAGGCCCGGCGCGCTTTCCAGCGAAGTCACTGCCCGCCTGCGCGCCTTTATCCGCCGTGACGCTGCTTTCGTGCTGGCCAATGTGGAGCACGACCTGTGCAACAATCATACGGAGCGTAACTTGGCCGCGCTCTGCCTGTACGGGGTCGCCAGCGGCGGTCTGGCCCCGCACCTTTGCGCAAAATTGGATCTCGCGGTGACTGCCATAATTCGCGCGACGGTGCTGCCCGACGGCATGCAGGTTGAGCGCTCCGCCATGTATCAAGGTCTGACGGTGATGTCGTTGCGCATCTTTTCCGAGGCATTTTTCCTGCGGCCATCGACCCGGAAACTGGCGGCACAAAAAGCAATAGCAGCAGGCCGAGCGTGGGCGTTCATGACGCATGAAGACGGAGAAATTACCCTGTTCAATGACAGCTGGACGGAAGAAGTGCCGCCCGTGAGTCATATCCTGGGATCCTCGATAATGGCTGAGCCATTGCCCGATATTTTGGCCGATGCCGGCTATGCACGCCTGCGCGCAGAGCGCTTCTCGCTCTGGATGGATGCAGGCGCGATCGGACCGTCCTGGAATCCTGGGCACGGTCACGCCGATTTCCTATCCATAGAACTGGACGTGGACGGCAAGCGCCTGATCGTCGATCCAGGGACCGCGCAATATTCCACGGGGCAGCGGCGCAGTTTCGAACGGTCGGCCGCCAGCCACAACGGTCCCCGCTTCATTTATAACGAGCCGGTCGAATATCTGGGCTGCTTCAAGGTCGGGCGGATGACCAGCGCGCGACTAATACCTCCAGCAGAGCTTGAAGTGCTGGAGTTCCCGGCAATCGGCGGCTTCATCCCGATGCGGGAAGGCACCGTGTGCCGGATCGCCGCGCATTTGCCCGGAGGACTCCTGATCGCCGATCATTGGACGGATGCGACCCCCGGCGCTGTTCGCCTGCTTATCCCCGCCGATTGGAACGTGCTGGACGCAGGCACTTCAACGATCCAACTCGTTCTGGATGATAGGCAGATCACGATCCGGGCCTTACGGGGCCGGTTGACGGCCGTGTCCGCAGGCCAGTGGTGCAGGCGCTACATGCGTCCCGAAGGCGCGCATGTCGTCGCGCTGGAACCTGAACGCACTGGAGATGTGCAGAATGCGATGCTCCTCATCGGCGATAGCGCGTGTCTCCCATGCCCGCAGGAAGTGGAAAAGGTTGCTGGGCTGTGCGCAAGCCAGGCCGCTCTGGGGAGATGAGCATGCACATCATTGCCCTTGGCTGGAGCCGAATAAAAATGGACGTGGAGCACATTGTCGGCTTCAGCTCCGACGCGCTTCATGCGCAAGTGGGGATGCTGGTCTTCATCGGCTGCAATTATATGCTGCGCGGGCGATCGTCGCTTCTTCTGCCATGGCTGCTGTTGTTCGGGATCGAATTGACCAACGAAGCCCTCGACATGTCGAGGCCCCCTGGAAGCCTTGAGAGCGACCTGGGTTCTTCCCTGCATGATATCGTCAACACCATGTTCGTCCCGACCGTGATGTTGCTACTCTGGCGGCCGCCTCTGCAGTGCAGGACTGCGACGCCGAATTCAGATACGAATGACTTGCTACCACCATATCGTGGAGAGACGTGAATGACGGATAAGCCCACGGTGCTGGTGACGGGCGGCGCTGGTTATATTGGCAGCCATGCGGTGCTGGCGCTGCGCGACGCGGGGTGGCCGGTAGCGGTCATCGATAATCTGGTGACGGGTTTCCGCTGGGCCGTGCCGCAGGACGTGCACTTCACCGCTGGCGATATCGAGGATCAGCCGCTGGTCGAAGCGCTGCTGCGGGATCGGAAGGTCGGCGCGATCATGCATTTCGCCGGGTCGGTTGTGGTGCCCGAGTCCGTCTCCAATCCATTGAAATATTATCATAACAATACGGTGAAGAGCCGCGTGCTCATCGAAAGCGCAGTGCGGGTGGGCGTGCCGCATTTCATCTTCTCCTCCACCGCCGCCACCTATGGCACGCCCGAGGAAAGCCCGGTGCGTGAAGACGCGGCGCAGCGGCCGATCAATCCCTATGGCATGTCAAAGCTGATGACCGAGGCGATGCTGGCGGACGTCGCCGCCGCCTATCCGATGAATTATTGCGCACTGCGCTACTTCAACGTGGCAGGCGCCGATCCGCGCGCGCGCACTGGCCAGTCAACCGAAGGCGCGACGCATCTCATCAAGGTCGCGGTCGAAGCGGCGCTCGGCAAACGCGCGCATGTGGACGTGTTCGGGACCGACTTCGACACGCCGGATGGCACCGGCGTGCGCGACTATATCCATGTGTCGGATCTGGCCGCGGCGCATGTGCTGGCGTTGGAGGCGTTGCTGGCCGATCCGTCGACGAGCCATCGGTTGAATTGTGGCTATGGCCGGGGCTTTTCGGTTCTCGAAGTGCTTGACGCCGTCGACCGGGTGACCAACCTGAAGATCGAGCGACAGTTCGAAGGCCGCCGTCCGGGCGATCCGGCCGCGCTGATCTCCGACAATCGCGCAATCATGAACCGATTTCCCTGGAAGCCGCAATATGCCGACCTCGACCAGATCGTCACCCACGCCCTCGCCTGGGAACGCAAGCTGAGCGAGATGAGGGCATCGTGACGGCGGCGCAAAAATGCGCCCTTCCCAGCAAAAATGTGCCCTTCCCAGAAGAAGGCTGACACCCCACATCGACGCCATGCAGGAAGTCATGGCCGATCTCTTCGACACGCCCCTTTTGCCGGGCCTTGGCTTTCGCGATGCGTTTATCAGCGCAAGCGAGGAAGCAGCGCTTGTTGCACTGATCGATGCGCAGAGCCTCTCGCCCTTCCGTTTCCAGGGCTGGCTTGGCAAGCGGCTCACGACATCCTTTGGCTGGTCCTATGATTTTGCTCGCGGATCTTTCGACCGTGCAGATCCGATCCCTGACTGGCTCCTGCCGCTCAAAGCACGTGCGGCCCACTTTGCCGGGCTGGCGGACACCGATCTCGTCCAGGCGCTACTGATCCGCTACGATCCGGCCGCGGGCATAGGCTGGCATCGTGATCGCCCGGTCTTCGAGCATGTGGTGGGAATCTCGCTCGGCGCTCCCGCGACCCTGCGCTTCCGCCGCCGGCATGCCAATGGCTTCACGCGTGTGTCAGTGCCGCTGCCACCCTGCTCGGTCTATCATCTGTCGGGTGAAGCGCGGCATGGCTGGGAACACAGCATTGCGCCGATGGACGTAACGCGCTGGTCGGTGACCTTCCGCAGCTTTTCGGCCAGAGGCCGTAAAGAGAGTGGCCGCTAGTAGCTCTGTGGCGCGGCATGGCTGGGAACACAGCATTGCGCCGATGGACGTAACGCGCTGGTCGGTGACCTTCCGCAGCTTTTCGGCCAGAGGCCTTAAAGAGAGTGGCCGCTAGTAGCTCCGTGGCGCGGCACGCTGGGGCACATTGCCAAGATCACTGGCCATGACCATCTAACTGCCTGGAACATCTACATTGGAGAGTGCCCATGGCGACGACAGTCCCGGACGCAGTGATCGTCACCTGCCCTGCCTGCGCAAGCGCCAATCGCGTTCCGCGTGAACGCCTCGGCGCTCACGGAACCTGCGGGCGCTGCAAGCACGCCCTGTTTGACGCAACTCCGCTCACCCTTACCGCTGCGAACTTTGATGCTCATGCGTCACGCTCGGATATTCCCCTCCTCGTCGACTTCTGGGCATCATGGTGCGGCCCGTGCCGACAAATGGCGCCGGCGTTCACCGCGGCCGCCCGTCAGCTTGAGCCTGCCATCCGCCTTGCCAAACTCGATACCCAGGCTGAACAGGAGATCGCCAGTCGCAATCGCATCCAGTCAATCCCGACCATGATCCTGTTTTCCAAGGGCCGCGAAGTTGCCCGCCAATCAGGCGCCATGCCGGAGCGCGCCATCATCGACTGGGCGCGAAATGCAGCGGGCCAGCATTGACCAAGCCCGGCGCACACTATCCGGTAACACCCGACGGGCGCTATTTCGTGGTGCGCGGACGACTCTGGCGAACGGCCAATCCCGCGCTCGATCCTCAAATCCGTGACACACTGGTTTCCCGCCTGATGTGCGCCCGCCGTGCGGTGCGCAGCGCCCGGCAGCGCAAGGATGAGGCGGCCGAGGCACTGGCACATGCTGCAGTCGACGCAGCCAAGCACGGATTGGGAGAGCGCGGCCCGGTCTGGTGGGATGACGGCGCGCCCGACTATAATCGGCATATGGCGTGCAATACGCCTTATGCAGACTGGTTCGCTGGCCTTGAGTGAGGCCGCTTGCGCCTGGGGGCGTCGTCAAGTGCGATCCACACGGGAGCATGGTCGCTGCTCTTCTCCCATCCGCGCACATGAGTATCTACCTGCGCATGTCGTAACCGTGTGGCCAGCGCAGGGCTGAGCAGCAGATGGTCAAGCCGCAGACCGGCATTGCGCCCAAAGGCATTCCGGAAATAATCCCAGAAGGTATAGATTGTCTTGTCAGGATGGACGGTCCGCAACGCATCGGTCCAACCCTGATCTATCAGCCGGGCAAAAGCTGCGCGGACTTCCGGCGCGGCTATGCGGCTCTCGGCATAGTTCTGGAATTCAGCGGCGCGGGCATCAACCTGCGCCTGCGTCCGCGGCGTAAGAGGGATGTTGATCGCGTCGGACAATGCATCTCGCGCCGTATTGATAATGGCCAGCGTCGGGATCGCCTGCCCGACCGAACTGAACGACCCGGCGTGAAGATCGAGAAAGTTGCTGGCCTTGAGAGGGCAGCTTCACCTTCAAAACCGACGACAGCCGACCGCCTTAACGGCTATTACGCGGTCGGCTTCTTCTCGAAAAGCTGGCCGAATGCACGTAGAGGCAGAAACTGCAGATAATGCCGGATCGCGATGTTGGCACCCAGTGCAATTGCAATTGCGGTGGTAACCGTCGCCCACGCCGCGCCGTTTGCGCCGAATAGCGGCGTCAGCAGGGCAAGCGAAAGGCCAAGGCAAAGGGCCGCGACCAAATTGATCCGTCGCAGGATGCTGCCATGCCCCGTCATGCCCAGCAGTTCCGGCGCTCCTGCAGAAAGCATCGCCACGAACTGCCCGAGCAGCAAGATGCGCAATGTCGTTGCGCCGTCGCCATAACCCGCACCGAAGATTTCCAATATCGGTCGCGCGCCTGCCAGCAACACGATGAGCGGCGGCGCGCCAAGCGCGAAGACGATCGCAAGCGCCTGCGCGGAGATCGCCATAAGCTCGGAGCGGTTCCCCTGCGTATGCGCGCGCGCAAATCGCGGCGACACCATGGCTGCGACGGCGCTCACCACGAGGTTCAGGATGAGCGCCACGCGCCATGCCAGCGCGAAATAGCCGACTTCCTTTTCGCTCGTCACAATGCCCAGTGTCAACGTAGGGGCCGAAGCGAGCAGCAGTTGGACGATTTCGGTCGTGAACAGCGACCAGCCCAGGCCGAACAATGGCACGCGCGCTCCGGAAGGTGCCGCAGCATCCGCTTTCGGAAGCATCAAGGCGAGCAGTACAAAGCCGATTACCGCATTGATCGATGTGGCCGCCAGCAACAACCAGAGCGCGCTCGTCACGGTCAGCGGCACGACCAAGGCACAGAGGCAGAATATCGCGGGCCAGAGCCAGGAATAAATGGCCTGGCTGAACCCCACACGCATCAAGCCGAGTAGCGCCCCACCCGCGACAACGCTGAGGCAAAGCGGGGGGATCGACAACGCCCCTATCATCAATGGCCGCGCAAGAGCGGCATTGCCGATCAGATGCCGCGCAACCGGATCCGCAATAAGAAGCATCAGCAACGTCGCGCCGATACAGAGGAAAAGGATTGTGCGTACGCCGTCGCCAATAATAGCCCGCGCGCTGTTGGGGGCGTGCTGCGCCATGGCGCGCGCCACTTCACGCGTCAGGGCGCGATCTATGCCAAGCCGCCCTGCGCCTGCCGCGAGCGTCAATACACTGAACACGATGTAGAACAGCCCTGCGTCCAGCACGCCTAGCCGAAAGGCGACGATCAAGTGGAAGCCATAGCGGCTCGGCAAATCGAGCAGCCGTGATCCCAGCGTGACGAAAGCGGCGCGCAGGAAGTCCTGCCGCGCCCGGAGAGCCGAAAGGATGCTCAAGAAGACGCGCCTTCGAGCACCAGCATGGTGATGCTTTGCGGCGGCACCTCCAGCGCAACGATAGGCGCGGACTGTTGACGTATTGGCAGCGTCTCCAGCTTTCGGTTGGCGAGCCTGATCGTCCGCAGTTGCCTTTTTGACGATAGAGTGCTCGAAAAAGTAATCGACAGAGACGCCACTTTGGCTGGCTCTTTATTCACCAGCAACATCGTCAACGCCCCATCAGCTTTTCGCCGTGCGGCAAAAGCGGAAAAGCTGTCGCTGTCGGGCATTGTAACGGGCAGGCTAACATCGCCGAAACTTGCGCCTTGTCCGTCGTAATTCCGTACAAGTTTCATCGCCAGATAGGTGGGCGTACCCGCCGCAGGGGCCATCCACCGATTAGCCATGTCGAGCCTCTCTCTACCGAATATTCCCCAGATGTCGGCCTGCGCCACCGCTCCGCTCATGCTATTTTCACCGCCCCAATTATATTCCGTAATCGCGATCGGCGTGCCTGCCCAATAGTAACGATCCACCCAGTTCCGGAGCAGCGGGATAAGCGCCACAGGCTGCGCAATCCAGCTTTCTTCACGATAATGCCGGTCCCACAAAAGCCGGGTCGAACGATTGCGCAGGCGCTGAATGTCTGGCGTACTGGCATCCTTGCTACCACCATATTCGCCACCCTGCGGGTAGAAATGCACGCTTACCACATCGATGGGATGCCCCGCGCGCTTCCAGCGTTGCAGCAGCCAGGGCAGGTAATCCTGACCCCCGGTCTGCCGCACTCGGTCAGACTGTGCCAGATCGCTTCCGTTAGCATGCAGTTGCTGGTCGAAACCGCTATCCTTGTAACCGCCCCAACCCCATTCCTCCGGCGCGACTACCTTGCCGTCAGGATCAGCCGCCTTGATCATGGCAGAGGCCTCCATGACCTTGTCGGCAATTTCCTGCGCATGGGCGCCGACGCGGCGAACGTGACGGTGCGTGACGTGCCAGAGGCTCGGCTCATTATCCATCATGTAGAAGGCAGGGCTATGCTTCTGTTCAACAAGCACTCGAACCCATGCCTCCTGCTCAGCGACTGGGGTCGCGACTGCGGCGTCTCGGGGATCGTTGCTGGTTATGGCGTGTCCTTTCGGCCCCAAACCATTTCCCGCATCGGGCATCCATGGGTCGGTCGCAGACTGAGGGCCGTATTTCGTCACGGAAAATCCGGCGAGAGGCGTCCGCCCCCGCCCTAATCGCGCAGTCCATCCACTGAGTGGGATAGTGACCATGGCCTTCGCGCCGCCTGCCCTGCTGAGCGCCACAAAGCGGCCACCGAACTGATCGGCAGTGCCATTCCCGACAGCCAGGCTTTCGAAGTAATAGTCCGACCCGGCATTACGTGCGTCGATCCGCCAATTATACAGGGAGGCGCTGTTGCCCCCTGCCCTGTTCAGCGTCAGGTTGAGATCGCGCAGCGTATCGGCCGAAGCAAAGCTCACGCCATAGATCAGCGGATTGATCGGATAGCCCCGCGCCGCAGTATCAACGCGAATGTGGATAACATCACGCGCCGGCGCTGCAGCGGTCAACATGGCTGCTGCCATTATCAGTCGGGGCATGCGGATTGCGCTCACGCAAATTGGCGGCGGCGGGCGCGAAAGTCCGGCCCAGCCCAGCGGCAATAGACTGCCACGGCCAGGATAACGGCAATTTCGCCGGGCTGCAGCGTCAAAGTGGGATATAATCCGGAGATCAAAATGACATACAGCAGGTAATCCTGAAGTGCGGCCAGCAACGGATGGTCGGTCCGTCGGCGCAGCTTCCGAATGAAAATCATTCCCCTAACCGGCATGGCGAGCAGCAGCGCCGCGCCCACCAGGCCAAATTCAAATATGATGCCCAGCCACGTAATGTCCGCAAGGAAGAAATAGTGGCTGAAGAAATCGGCCATCCCCTTCGGGTTGATCGAGCTGATGGAGCCTACCCCGAACAGCCAGTTGATCCAGTCGTCACCCAGGAAATCCGTCGCCTTCTGCGCGGTGATGACGCGTACCTGCAGGCCGGAGTTCTGATCGGTGTCAAATACGCTCGCGACATAGGGTATCTGGAACATGGCGATGAGCAGGATCGGTATCAGGATCAGCACGATCATCCGGCGGCGCGGCGTCGTCGCGACGAGCATCGCGGTCGCCAGCGTCACAGCCCCACCCAGTACCATGGCCCGTGTCCGCACGATGCCCATCAGGCATGCCAACACGGCCGCGACCAGCCATATGTAGCGCATCTTGCGTGTCTTGTTGGCCAGCCGATACCAGTAGAACATCGCGACCACCGCGAAGAACATCGGCATGCGGATGCGATTGCCGCGCGCATCGGCGGACAGCAGCGGAGCGTCGCCTACTTCGATCGTGCCGACATACCAGCTTTGTGGCGCAACCAGATAAAGCGCCAGCAGCACGATCAGCGTGATCAGTCCGCAGATGACGAAGGCGGCCGCAATCTCTCGCAGGGTCGGTTTCTGCCAGTAAAGCAGGCCGAGGAAGGAAAAGAAGGACAGGATCGGTAGCAGCTTGATCTGGCCGGTAAGGCCCATGAAGAAGCTCTGCCCGAAAGCCGGAACCGCTGCGAAGCTGGAGATCAGCACGAGCCAGAGGAACGTGAAAGCCAATTGCCGCGAAAATGGCGAATAGGGCCGATACAGCAGCACCGGCGCCAGCGGCAGCGCAAGCAGCGGAAAGGCTTTGGACAGTGCCCAAAGCGGCGGCAGATCCTTGATATAGTGAAAGCTCTGTCCGAAGAGCGGCAGGAAGAATACGAGCATCATCACCTTTTCGCGATCCAGTCGCGCAGGCATGGGCGGAGGCATCTTCATCCAGGCATAGCGCGCTGGCGAGAAGGCGCGTTGATCGGCGGCACTCATAGCCTCACCCACCGCGCCCGGTGCAACCAAGGGGCGATGATCAATTTCCGGCAGTGAACCCGGCGGCGAAGTGGGCATCAACGTGTCATTCCGCTGCAACCGCGGAATGCCTTTCGGCTATCATAGCGTCGATAAATGCAACGATCTTGTGATCGAAAACATCCTCGGCGAACCGCCTTGATCGCTCCCAGATATGCTGACGATCAAACCGCTGTTCGAACGCTTCGAACTCGTGGATCGCCCGAATAACCGCATCGCGATCCTGGGATGGGAATAGAACCCCGGTAGGCTTCCCCGGTGCGCAATCGACGATTTCCAGCGTACCACCGCTTTGCAACGCGATTACCGGCAAGCCATAGGATTGTGCTTCGACAGTGGCGATCCCGAAATCCTCATCTCCCGCGAACAGGAAGGCTCGCGCCTTCCGGAAATGCGCTTCCAAAACCTCCGCGTCAACGCGACCTGTAAACTGGATTGTCGGGCCAGCCATCGCCCTCAGTCGCGCTTCCTCCGGGCCTGAACCGACTATCACCAGCTTGCGGCCCAAGCGGTTGCAGGCAGCGATAATGAGATCGACACGCTTATGGTCCACCAGTCGACCGACAGAGAGATAATAGTCCTCTGGCGGGAATGATATAAAATGGGGCTGCACAACGACGGGCGGATATATTGTGGTGCTTTCCCGGCCATAGAACCGCCGGATGCGCTCGCCCACATAATCGGAATTCGCTATGAATGCGTCGACGCGTTGCGCGCCAAGATAATCCCACTTGCGCAGATAAGCGCAGCTCGCCCGATACAGGGGGCGAGCCAGCATTGGCATCTTCGCCTGCCATACCGGAAACTGATCCCACAGGAACCGCACCGGTGAATGACAGTAATGGACGTGAAGCGCGTGAGCACCGACTTTCACGTTCTTGGCCGCAGGGCCACCAGAACTGATAACCAGGTCATAGCTGGAAACATCGATGCGCTGCGCCGCGATCGGGTACAGGGGCGAAAGGTGCTTGTAATAGTAACGGGAGCGCGGAACATAATCGAGAAAGGTCGATCGAATGTTTCTGCCCAGTAGCGCGGGAGGAATATGCTCGCGCGAGACCATCAAACCAAAGAAATCCGCATCCGGATATATCCGGGCGAAGGCTTCAATGACTTTCTCTCCGCCGCCGTTCGTGATGAACCATGGATGGACGATTGCTATTTTCATAGCACGGCGCTTTTCATAGCCCTATCCGGCACGAAATCGCCAGAAATACTGCCTTCTTCATCAGGATACACCGCACTTTTATCTCGTTGGTGCGACCTGTTTAGCTAAAGAGCCTTAAAATTTAATGCACCATTACAGATACAAAATGTAGATCATATCGGATGAAGTCTGGCGGGACTGGTTGCTGTAGGGTAGGAAGTGAGGAGTCCGACGCGAGCGTCGAATGTAGGCATCCAAGATCAACGCCACCCCTCGCACACCGCCTGGGCGAAGCAACATCAAGGGACAGGAACGTGCAACGCAGCGCAGCGCCCCATGTTACCTAAAAGATCGCACGTCGTCCTTCTGCTCAGCAACCATGCGTTACGCACGGGCGACCGACGCGATCACAGATTGGCTATGATTGCCGCGAAAGGTTTAACCGCCAAAATGATAAGATGGTAACCCGACAGCGCCGGAAACTACTTCGTAAATCGCTCCGTCATGTTCGGAGGGCAACAGCCCCGTGGCGGCCGACGATACGAACATTCGATCCAGCTTCTTGCCCGCAAAAACAATATTTGTAACTTGGCGGGCGGGCAAGGTGATGGCCTTTTCCAGCTTTCCCTCGGGCGTAAATCGACTGATGCGCCCTCCTCCCCAATGGGCGACCCACAGATGCCCGTCAGCGTCGACTGTCATGCCATCAGGGTGCCCATCCGTTTCGACCGCAAACTGGACGAACGGAGCACGTTCGGCAATGCCGCCTTCTTTCGTACGTCGGAAGCGATAGATAATCCCGCGCGCGGTATCCGAATGATAGAGCCACTGGCCGCAGGGCGAAAATGCCGGGCCATTGGGCACGCCATAGGAGGTGTCCATGCATGTCCAGCGATGATCGGCCGAGAAGCGATACAGCGATCCGCTATCCTTTTCCTCCAACATGTCCATTGTTCCACACCATATCGCGCCGGAGGCGTCCGCCTTGCCGTCGTTCATCCGGTTGTCGGGCAAATGCGGCTCGGGATCGCCAATCGGGCGGATGGCGAACGGCTCCAGATCGAGTTCGGCAAAACCGCTCTTGAAACCGGCGATGAAGCCGCCCGCGGCCCGCTCGACAACCCATCCGAGCGGTTCGGGCATAGGCCAACGCGTGACCCCGCCGTCGTCGAGCGAAAGCCGGTTGAGCGCGGGCGCCAATATATCCACCCAATAGACAGCATTCTCCCGCGCAGACCACAGGGTTCCCTCGCCCAGTTCGTCCCGAACGTTGCGCGGAATGATAGCCCAGTCGGTCATATCGACGCCGCTCTCCGGTTGTTAGTGATTGTCGCGCGGCAAGCCCATGGTCTGCGCGATGCGTTGATATTTCTCCGCCCCTTCCAGGATCGCACCGGTGTTCATCTGGCCGACGACCGAACGCTGTATTTCCTGCCAAGGGGTCTGCGAAGCGGGATATTTATAGCCCCCCTGCGCCACCAAGGCCCGACGCCGCTCGGCCAATTCCGCGTCCGGGATCAGCACCTCGACCGTACGGCGGTTGAGGTCGATCCGCACGCGATCACCGGTCTGGAGCAACGCCAGTCCACCCATCGCCGCTGCTTCGGGACTGGCATTCAATATCGAGGGGCTGCCGGATGTTCCCGACTGGCGCCCGTCACCGACGCAGGGCAGCGCGCCGATGCCTTCGGTGATGAGGTAAGCGGGCGGGCGCATGTTCACGACTTCCGCCGCGCCGGGATAGCCGATCGGCCCCGCGCCGCGCATGAACATCAGCGTTTCGGAGGTTAGGCCAAGCGCGGGATCGTCGATCCGGTGATGATAATCCTCCGGCCCGTCGAATACGATCGCCGGGCCTTCAAACGCGTCGGGGTCTTCCGGGTTGGAGAGGTAGCGGGCACGAAATTCGGCATCGATCACGCTGGTCTTCATGATCGCGGCATCGAAGAGATTACCGGACAGGACCAGAAATCCGGCGTCCTCCATGATCGGCTGATCATAAGGGCGGATGACGCGCTCATCCTCAATGGCGACGTCGCGGCAATTATCGCCAATCGTCTTGCCATTGACCGTCATTGCATCTTCGCGGATCAGGCCTTGGCTCATAAGCTGTGCAACCACGGCGGGAACGCCGCCGGCGCGATAATAATCCTCGCCCAGATATTCGCCCGCCGGCTGTAGATTGACCAGCAGTGGCACGGCATGGCCCTGTGTCTCCCAATCCTTGAGCGGGAGGTCGACACCGATGTGGCGGGCAAGCGCCGCGATGTGGATCGGTGCGTTGGTCGAGCCGCCGATTGCCGAATTGACAACAATGGCGTTGTGGAAGGCATCGAGGGTCAGGATATCCGATGGCTTCAGATCCTCGGCCACCATCGCAACGATGCGCTTACCGGTGAGGTAGGACACTTCCTGACGGTCGCGATAGGGGGCTGGAATGGCAGCCGAACCGGGCAGCATCATCCCCAGCGCTTCGGCCAGGCTGTTCATCGTGCTCGCCGTACCCATGGTGTTGCAATAGCCGGTCGATGGCGCGGACGAGGCGACGAGTTTGATGAAGCCAATCTCGTCGATCTCACCCGTGGCCAGCATCTGCCGCGCTTTCCAGACGATAGTGCCCGAGCCGGTGCGCTCGCCTTTGTGCCAGCCATTCAGCATCGGGCCGACCGACAGGGCGATCGCCGGGATGTTCACCGTCGCCGCCGCCATCAGGCACGCGGGCGTCGTCTTGTCGCAACCCGTGGTCAGGACCACGCCGTCGAGCGGATAGCCATAGAGCGCCTCCACGAGCCCTAGATAGGCGAGGTTCCGGTCAAGCCCGGCCGTCGGCCGCTTGCCGGTCTCCTGAATGGGATGCACCGGGAATTCGAGCGCAATGCCACCTGCTTCGCGGATACCCTCACGGATGCGTTCGGCCAGCACCAGATGATGGCGGTTGCACGGCGACAAGTCGCTGCCTGTCTGGGCAATGCCGATGATGGGCCGCCCCGATCGCAGCTCCTCCAGGCTGAGGCCGAAGTTAAGGTAGCGCTCCAGATAGAGCGCAGTCATGTCGATATTGTTCGGATTGTCGAACCAGGCGCGCGAACGCAGCTTGGTCGTGGAGGTCTCAGTCATTGGAGTTCCTGTAGGAAGATTTTAGGGGCGAACGGAGAGGCGGTAGATCATGACGTGCCGGTACGGCTTGCCAGGGTCGACTCGCGCGGAAACAAAGGCGGGCTGGTTCGGCGCGTCGGGAAACTTCTGCGGCTCAAGCGCGATGCCGTCACCCATGCGATAGAGATGCCCCTGCTTGCCAACGAAGGTGCCATCGAGAAAATTCCCGGTGTAAAATTGGACACCCGGTTCGGTGCTGAGCACCTCAAGAACGCGGCCGGAGGCCGGATCTTCCAGCCTGGCCGCAAGTTCCGGTGTTCTGGTCAGTCCCTTGTCCAGCGCGAAGTTATGGTCGTAGCCTTGGCCAAAGCGGATCTGTTCCTCGCGCCCGTCCCGGATGCCGTCGGCGACTCGGCGAGGTGCACGGAAGTCGAAGACGGTGCCCTCAACCGCGCGCAATTCGCCGGTCGGGATCAGCTTGGCGTTGACGGGCGTGTAGGCCTTGGCAGGTATCGTCAGCATATGCCCGGTCGCGTCCTCCGGCGATCCTTCGCCGCCAAGGTTGAAGATCGCGTGATTGGTCATGTTGACGACTGTCGGCTTGTTCGTCTTTGCCTCGAACGCGATGGTCAGGGCGCCGGCCTCGTCCAGAGAATAAGTGACGGTCGCGTCGAGCTTGCCGGGATAGCCCGATTCGCCGTCCGGGCTGGAATGCGAGAGCACGAGCGTAGCGGTAGGACCGCTCTTGATGGAGACAACCTTCCAGACCGTCTTGTCAAAGCCCTTGCCACCGCCATGCAGCGAATTGCTTTTATCATTGAGAGGCAATTGATAGCTTTTGCCGTCCAACGTGAATGCGCCGCCCGCGATGCGGTTCGCATAGCGGCCGACTGTCACGCCGAAATAATTGGGGTGGTCGACATAGGAAGACAGGTCGTCATAGCCGAGCACCACATCTGCGGATTTGCCCGCCCTGTCCGGTGCGACCAGCGACTGAAGCGTCGCGCCATAGGTCAGGATTTTCGCCGACATTCCATGGCTGTTGGACAGCGTGACCGCCTCGACCGCCGTGCCGTCCTTCAGCGCGCCAGCGGGCGCGCGGCGCGCGTCGGCAGCCAGCGCACTGCCGCTTGCCAGATATGTGATGGCAAGGACGATCATTGCCGCCCCTTTACTGCCTACCCTTCGCATTCCTCTTCCTTCCGTTTCCCGGTATCCACATCCGCTTCCGGCTTGCATATATTGTCCGACTAATTAAACAAGCGCAAGCGGCGTCGTTAAGGGATCGACGACCGGCGTAAAAAAGGAGAAGGATGACATGGCCGGGCCAGTTTCATCATCGCATGCCATGTCTGTGCAGCCCGGTAAGGAAGGAACGAGCTACGGCCCGGCGCTTACCCTGCTGGCCAGCCTGTTCTTCATGTGGGGATTCATCACCGTCATCAACAACACGCTGCTGCCGCATCTGCGCAGCGTGTTCGAGTTGAGCTACACTCAGACGACCCTGATCGAATCGACATGGTTCATCGCCTATTTCGTGGCGTCGATCCCATCGGCCAAGCTGATCGAACGGATCGGCTATCAAAAATCGCTGGTTATTGGCCTGCTCGTCATGGCCGCGGGCGCCGCGGGCATGGTGCTTGCCGCCAGCATCCCCTCCTATGGCGTGACGCTGACCATGCTGTTCGTGATCGCCAGCGGCATCACCCTGCTTCAGGTCGCGGCCAACCCCTATGTCGCTGTTGTCGGCAAACCCGAAACCGCGTCTTCGCGCCTCAATCTGGTGCAGGCGATGAACTCGGCGGGAACGATGCTGGCTCCGGCGTTCGGTGCCTATCTCATTCTCGGCCGGTCAAAGGGCGGTACGGCCAAGGGCGATGTCGTGCTGAGCCAGGCGGATCGGCTCGCCGACGCGCAGTCGGTCATCCTGCCCTATGTGCTGGTTGCCATAGTTCTGGTGGTGCTGGCCGTGATTATCGCACGCTTCCCGCTACCCGCCATGGGATCGGCGACACAACGCCTCGCCAAGGAAGAACGCAAGCATCTGTCGTTGTGGAAGCACCGCAATCTGGTACTCGGCGTACCGGCGATCTTCATCTACCTGATCGCGGAAATCGGCGTCGCCAACCTGTTCGTCAATTTCGTCAGCCAGCCGACGATCGCCAACCTTACGCATGAGCAGGCCGGGAACTATCTCTCCCTGCTATGGGGCGGGATGATGATCGGCCGCTTTGCGGGTTCTGCAATCATGCAGCGAGTCGCTGCGGAAAAGGTTCTGGCCGCCGCATCGATCGGCGCGTTCATCGTGATGCTCGTAACCGTGTTCACGACCGGGCCGCTCGCCATGTGGGCGTTGATCACCGTGGGCCTGTTTCATTCGATCATGTTCCCGACGATTTTCACCCTGGGTATCAAAGGCCTCGGACCGCTGACCGAGGAAGGATCGGGCCTGCTGGTGATGGCGATCGCGGGCGGCGCGCTGGTGGTGGTACAGGGCTGGCTGGCCGATATGTACGGCCTTCAGACATCGTTCCTCCTGACTGCCGCCTGTGAGATATACATTCTGCTCTATGCGCTGTGGGGTTCCAAGGTGACCTATACGCTGCCCGAGCCGACGGTGAGCTGATCCTCCCCGCGAGCGGCGCGAAACGGCTACTTGTTCATCGCGCTCTTGGTGTCTTCCAGCGCGAGGTCGACCAGCACGCGCATCGCGTCGCTCGCCGCCGCACCATCGCCAGCGGCGATGGCGTCAAAGACCTTCACATGGTCGGGAATGGGATTGCGCGGCAGGGCGCGCGAGCGTTGCTTGAACTGGGTCGTCCAGTTGACCGCCGCGCCGATGCTTGCGGTCAGTACCAATATGGCGTCGTTGCGGGTCGCACTCAGTATCGCATTATGGAAATCGCGATCGGCAGCACGGCCCAATTCCGTCGCCAGAGTATGGCGGCGCATTGCGGCCAGCGCGTCCTTCATTATCTTGATGTCGTTGCGGTCACGACGCTCGGCCGCAAGCCGCGCGGCTGCAGGTTCCACGATGGCGCGCAGTTCGAACAGGTTCCGGACGAATGCGATGTCCGGCTCGCCTGCGAAGGCCCAGGCGAGGACATCGGGATCCAGCAGGTTCCAGCGGGTGCGGGGCAGGATGCGCGTACCGGCTTTGGGGCGGCTTTCCACCAGACCCTTCGCTGTTAGAACCTGCACCGCCTCGCGATAGGCGCTGCGCGACACTTCAAGTTCCTCGGCGAAAGCCACTTCGCCCGACAATATGTCTCCAGGCGCATATTGGCCGGACAGGATCGCCAATCCCAGCTTGTGCACAAGCGCGCCGTTCAGCCGCCTGCCCGGCCCGCGCGCCTTGCGCTCTGCCGGTTCTTCGCCGCCTCTTTCACTGTCGACCGCCTTTTTATCCGCCATTCGTGCCTCCTCCGGGCGCACAATTAACAGGCGCGGCACGATGGTTAAACGACAAACATTGCCTTCCGGTAAATCGTACAATATGTCGGAGTAATAAGGAGCCACCAAATGACTGACGCAACTCTCTCGATCGACCGCACGCAGGAAAGCGGTTTCTTTTCCATTGCCGCCGAAAACGGTCAACCGGTCGGCGATTCGATCGCGATCAGCAGCCTGGACGATGTAGCTGCTGCATGTGCAGCCGCCGAGGCCGCTTTCAATAGCTATCGCGCGACCGACCGGGAAGCGCGCGCGCGTTTCCTAGAGCGGATCGGCGAAGAAATCATAGCAATTGGTGACGAATTGATCGTGACCGCCATGCGCGAAAGCGGCCTGCCGCGGGCGCGACTCGAAGGCGAGCGCGGACGCACTGTGGGTCAACTGAACCTGTTCGCTGGCGTCTTGCGCAGCGGCGACTGGCAGGGGCTGCGCATCGACCCTGCCCTGCCGGATCGCGCACCGCTGCCACGCCCCGACCTGCGCCTGCGGATGATCCCGCTTGGCCCGGTGGCCGTTTTCGGCGCGTCCAATTTTCCGCTGGCCTTCTCCACGGCCGGCGGCGACACTGCGTCCGCGCTGGCGGCAGGCTGTCCCGTGGTCGTGAAGGGTCACCCCGCCCATCCCGCGACCGGGGCACTGGTTGCTGATGCCATTCACCGCGCTGTTGCGGCAAGCGGCTTGCCGGCCGGGGTCTTCTCGCATCTGGTCGGCCCAGGCATTGATCTGGGTTCCGCGCTAGTTCAGGATCCCCGCATCGCCGCCGTTGGTTTCACGGGGTCGCGCGGCGGCGGCCTTGCCCTGCTGGCGCTTGCCCAGGCGCGCGAGGTTCCCATCCCCGTCTACGCCGAAATGTCCAGCATCAATCCCGTCCTGCTGATGCCAGCCGCGCTAAAGGCACGTGCGCAAGCGCTCGGACAGGCCTTTGTCGGCTCACTGACCATGGGCGCGGGCCAATTTTGCACCAACCCGGGCCTTGTGCTGGCGATCGAAGGCGAAGGACTCGATGCGTTCGTCGCAGCGGCCACTACCGCGGTAACTGCGGCGGCCCCATCTACCATGCTGACCACCGGCATCCATGAAGCCTATGAAAAAGGCACGGAAAAGCTGGCCAGGCATGAGCGTGTCGAGACGCTGGCGAGCGGCGAACGCGGCGAAGGGCCGCAGGGCTGTGCTATTCTCTTTTCGACAAGCGCCGAGGCCTTTCTTGCCGACAAGGCTTTGGGGCATGAGGTGTTCGGCGCATCGGCCATTCTGGTCCGCTGCCGCAACGAGGCGGAACTGTTGGGCGTCCTCGCCTCGATCGAGGGGCAGTTGACCGCGACCTTGCACATGGATGACGCGGACGAGGATATCGCAAGCCGCGTCCTCCCCGTGCTGGAACGCAAGGTCGGCCGCATCCTCGCCAATGGCTGGCCCACCGGGGTCGAGGTGACGCACGCCATGGTCCATGGCGGACCGTATCCGGCGACATCCGACGCACGCACGACATCGGTAGGCAGCTTGGCCATCGATCGCTTCCTGCGGCCAGTATCCTACCAGAATCTGGCGCAAGGCTTGCTGCCGCCCGAATTGCGCGACGAAAATGCGAGTGATGGCGTACCGCGCCTGCTCGACGGCAAGCTCACCTTAGGCTGACACAAACCGCCACAACTGCGGTACAAAATATTTGGGAGAGGTTTCATGACATTTCGTTTGCTGCAGCATCGCAGCCCAGCCGGCTTGCGATCAGTGATCGCAGCCACGGGTGATGATGCTGCCTTCGTGCCGGGGGTAGAGAGCATTTACGCGCTGGCGAGCCGCGCGATCGCCGACGGTGTCACCCTCGCCGAAGCGGTTGAGGCGTCCGGCAAGGGCGCAACTGTCGATCTCGCCGCTGAATTCGCCGCCGGCACCCTGATCACGCCGATCGACCATGCCGATGCGGCGCATCTGGTGCTGGCGGGCACAGGTCTTACGCATCTCGGTTCGGCCGAAGGGCGTGACAAGATGCATCGCGATGCCGCAGCGGTGGAAACGCTCACCGATTCGATGCGCATGTTTCTGGAAGGGGTCGATGGCGGCAAGCCTGCGCAGGGCCAGACCGGGCAGCAGCCCGAATGGTTCTACAAGGGCGATGGGTCGCAGCTCGTCAACCCCGGCGAGCCGCTCACTATGCCACATTTCGCACAGGACGGAGGGGAAGAGCCTGAACTTGCGGGCATCTACCTGATCGGTCCCGATGGAACGCCCTTCCGCCTGGGCCTATGCCTGGCCAATGAATTCAGCGACCATGTTACCGAGCGCCACAATTATCTGTGGCTGGCCCACAGCAAGCTGCGGCAGGCTGCGCTCGGCCCCGAACTGCTCGTCGGCACGCCGCCTGATCATGTCGAAGGCGTCAGCCGCATCCTGCGCGATGGCGCCACGCTGTGGGAAAAGCCGTTCCTGTCGGGCGAAGCAAACATGTCGCACAGCCTGGCCAATCTGGAAGAGCATCATTTCAAATATGGGCTGTTCCGCCGACCCGGCGACATCCATGTGCATTTCTTTGGCACGGCGACCCTGTCTTTCGCGGATGGCATCCGCACGCAGGAGGGCGATGTGTTCGAGATCGAGGCAGCGCCCTTCACGCTTCCCTTGCGCAATGCGTTGGAGCGTGCGGCGCATGACGCTGTCACCGTGCGGACGCTATAAGGCATGGATCCCATTCGCATCGCCGTGGTCGGCATGGGCAAGATCGCGCGCGACCAGCACCTTCCCGCAATTGCGAGCAATGCGTCGTTCAGCCTGGCCGCGACCGTCAGTCCGCATGATCCGGGTGTGGAGGGCATCGCGCATTTGCGCAGCCTCGACGCCCTGTTGGAAGAAGGACCGGCGGTCGATGCCGTGGCGCTCTGCACGCCGCCACAGGTCCGCTATGATCTCGCCGCACATGCGTTGAAGCGGGGCATTCACGTCTTCCTGGAGAAGCCCCCGGGGGCAACGCTGGCCGAAGTCGACGCCCTCAGCGCGCGCGCGCAGAAGGTCGGCGCGACTTTATTCGCCGCGTGGCATTCGCGTTTTGCCGCGGGCGTTGCGCCTGCCCGCGCATGGCTGGCCGAGCGGAGGATCGACAAGGTCGAGATCATCTGGCGGGAAGATGTCCGCGTTTGGCATCCGGGGCAGGCATGGATCTGGGAACCCGGTGGCCTTGGAGTGTTCGATCCGGGCATCAACGCCCTGTCGATCGTGACCCATATTCTGCCGCGGCCAATCTTTCTGAAGGCTGCAACATTGACGCTACCCTCCAACCGGTCGGCGCCAATCGCGGCGGACATGGAGTTTCGCGACACGGCCGGCGCGCTGATCACGATGGATCTCGACTGGCGCCAGACCGGCCCGCAAAGCTGGGACATTATCGTCGAGACCGATGCCGGGACACTGAAATTGTCTAACGGCGGGGCCGTGCTATCGCTGCCGACGGGTACAGAGCACAGCGAGGATCATGAATATCCTGGCCTCTATGGTCGCTTTGGCACACTGATCCGGGGTGGGCGATCGGACGTCGATACCGACCCGCTGCGGCTGGTCGCCGACGCCTTTTTGCGCGGCAAGCGCGACATTACCGACGCATTTCACGATTGAAACAAGATAAGGGAGAGGGGACGATGTTTAATTTTCTGAAGCGCGCCACCTGTACGCTGCTGTTGTCTGCCGCCGCCATCGCAAGCACGAATGCGCAGACTGCTACCGACTCTGCCACGGCGGAGATCCACGCCGATAAGCCCGGCCCCGTCTATGACCGCCGCATCTTTACACAATTTGCCGAGCATCTGGGTAATGGCATCTATGGCGGTCTGTGGGTCGGCAACGACAAGTCAATCGCCAGCACCAACGGTTTCCGCAACGATGTGATCGCGGCGCTGCGCAACATCGCGGTGCCGGTCGTTCGCTGGCCCGGCGGCTGCTTCGCCGATGAATATCATTGGCGCGAAGGCGTCGGCGCTCGGGCCAAGCGCCCGGTAAAAATCAACACCCATTGGGGTGGTGTGACCGAACCCAATACCGTCGGCACGCATGAATTCTTCGAGCTGGCGAAGCAATTGGGGGCCGAAGCCTATGTTGCGGGCAATGTCGGCAACGGCACGCCGCAGGAAATGGCCGAATGGGTCGAGTATATGACTTCGCCCGCCGGTAGCCTTGCCGACGAGCGCGCGAAGAACGGCCACAAAGCGCCTTGGGCGGTCCCGTATTTCGGAGTCGGTAACGAACTGTGGGGCTGCGGCGGTAATATGCGCGCTGAATATGCCGCAGACCTGACACGCCGCTATGCGACATTCATAAAGGCACCCAAGGACACGAAGATCCTGAAGATCGCAGCGGGTGCGAACGTCGACGATTATAACTGGACCGAGACGATGATGAAGGTCGCCTCAGGCCAGGTCGATGCGCTCTCGCTCCACTATTACACCATTCCGGGTGGATGGCCGCCGCGCGCATCGGCGACGCAGTTCGACGAAGCTGGCTGGGCCGAAACCCTGTCCGAAGCGCGGCGCATGGACGACCTCATCACTAAACATAGCGCGATCATGGACAAATATGATCCCGCGAAGAAAACCTGGCTCGCTGTTGACGAGTGGGGCACGTGGTATGCTGGCGATCCGGGCACCAATCCCGGCTTCCTGCGCCAGCAGAATACGCTGCGCGACGCGCTGGTCGCCTCCATCCATCTGGATATTTTCGCCAAGCACGCCGATCGCGTTAAGATGTCCGCCATCGCCCAGATGGTGAACGTATTGCAGGCGATGATCCTGACTGAAGGCAAGAAGATGGTGCTCACGCCCACCTATCACGTGTTCGAGATGTACAAACCCTATCAGGACGCAACGGTGCTGCCGATCGAGATCAAGTCGCCTTGGTACGGCAAGGACAAATGGACCATGCCAACGGTCAGCGGATCGGCCGTGCGCGCAAAGGACGGTAAGATCCATGTGGGATTGTCCAACCTCGACCCCAATCTACCGCATAACATAAGCGTAAAGCTGGACGGACTAACGGCGACTGGCGTGTCGGGCCGCATCCTGACGGCGCCAGCGATGAACGCGCTCAACAGCTTCGATGCGCCGGAGGCCGTTAGGCCTGTGGCCTTTACCGGCGCCCGGATCGACAACGGGGTGCTGACCGTAGCGCTGCCACCCAAGTCCGTGGTGATGCTGGACCTGCAATGACGCAAGGGTACGTCCTGGGCGATTGGGGGACTTCCCGGCTAAGGCTTTTCCGGATGGTGAACGGCGCTGTCGTTGATCGTCTGGAGGGTCCGGGAGTTGGTGCCCTGCCCGCCAGGGCAGCCGTCGTGCTGAGTGAATTGCTGGCTGGGTGGCAGGACGACGGGCCTATCGGCGACGTGACTCTGTGCGGCATGGCGGGCGCGCGGGGCGGGCTGGTCGAGGCAGGCTATCTCGCCTGCCCGGCCGGCACTGCCGACTGGCTCGGGAACCAGACAAGCGTGCTTATCGAGGGTGTCCGCGTGTCGGTGCTTTCCGGCCTGCGGCACCATGATGCGCAGGGCGTGCCCGATGTCATGCGGGGTGAGGAGACGCAGATATTCGGCGCGATGGCGTTTGATCCGGCTTTGGCGCAAGGGCGTGCGCTCTTCGTCCTGCCTGGCACGCATAGCAAATGGGTGGACGTTAAGGACGGGGTCGTTGAGGGTTTCCGCACCTTCCCGACCGGCGAACTCTACGCGCTGCTGGCCGAGCGATCGACATTGGCCGGCAAGAGCGTCAGCGGACGCGGTGACGAAGGGCAAGGTTTTGCGCGTGGACTGGCGAGGAGCAGCGAGCCGCTCACCAGCGCCCTGTTCGAATCGCGCGCGGGGCAATTACTTGATGGTCGATCGCGGAAATGGGCGCTTGGTTATCTGTCCGGCCTCCTGATCGGCGCGGAAGTTGCGGCGCAGGTGCAATCGGGATCGGACGTCGTGCTGATCGGCGATCCGGCTTTATGCGATCGCTATGCGCTGGCGCTGACGGCACATGGGTGCAGCGCCCGCATGATGGACGGCGATGCGACGGTATTGGGAGGACTGGAACTGGCAAGAGGGCGAGCGGCATGACGATTGACGAAGCTCTGGCGGCGGGCGCACCGCCCATCATGGCGATCCTGCGTGGGGTTCGTCCGCACGAGGCCGTGGCGATCGGTCGCGCGCTGGTCGAGGCCGGCATCCGCCTGATCGAAGTGCCGTTCAACTCACCCGATCCCGACCTGAGTGTCGCCGCCATGGCTGCCGCGCTGGGCAATGAAGCAGCGATCGGCGGCGGGACAATTCTGTCGACCGATATGGTCGATCGGCTGAACGACGCTGGCGGCCATTTCATGGTGTCACCCAATAGCGATCCCGTTGTGATCGCGCATGCGGTCCGCGTCGGCTTGGAGGCTGTCCCCGGTTTTCTCACCCCCACCGAAGCCTTCGCCGCCATCGGAGCAGGCGCGCGCCGGCTCAAGCTGTTCCCCGGATCGGTCTTCTCGCCGACCTATCTGGCGTCGTTGCGCGATGTCCTGCCTGGCGATGTTGGATTGTGGGTGGTTGGCGGGGTCGGCGCGGCAAACCTGGCCGAATGGTGCGCTCAGGGTGCGGCAGGCATAGGCGTTGGGGGTTCACTGTATCGGCCCGGCGATGATGTCGAGACGGTACGTGCGCGGGCCAGAGATCTGGTCGCCGCATGGGGAGAGGCAGGATGAAGCGGAAGGCCTTTCTGGCGTTGACCGGCATAGCCGCGCTCGCCGTGGCATGTAGCGGCAATGCCCAGTTACCGGACGGCAGGCATACTACGCTTAACAGCCAACTGACGGGCGACATCATCCCGACCCATGATCCTGTCATCATCCGGGAGGGCGACACCTATTATGTGTTCAGCACCGGACATGGCACCCGCCTTATCGAAACCCGTACGTCCAAAGATTTGAAGAACTGGACGGCGGGCAGGCCGTTGTTCACTGCCCTCCCGGACTGGGCAACCCAGGCGATCCCGGGTGCCGGGGGAATGTGGGCACCGGATATTTCCTATGTCGATGGCCGTTACCGGCTCTATTATTCGGTCTCGACCTTCGGATCCAACCGCTCGGCGATCGGCCTGTTCACCAGTTCGACGCTTGATCCCGCCGCCCCCGACTATGGCTGGCGCGACGAGGGGCTGGTCGTGATGTCCACGCGAGAGGATGACTTCAACGCGATCGATCCCAACTTCGTCGTTGACCGCAGTGGCAAGCCTTGGCTGGCGCTGGGGAGCTTCTGGACCGGCCTCAAGCTGTTTGCGCTCGACCCGAAGACCGGGAAGCCCCTGCCCGGCGCCAAGCCTCATTCTATCGCGCGTCGCCCGGCTCCAGTGGGCGCGCCCGCACCGGTCGAGGCGCCCTTCATTATCGATCATGGCGGCTATTACTGGCTGCTCGCCTCCTACGACTATTGCTGCAAGGGTGTGAACAGCACCTATTACACCGTCATAGGCCGCTCAAAGGCAATCACCGGACCATATCTCGGCAAGGACGGCAGCGAGATGCTGGCAGGAGGCGGCACTATCTTCCTGCGTGCGGACCTGACGGAGAAACAGCGCTTCCGCGGCCCCGGCCATGTCGGCTGGTTGCACGACCGCGATGGCCAGGATTACGTCGTCTACCACGCCTATGACCGAGAGAAAGACGGCGCTCCGGCGCTGCAGATCGCACCTGTCCGCTGGGGCGCGGACGGCTGGCCCGTCGCAGACTATTGATCCCCTGACAGGACTGGACACCATGATGAAGATCGATCGCCGCCTTTTCCTTGCAGGAGCCGCTGGAACTGCCCTGGCCGCGCGAACGGGTATGGCCGCAACCGCCAAGACTGCTTCCGTCCCGACGAACCCACTCGTCAGGCAGCGCGCGGACGCGCAGGTGTTCCGTCATGACGACGGCTTTTATTACCTGACCGGGTCTGTGCCGGAATATGATCGGCTGGTCCTGCGCCGTTCGAAAACGCTGGCTGGCCTCGCCACGGCGGAGGAGCGTGTGCTGTGGCGGCATCTCTCGACCGGTCCGCTGTCGGGCTTCATCTGGGCGCCTGAACTGCACCAGATTGACGGCAAGTGGATCATGTATTTCGCGGCCGGACCCAGCGGCGGCGGCGAGGATGTGTTCCGCATCCGCACCTGGGCCGTGATCTGCGATGGTCCCGATCCGATGACAGGCGCTTGGTCGGTCCTCGGCCAATTCCAGACGCCGTGGGACCAATTCAACCTCGATTCGACCATTTTCGTCCATCGCGGCATCCGCTATTTCTGCTGGGCGCAACGCGAACCGGGGATCGAGACCAATTCCAACCTCTACATCGCTCCAATGGCGACGCCGCTGACGCTATCGGCCAAGGCGACCCGTCTATCAGTGCCCACGCTCGACTGGGAGATACAGGGTTTCAAGGTCAATGAAGCCCCTGCCCTGCTGGCGCGCAATGGCCGTCTGTTCCTCACCTATTCGGCGAGCGCGACCGATGCGCGCTACTGCCTGGGAATGTTGACCGCAGCCGATGACGCCGACATCATGGACGCACGCTCCTGGACCAAATCGCCCGAGCCGGTCTTCACGACATCTGACGTGACCAAGGTCTATGGCCCCGGCCACAACAGCTTCACCACCGATGAGGCCGGACGCGATATCCTGATCTATCATGGCCGCGATTATCGCGAGATCAAGGGCGATCCGCTGTTCGATCCGAACCGCCATACCCGGATGCAGCGGCTCTACTATCATGCCGACGGCACACCCGACTTCGGTATACCGGTCGGAAACGGTCCGCTACCCGATCGCTTCTCGCCAGTCGATAAGCCGGGCACCATGGTGTATCATGAAGGCGGCCAGTTGCGCGTGGGACAGGGTTCACTGCCGGCCAGCCAGTTTCGCGTGGAACCCGGCAAGGCCGGAAATGGAAGCGTGTCGCTCTCCCCCATCGACGCGCCCGGCCAATATGTCGTCGCAGGTGCAGACGGCAGCGTGACGCTGGCCGCGCGGGATGGAGTCGCAAACTTCGAGCTGCGCGCCAGCTTTGTCCGCCGCTCAAGTGGTAACGGCACACAGTTCCTTGCTGTCGGCGGCGCGAAAAACAAGGCTCTGAGCCATGTCGAAGGACGCCTCGTTCTGGGGAGCGCCTCGGCACGGGAGACTCGCTTTCTAACCTCCTGACACCGAATGCACACGTATATAGTACGAGTTTCCAGGCCTGTTCTGCAGGACTTACCGGCGCACAAGCGCTGGCCCGAGTGTCGCATGATATAGCCGATTAGAAATCTACCCCGTGTGTCTTTTAGCTGATTTCCTTGGCTTTGGCCTTATCCTATATCGAAAAATGAACCTCGTCGAAGGGGCTGCCGCCCAACGTGAAAAATGCGGCACGCGTGGCAGATTCCCTATTGCACGACAATGAAACCAAGAATAAGTAGTCGGAGTAATAAAGACGTTTCAGCATGGGCTGACTCTTGGGGAGGATCTAATGGCTAAAAAGCCCGTCATCATGTATTCCGTATCGCTTGTCGCAATGATGGCATGCCATCCAGCCGTCGCGCAGACCGAGACTGCCCCACCGGCCACCGCAGCCGAAACCACGGACGAGACCGTGGACATCGTCGTCACCGGCGTCCGCGCCTCGATCGTCGGCGCGCTTAACGTTCGCAAGAATTCAACGCAGATCGTCGATTCGATCGTGTCGGAAGATGTCGGCAAGCTGCCGGACAACAATGTCATCGAAGCGCTGCAACGCGTGACCGGCATTCAGGTGACCAACCGCACCGGAGGCGAAGCATCCGGCATCTCGATCCGCGGCCTGCCTGACGCCCTGACGACGCTCAACGGGCGCAATATCTTCACCGCCGCCGGGCAGTCCTTCTCGCTGCAGGATATCTCGGCTAACCTCGTCAACCGGGTCGATGTTTTCAAAACGCGGTCCGCCGACCAGATCGAAACCGGCCTTGCTGGCCAGGTTGACGTTCAAACCCGCCGTCCGTTCGATTTTGACGGCTTTGCCATTTCGGGCCTGGCGCGCGGCATCTACAATGAGCAGGCCGACACTTATAACCCCAACGTCGCGCTGCTTGTCAGCAATCGCTGGGAAACCGGCATTGGCGACATCGGCATATTGGTGAACGGCAGCTACAGCCGCACCAAATATCGCGATCAGACGGTGACGGCTGGTGCGTTCGTGCCATTCGCGGACCTGTCGCCTGCGGCCGGGACTGGTCTCACCGGCTTTCAGCGCATCTTCCCGGCCAATCGCGATCCGGCCACCGGCGCGTTCATCCGGGCACCCGGTCTTGGGGAGTGGGAGCCTGGGCTGGACAAGGGTCTGCCGACGGACCCCGGATCTACGATGCTGGTGAACGGCGTCGCGACGCCCTATTATCTGTCGCGTGACGCGGCGTTCAGCTCTGACCTCTACGGCAAGCGTACCCGGCCGTCCTTCAACGTCGCGCTGCAATGGGCTCCCAACAGCAGTTCACTGTATACCGCCGAAGTCTTTTATGCGGGCTTTCGCGGCGAGACCTTCAACAGCCTGCAGTTCAGCTTCGTCGACTTTTGGGACAACCCTGTGGCCCCGACGCTGTATGACGGCACGAACATCGTAAAGTCCCGTGTCGCCAATGATGTGTACGGCTTCAACAGCGGCGATTTCAACAAGTCCAAGACTGACAGCTATGTCTATGCGCTAAACGGCAAATGGGATTTGGGCGATCGCGGCAAGATCGTCGGCGACATCGCCTATCAGACCAGTAAGGTCGATACGTCCTTCATTGCGATGCGGACTGATCGAGGGGCAAGGTCGATCAACGTCGATTTCAACGCGGGCGGTGGCATCCCCTCCTACCACTTTGACGATGACACGCTGCTGACCGATCCAAGCGTTTGGGCGGTCAGACAGCTGTACGACAATGCCAATCGTGACAAGGGCAGTGCCATCACCGGCACGCTCGACGCTTATTATACATGGGATGAAGGCTTCATCCGCCAGATCAAGGGTGGCATCCGCATCGACGACCGCCGGGCATCCACCGCCGTGCGGACGCAGGATTCGGGCGGCCCGCTAGTAGGCACGTCGCTGGCCGGGCTAGGTCCGGATGCGCAGTTCACCAACAAGGACTTCTATCAGGGCCGCGCCGACGTTCCCAATAGCTGGGTGCTGGCGAACGGATATTGGCTGCACGATAACGCCGATACGGTGCGCGGCCTCTACGGACTCCAAACATCCGACCAACTGTCGCTGCAGAGAGTGTTCAACATCAATGAAGCGACGGTTTCAGGTTATCTCATGGCGGATGGCGAAGTCTCCATCTTTGGCCGTCCGTTGAAGCTCCAAGGTGGCTGGCGCTATGTGTCGGTTGATACCAATTATGATTTCTACGACCGTTACAATGGTGGCGCGCATACCCAGGTGGCGAGCGGGTCATCCAAGTGGCTGCCGAGCTTCACGGCCCGCTATGAGCTTGCCGACAGCCTGCGCCTGCGCTTCAACTATGGCGAAACACTACGCCGTCCGAACTTCACCGACATCAATCCCAACTACTCGCTCACCGGCGATCTTACCAATGTGGGTTATGGCAGTGGTACGGCCGGAACGGCGTCACTGAAGCCCACCCATTCGAAGAATTTCGATCTGGCGGTGGAGTGGTATTTCGACCGCGACAGTGCGATTACCGCGACGGCCTTCCGCCGCGAGGTCGATGGTCTGGTCGTACCCCTTACGATCAGGGAATTTATCCCGAACAATGGCATCGTTGCCGGTGCGACCAACAGTTTCGCCGTTACGCGCCCGGTTAACGCGTCCAATGGCGTTCTCAAGGGTGTCGAGCTTGGCCTCACCTACTTCCCGCGCTATTTGCCCAAGTTCATGAACGGCCTCGGCTTCGTGGGCAGCGTGACAGTCCTCGATTCCAAGCAGAATATTCCGGAGTCGGATTCAGCAGGCAACATCGTGGGTCAGTCGACATCGGCCTTCTTCGGCGTGTCGAAGCTCAGCTACAATGCGACGCTCGCCTATGATAATGGCCCGATCGGCGCCCGCCTGTCCTATATATGGCGCAAGGAGTTCCTGGCCAATAATGAGGCGCGGCTGTTCGCCAATCCGATCGGCGTATGGCGCAGTCCAGAAAAGAGTCTGGACCTGCAGCTCACCTGGAACATCAATGAGCAGCTTGGCCTGACCTTCGACGCTGTGAACCTGACCAAGTCCAAGCAGCAGACCTATTATAAATTCGAAGATGTCGGCGGTCCCGACCAGTTCAACCTCGGCACCACGCTGTTCGCGCGTACATTTGCCGCCGGCATCCGCTACACCTTTAAATAAGTTGCCCGCAGGACGCGATTTCCTCCAACTTCGCGGCCTGCGCCTTTGACCGTTCCGAGGACTCTCTCCAACTCCCGGAACGGTCACCGCCCTTTTTACGTCCGGGAAGATGGGCCGATGCGCCATTGGCTGACCACGCTGCTGGCCGGGAGTGCACTGTTAGGGGCCGCGCCTGCGCCACGCCCCGCCCCGCTTCCCCACGCCATGGACACCGGTGCTATCGCAGCCGCGCAGTTCGGCAATGACGCACCTTGGTACGAAGGCAATATTCCCTTCTTCGAATCCGCCGATCCGAGGATCGATGCAGTCTATTATTATCGGTGGAAACTCTACCGCGCTCACCAGCGTGATCTTGGCGCCCGCGGCTATATTTCGACTGAGTTCCTCGATGATGTCGACTGGCAGCGCCACCCCTTTGCCAGCCTGAACGACGCCACCGGCTTTCATCTGGGCGAAGGGCGCTGGCTCAATGACCGACGCTATGCCGATGATTATATCGACTTCATGTATCGCGGCGGGAATGATCGCCATTTCACCGATTATATGGCGGACTCGGTCTATGGTCGCTTCCTGGTCGACGGGGATCGGGGGACAGCGCTCCGGCACTTGTCGGTCATGCGCCACATCTATGAATTGTGGGACGAGAAACTCGATTTCACCAAGGGTCTCTATTTCGTCGAGCCATTACTCGACGCGACGGAATATACCGTGTCCTCGATCGACGCGTCGGGCGGCAAGGACGGCTTTCGCGGCGGCGACGCCTTCCGTCCATCGGTCAACGCCTACATGTTCGCCAATGCACGCGCCTTGGCGAAACTGGCGGAGATGGCTGGCGACAAAGCCATGTCGATGGGATTTGCGGCACGGGCAGAGACAATCCGCGCGCATGTGCTCAAGGATCTATGGAGCGCCGACCTTACGCACTTCGTCGACCGCTATCAGGTCGATAATGAACATGTGAAATATTGGTCACCAATCCGCGCGCGCGAGTTGGTGGGCTATTTGCCGTGGATGTTCGACCTGCCGCCCGATGAGGCGGGATATGCGCAGGCGTGGCGCCACCTGCTCGACCCCGCCTCGCTGGCCGGGGGGGCGGGGATGCGGACAGTCGAGGCGAGCTACGAATATTATATGCGCCAATATCGCTATCTGGGCACCGCACCGGAATGTCAGTGGAATGGCCCCATCTGGCCGTATCAGACGACCCAGATCTTGATCGGCATGGCCAACCTTCTTGATCACTATACCGAGCGGGGCGGTGTGACCCGCAGCGACTATATGCGGCTCCTACGGCAATATGCGGCGCTTCATTTTCAGGGCGATCGCCTTGATCTGGAGGAGGATTATCATCCCGAAACGGGCAACCCGATCGTAGGACTGGACCGGAGCCATCATTATTTCCACTCGGGCTTTAACGACCTGATCCTGACCGGCCTGGTCGGTATCCGGCCCCGTGCGGATGACATTCTCGACATCAATCCCTTGTTGCCGTCGGCCGGGGACAGCCAGGCGTTGAATTGGTTTCGCGTGCAGGATGTGCCCTATCATGGCCGCCATATCGCGGTGATCTGGGACGCAGATGGTAGCCACTATCGGCAAGGTGCCGGCCTGATCGTCGAAGTGGATGGCCAGATCGTGGCGCGCCGCCAGACCCTGGGGCGTGTCACGGTGCCGCTACGTCGCGCGCAGGTGGCAGCACCGGCCCAGCCGATTGATCTGGCCGTCCAGCTCGTACGTGGCCAGTTCCCTACAGGCAGCGCATCCAGCAACGGCGATCCTGAGAATGTGCACGATGCCATTGACGGGAGAGTCTGGTTCTTCCCGGAGCTTCCCAACGGCTGGTCTTCGCAAGCCTCATCCACGGAGCAATGGTACAGCATCGACCTGGGCAAACCGACCGCCGTGTCGCGCGCGGAATTAGCCTTTTTCGATGATGGGACGCATTTTGGCGCGCCGATGCACTATCGCGTGCAAATATGGGAAGCCAAGCGCTGGCGGACCGTTGCGGCGCCCGTCAAACGACCTGTAGCCAACGGGATAACGCACGTGCGCTGGCCCACGGTAACAGCCAGCAAAATACGCGTCCTGATCCGTCAGCCACCGGCCCGGGCCACCAGACTGGTCGAATTCAAGCTCTATTGACGCGATAGCTGCAACGGTGGCGACCCGGCCGCGCGGATTCGCCAAATTCCGGACTGCGCATTCCGCCGGTGTGGCACTGCGATCAGGTAGTTGCGCCTTGGCAATCTCAGCGATCTGGGGTTTGCCTCGGAGGCGATGCGAGCAAAGCGCTTCTTACGCGGGGCGGTCGCCCATCATTTCGCCTAGGCGCACGGGTCGTTCCGGCCTCCAGTCGCTATTGAAGGCTATGGCGTCCTGCTTGAATAGCATCACGACTGTCGAGCCGAGGAGGAACCGACCCATTTCCTCGCCTTTTCGCAGCCGAATAGCATGATCGGCATAAGTCCATTCAGACACCTTGCTGGTGCGCTTGGGGTTCACGACACCGTGCCACGCGGTTGCCATGCTACCGACGATGGTGGCGCCGACCAGCACCATCACGAATGGACCATGCTCCAATGACTCAAACACACATACGACACGCTCGTTGCGCGCGAACAGGTTCGGTACGCCTCGCGCAGTGACGGGGTTCACGGAGAACAGCGCGCCGGGCACGTAGATCATGCGCGTGAGCGTACCGTCGCAAGGCATGTGGAGGCGGTGGTAATCCTTGGGCGAGAGATAGAGGTTGGCGAAGCTGCCGTGGCGGAAAAGGGCAGCCAAGGCATTATCTCCACCGACCAGTTCGGTCGTAGTGAAGCGATGACCCTTGGCCTGGAGGATATGGTGGTCGTCGATGGCGCCAAACTGGCTAATCGCTCCATCCACAGGGCAGACGAAGTCGGCGGTGGCCAAGGCGCGCGCGCCGACTTTGAGCGGCCGCGTAAAGAAGTCATTGAAGCTCTTGTAGCTCACGATGTCCACGTTTTCAGCTTCGTTCATGTCCACGTGGTAGCGGCGGACGAACCAACCTATTAGCCGGGTCGTGACTGCGCCACCCTGCGCTCCTGCGACCCGTCCAGCAATCATGGTCAGATGCCGTTTGGGGAGCAGATATTGGAGCAGAACTTTCAAGCGATCAGACATTGTGAAACTCGACTATGGGTAGCGCGTCAATAGCGTGATGGCGTTAGAAGATCGCACTTCCTAGCACAGTCCGTGGAACGATGCTCTGACTGCTCAATGCTGCCCGAGACCACATGAATTGAACGTCCGCCGGTGCAATTCAAATTAGACGAGCAACGTTGCGCAAGGGTAGCAGCTGACGAGTGCAACAAGGCGATAGAACTCTCCGACCCTTGCGGATGTAGGCCGGGTCGTCACCATCAAACACGTGCAAGAAAAAAGGCCAGTCTCGCGACTGGCCTTTTGATTTCTGACCCTGAAGAATGGTGCACCCGGAGCGATTCGAACGCCCGGCCCTCAGATTCGTAGTCTGATGCTCTATCCAGCTGAGCTACGGGTGCATCAGGGAAGTGCGCCAATATAAGGGGGCGTCCGATCTGGCAA
>JBPPMC010000054.1:0-2294 GCA_051305835.1 Sphingobium sp.
CTGGACATGCACCTGGTGCGCGGCATCGACCAGGACCGCAAGCGCCAGGCCATCGCCCGCCACGGGGCCGCGCTGGCCCTGGAGCTGGGCATCGCGGTCATCGCCGAAGGCATCGAGACCGCCGACGAATCGCGCGCGCTGCAGGATCTTGGCATCGACCTGCAGCAGGGCTACCTGTTCGCTCGCCCGCAGCTGGACGGCCTGGCGCCGATCCATTGGCCGGCCTGAGCCTGGCCTCGGCAGGCGCTGCGCTTCAACCCAGCGCCGATGCGCATCGTTTCAATACACCAGCGTCTGGATCGCATACGCCGGGATTTCCACCTGGGTGGAGGCATCGCCGAGGTCGTCGTTGTAAGTGATCGCGTTGTCCGAAGCCTTCATCGCCAGGTTGGCCAGCGGGTTCGTCCTGGTTATGGCCGGACTTAAAGCTCAGGCGTGGTCGCCTCAAGGATTCGCATCGATTCTGCGTTCTTGCGCTTCCACTCTTCCTGTTCGGTCTTGCTCATCGTATTGCCGATGGACATCTGCGGGATCTGGTCTACCTGCCGGGGCGGGGCGGCCAGTGTCGCCTCGGTTGATCGCTGTAGCGGTGTAGCAGCCACCTGTAACGCCATGGGACGCTGGCTGGGCGCGACACGCTGCGCGCCCTGCGCACTTTGCGGGCCAATGCCCGCGACGGTCTTGTGCATCTGGCTCAGGAACACCTGGATGCAGACCAGCATCACGATCAAACCGAAGGCCGCGACGAGCAGCTTGGCGCCGAATGCACCCAGCAGGGATGTCAGCGGACCGGAACTGCGCCGGCGCGAACGGTGTGAACGGCCGCCATAGCGAATGCGGTCTTCAGCCGCACAAATCAGGCGCGAAGCTGCGTTCTCGATCAGCCGATGGGCCATCGGCGCGCTGGTAGCAGGCACCACATGCTGACGCCGCGCCATGGGCTGATCGGCGCGCGACGGGGCCGGGGCCGGCACAGTGGGTGACCCCGGCTCGTCCAACAGCGGGCCCAGCATCTCCCGCGCGGCCTGGCCATCGATCAGCGTGATCTGCGGCAACGCCTGGGCTTTCTCCCAGGCTGCGCGCGTGAACTCGCCACTGGTCACCAGGATGGCGCCGGTCGCCCCTTCAGTGAGCATCACGCCGAGCAGCTCATGCATCGGGTTGTGGGTGACCTGCTTGGCGTTCCAGTGTTTGCACTGCACGACCACATAGCGGCCATCACGACGTAGCTTCAGGTCGATGCCGCCGTCGCTTTCCGCACCCGACAAACCGGTGCCGACATGCTCAACGGTGTAACCCTGCGCGCGGTAGTAATCGGCCAGCAGCGTTTCGAACTGCTGCCACGACACCCTCGTCAATGCGTCAGTGCGCCGCTGGCGCACGTTCTTCAGACCTGCCATGGGTTTCCCCTGTTCCTTGTGGCCGCTGCCCCCGGCGGTACGGAGGATTTGATACCCGAAGACCGGCAGTGCGCGCAAGCATCGGGGCCCGGAGCGTGCGCATCGATGTGATCATGGGCCGACCAAACCCGCCTCGCGCTGTGCGCGCACTGCCAGCACGGGCACCGTGTCGATCCGGACCACGTACCCGTACAGCGCCCGGTAGCAGCACGCATCTGGACCGATTACCAACTCACGCTCGTGCCCGCTGACCAGGCGCCAACAAGGATTGGTGTCTGGCATGCTGATCGCCTGGGTGATCTCGGCCACAGGGCAGCACATGCGCGGCCTCATGGCGCTGCAGATGATCGGCGATCCGCGCCAGATCCCTGCCCGCCTCTGGCCAGCTCGATGCCGCCATTGTTGCCGCGTCACCAGGCACCTGGCTGGTTGGCCCTGCAAGCCGGTTCTCCCGCACGTCGCCCCAAGCGATGATGCCGGCATACCCAGCTTTGGCAACGGCGTCGAACTCCGCGCGGGGCACGATCGTGGATGCCACGATCATCGGCACACCGAGCTCACGTCAGGTCATGTCGTTCAGCCCTTCCCGGGAGGGTTCAACCCGCCGCGGAGACGGTCGTTTCCGCGGCTTCGCGCTGCAGCCCCTGAGTCAGCTGGCGGATGTCGTTTTCGTCCAGGGTTTCCCGCACCAGCAGCTCGCGCGCGCAGCGCTCCAGCACCGCGCGATTGGTCTCCAGGATCCGGTACGCACGCGCGAACACGCCCATCACGATCTCGCGGATGGCCTGGTCGATGCGCGCCCGAGCTGGCGCACGTTCTTCAGACCTGCCATGGGTTTCCCCTGTTCCTTGTGGCCGCTGCCCCCGGCGGTACGGAGGATTTGATACCCGAAGA